>JALHOE010000060.1 GCA_022843175.1 Deltaproteobacteria bacterium
AGAGCGCGAGGAACGCCGCGCCCGTGACCACCGCGGTGCCGCGGGCGAGGGTGCCGCCGAGCGGGGTCGCGAGCGTGAGCGCGACGAACGCGATCGCGAGCACCACCAGGAGCGCGCGCGTGCGCTCGCCACCGACGGCGAGCCCCGCGGCCGCGTACTCGTCCTGCCGGACGAGCGCGATGGCCATGAAGTGCGGGAGCTGCCAGAAGAAGAGGAGCGCGAAGAGGTAGAGCCCGCCGCCTTCCAGATGCCCCGTCGCCGCGGCCCAGCCCATCGCGGGCGGCATCGCGCCGGCGATGGCGCCGACCGGGAGCGCCCAGCGCGTGACGCGCTTCATCGGCGTGTACACGACGACGTATGCGAGCCACGCGAGGACGCCCATCGCCGCGACCCGGGCGTTGGCGAGGAGCAGAAGTGGAATCGACAGAATCGAAATCGCCAGGCCAAAGGCGAGACCGACCGAGGGCGACAGCCGACCGGCGGCGAGGGGACGGTCTCGGGTTCGCTCCATCCGCGCGTCTGTCTCGCGCTCGATCCACATGTTGAGCGCGTTGGCGCCGGCGACGATCATCGCGGTGCCGAGGAGCGCGGGCAGCGCTCGGCCGCCCACCCGCCCCGGCGCCGCGAGCGCGCCGGCGACGCCGGTGGCGACCACCATCGTCGTGATCCGCGGCTTGCAGAGCGCTGCGAGATCGCGCGCGAGGCCCGGAACCGCAGGTGCCCCCACGCGCGCGCGATGGGCTCGTACAACGGCTTCTGTCATGGCGCCCTCCTCCGCAGCGGGGTTAGCCGCGCGTCTGCATACTGCCGCACGTCCTCGAGCGTGGTGCGCGAGGCCCAGCCGTGAATGGAGTCCTTCAGCTCGCTCCAGGTGCCGTGGAGCGGGCACGGGTGCTTGGCGTCGCACTTGCCCCAACCGAACGCGCACGCGTCGGGGAGGCTCGTGTCGGTCGCGTTGAGCACGTCGATGAGGCGGATCTTCTTGGGCGGCTTCGCCAGCGAGAACCCGCCGCCCGGCCCCTTGCGCGCGTCGAGGATGCCGGCCGCCACGAGCCGCCGCAGCACCTTCTGCAGGTACGGCTGCGGGACGCTCGCCTCGCCGGCGATCGTCTCGGCGGACACCGTGTCGCCGCGAGTGACGATCACCGCGAGCGCGCGGAGCGCATATTCGGCCGTCTGCGGCAGGTTCATGGGCCCTCCGAGGAGAAGCCGGCCTCGCGATCGAACAGGACGACGACGCGGCCGGTGTCCCCGAAGGTCATCGTCCGCTCGTGGCGGTGCGTCCACTCGTTCGGGTCGTGGCTGTCGCCGATCGACACCACCACGCGATGGGTGCCGGGCGAGAGCGCGAGCGTCTCGACCGCGACGCTCGGCCCGTCGCCGCGGAGCCCCTTGGGCGCGTGCTTGGTCTCGCGAAGCACGACGCCGTCGACCTCGATCCGCAGCCGTACGAGCGCGCGACCGCGCTCGCAGATCTCGTCGCGGCGCATGTGCGGCGGCATGGCGAGCTTCTCCTGCTCGGTCACCTTGCGGCAGTGCTCGCCGGTGCGGCGGGGGTGCTTGAACGACACGACCAGCTCGGGCCCGAGCGGCCGCACGCCGGCGTAGCCCACGGTGCTCCCAGCGCCGATCGACGCGACGAGGAGCGCGGCGAGCGCGAGCGCGGCCCACGGCTTCCCCCGCGCGCCGGGCTCGGGCTTGCCCTCGCGGAAGTCCTCGGCCGCTCTCGTCAGGTCCGCGAGGCGCGTGCGATCGAGCTCCACCAGGCGCACCCGCTTCGGATCGACCTTGTCTCGCCGGAGGGAGGGCGCGCGCGTGCCCTCGATGCGCTCGCGGGTGTGCTCCGGTCCCTCGCGGAACTGCGGCTCCTGGCTCCCGCAGGCGACGATGAGGACGCCGCGCACGCCGTGACGAAGCGCGCGCTCGACGGTGAGCATGTGCACCCATCCGGCGCAGATCACCGGCATCACGTAGTAGCCGGGGAGCGCGTCGCACCGGCCGGTCTCGGGATCGACCTTCAGCGTGGCGGCCGCCGACCGCGAGCACGCGAACGCGACGTGGGCGCCGGCGCCGTGCTCGTCGATCCAGCGATCGAGCCGCGCGCGCGCCTCGACCTGCGACACCATCGGCACGCCGATGCCGGCCGAATCGCACGAGCCGGCGCAAATGCCGCAGCCGACGCACTTGTCGGGATCGACCACCGCCTGGAGCGCGTGACTGCGCCCGTCGGTGCGGGGCACCATGGAGATCGCGTCGTAGGGGCAATCGACCGAACAGTTGGTGCACCCGTTGCACTTCGGCAGGTCGACGGCAGCCGGCGCCGCGCGGCCGCGCGCGAGGACCCACGGCAGCGTGAACGCGATGGTGGAGAACAGCACAAGGAGCCACAGCGCGCCGCCGGAGAGCCGATCGGTGAGCGCGATGGGCAGCTCGTACCACGCGTCGACGCGCATCGCGCCGGTGGTGACGATCATCTTCGCCGACCGACCGGACACCGCGGGCAGCGCGATCGACAACGCGAGCAGCGACACGCACACGGCGATCGTCATCGGCGCTTTGGTGAGGAACCGCGACCGATTGAGGCGGGTGATGTGCAGCCACAGCGCGACCCCCATCGCGAGCGGCAACAGCATGTGAATGAAGAACACCGTGAAGAACAGGAGCGAGTGCACGCTCTTGTCGGCGAGGAACGAGCGGCCCATTGGATCGGAGAAGATCGGCAGCACATCGAGCACCTTCGCCGAACCGATGGCGATGCGGCGCGCGGGCTCGTCCCACACCAGCCAGTACCCGAGCCACCCCACGAACCACAGCGAGCCGATGAGCACGACGCCGGTCACCCACGCGAGCCACCGCGCGCCGGCGAAGCGCCGCGCCGCCGTGAGCCGGAGCGCGTGCAGCACCACGAACAACATGCACGCGTCGGACGAGTAGCGGTGGATCGATCGCGTGAGCTGCGCGATCAAGCTCCCGCGCATCGCCTCGAGCGACGACCACGCCTGATACACGCTCGGGCTGTACCAGAGCAGCAGCAGCACCCCGGAGACCGACGCGATGATGAAGCACACGTTGGCGATCGCGCCTGTCTGCGCGAGCGGGTTGAGCCGCTCGGGCAGGTAGCGATCGAGCCACAGAAACGGCACCTCCAGCGCGGCGAACCCGCGCTCCCCCCGCACGCCCGGATCCGGCCGCGTCTTTTCGGCCGGCACATCCTGCAGCACGGTGAGGTGCCGCATGACTACTCCTTGCTCAGCATGCGGAGCGCGGTGGTGAGCCACTGCTCCTGCCGCTCGCCGAGGCTGAACCGATACGCGAGCCGGCCCTGCTTATCGACCACCACGAACACGCTGACGTGATCGATGACGCCCGTCTCCGGGTTGCGCTGACGCGCGATCGAGAGATCGTCGAGCACGCGATTGACCTCCTTCGGATCGCCGCCGAGCAGGTTGTACTGGGGGGTGTTCATGGCGAGCCCCTTCGCGATGTGCGCGCGGCGGGCGAGGTCGTCGTGCTCGGGGTCGAGCGTGACCGCGAGCACCACCACCTGCGCGCGCTCATCCGGGTTGAGCGCCGACATCGCCCGGCGAGTCTGCGCCATGATCATCGGACAGGCCGCGCTGCACGAGGCGTAGGCGCCCGTGATGAGCACCACCTTGCCGCGGAGCGAGGCGAGCGACACGACCTTGCCGTCGTGGCTCTCGAGCTCGAGCTTCGGCGGCGCGAACGTGGTGCGGAGCTCCTCGGCGGGGAACGGCAGCTCGCCGGCGGTCGCCTTGGTGCGGAGCGAGCCGAACGCCGCCGACGCGATCACCACAGTGGTGAGCGCGGCGGAGACGCTCGGCAAGAGCGCGCGCGGTGTGCGCCGGAGGGTTCCGAGGAGACCGCGCCCCCACAGCAGCAGCACCGCGCCGCCGAGCACCAACGGCTCGGCGAGCATGATCACGACGTAGGCCGACTGCATGCGCCCCGTCGACGGGTCGTAGCCGAAGCACCAGATCTTGAACTCCTCGGCGAACGCACCGAGGCCGCTGCTGCTCGGGGGAACGAGCAGGATCGCGATCAGGAGCGCCTTGTAGAGGAGCACGAGGGCCAGCATGAACGCTGGCGCCCGGTGCCCCACGAAGAGCCAATCCACGGCGGACACGACCCGTGATTTCGACATAACGCCTCCTCAGCGCACGTGCCAGACGTCGGCGAGCGCCTTCCAGTTGGCGAAGTAGTAGACGGCGAACGAGATGAGCAACGCGAGCGTGAGCACCACGGTGCCCGGCGTCTTGTGCTCCTCTTCTTCGTGCTCGTGCGCAAACACTTCGGCGGCTTTCTCTTCGTTCTCGGGCATGATCGCCTCCTTCACCACGGCGTCATCGCGCGGTTCTCGATCTTCTTGCCGAAGAACACCGCCGCGACGGTCAACAGAATGAACGTGAGCAGGCCGACGAACGCGATGACCGCGCCCACGCCCATCAAGCCGAGCATGACGTGCGCGCCCGAGCCGAAGCCGGGGGCGAACTGAGCGCCGGTGAACTCGATGTCCCAATGCCGGCGGGGAACGCCGTACGAGCCGGCGAACGACATCCCGAGCGACATCAGCACGATGCCGACCGCGAACAGGTACGGCTGCACCCGCGCGAGCCCGCGCGCGTAGTACTCACGCTTGAAGATCAGCGGGACGACGTAATAGGCGAGCCCCATGAACGCGAGCGAGGTGCCGCCGACCACCGTCGAGTGGAAGTGGCCGGGGATGCGCAGCGTGTTGTGGGCGAGGATGTTGATCTGCTGGGTGCCGAGCGTGACGCCGGTGATCCCGCCGATGAACCCGAAGATGAGCAGCGAGAGGAAGAACGCCGAGAAGCCGGGGTTCTTCCACGGCGCCGCCGCGAGCCACCCGAAGAGGCCGCGGTTGTGGCCCTTCTTGCGCATCGCCGTCTCGACCGAGGCCGGAACGGTGAAGCCGTGGATCATCGAGGCGAGCACCGCGAGGTACATCGCGTACGACGTGTTCCAGATCTTCCACGACGCGCCGACGCCCGGGTCCACGAGGAGGTGGTGGGCGGACGCGAGGTTGATGAACAGGATGTAGAGGACGAACGCGCCGCGGCAGACCGCCTGATTGAGCGGCTTGGCGCCGGTGGTGAGCGTCGCGAGGAAGTACCAGACCGACACCATGGCGCAGACGTTGACCTGCTGCGACTGGTGACCGAGCCCCCACCACACGAGGCGATACCAGCCGGCGTCGACCTCCTTCAGGATGTCCATCGACCACAACCAGGTGGGGATCATCACCAGCGCGCCGTGGAGCAGCGTGACCACCGCGATGATCGCCGCCGCGGTGGCGCCGAACACCACGAGTGGGACCGACCCGGCGTATGTCTTGTCGCGCTTGGCGATGTAGAGGGTGCCGAAGAAGTTGGCGACCCCGATCAGGGTGCCGACGGCGACCAGGATGATGCCCAGGTAAAAGTTCGAGTGCGCCTTGAGTGGCACATACGAGGTCATCATCACGTCGGCCTTGCCGCCGAGGATGGTCACGTCCACCAGCACCGCGCCGGCGACCATCATCACGAACGAGGCCCACGCCATTCCCTTGGAGAACAAGCGTGAATTGAGCAGCGTGGTCGACGCGAAGTAGAGGATCCCCACCTCCATGAAGAGGATCCAGAAAATGAGCATGTTCAGCCCGTGGAACGTGGTGAGCCGGTAGTACCAAACCGGATCGAGCAGGTGCACCGCGGGCCAGCGGGTGAGCGCGATGAGCAGCGCGGCGATGCCGCCTGCGAGCAGCGCGACGACACCGAGCACCGCGTTGAGCCGAATGAACAGCTGCGCGGTGAGGCAGACCGGCAGACCGGTCGTGTCGCAGGTGCGGCTGTTGCCGGCGGCGTGGTTGCCGACCGGCTTGGTGATGACCTCCGACTCCTCGTGGGAGGCGGGAATTGCGACGGCGTTTGCCATGTCTCTCTCGCCTCCTTATTCGACGATGATCTTGCCGGTCATCAGGTGATGACCGATGCCGCAGAACTCGTTGCAGACGATGCTGTATTCGCCCTTCATCGTGGGGGTGATGGTCAGCACGTGGTCGTACCCGGGCAGAACCTGGAAGTTCATGTTCATGGGCTGCAGCGAGAAGCCGTGCTGCAGGTCGGTCGAAGAGATGTGCAGTCGGTACGTTTGATTGACGCGTAGCTTGAGCGCCGGGTACCAGCGCCACATCTGGCCCTGCAGGTACGCGTCGCCGCCGGGGCTCGGCTCCACGACGGGGACGCCGTTGATCTCGGCCACCTTGTTCGTCTTCACGAACTGCTCGACGCGCGCGGCGAACGCGGCCGGCGTGACTCGGTACGAGTCGCCGGTGCTGTTCTGCTTCCCCTTGAAATGCCAGTACGGCATCATGATCGACAACACGAGACACCAGGCCAGCGCGAGGCCAATCCAGGTGCGTTCGGCGCCCGAGGGTGGCTTGAACCAGTTTGCTTCCGGTGCGTGGATACTCATCGAATGCCTCCCTTCACGGCAGCGTGGCTTTGGGCATCGAAGCCATGTCGATCCACCCCCACAGCGTGTAGGAGAGGAACGGGACGATGATGCCGAGCGCCAACAGGAGCCACGGGTTGTCCATCAATCGCTGAATGGGGTGAACCTTTACCGCCATGCGAGACCTCGCTCGGTGCGCAGTTGAATGAGTCGCCGGCGCCACATCGCGCCGACAACGAACAAGAAGAGGACCCCGCCGGTGACGGCGACGAGCCCGCCGATGCCCATCACCGCGAGGCCAATGGTCTCCGGGAGCGAGCGAATCACCTGCTCGCCCCCGTAGGCCTTGCGTTGCATGCCGTGCGCGCCGGCGAGGGCGAAGCCGATCGCGAACACGAGCTGTCCGCCGCCGAGGAGCGCCGGCTGCACCGCGGCGATCGCGCGCACGCGCTTCGACGGGGCGGGGAACCCGAGCGCCTCGAGGAGCGGCACCGTCACCGCCATGAACGCGACCGTCACCGCGCCGATCGACGCGTGATAGTGCGCGGGGATGACGGTGTTTGGCCCGCGGATGGAGGCGCCGAGCGCGAACCCGACGACGGTGAGCGCCGCGCTGGCGATGAAGCCCGCGTTCGTGGGCCGCGCGCGGACGCAGAGCGCGAGGTAGATCAGCACCGCAGGCGCGATACCGAACTGCATGAGCCTCGTGAAGCCGACGTGATACGTCGCGGTGGTCACGCCGGCCAGGGGCAGGAGCGGCGCGGCGAACAGCGGCGCGATGAGCAGCGAGAAGACGATCACCGCAGCGCGCCGCGATACGACCGCCCGCCCCGCGCTCCGCGAGAGGAGGATCGTCCACACCGAGAGCATCGCGGCGACGCTCGCGAACTGCAGCACGTGCCCGCCGCCCCACATCACGATCTCCCAGTGCGCCTCCGGCGTCAGGCCGGCGGGCATCGCGAGGCGCGTCGAGAAGAACGTGAGCAGCGCGAGGAGCACGGCGAGCGCCGACGCGCGGAGCCCGACCACCGCCGCGGGCGGGATGAGCTCCGACTCGCGCTCGGTGCCGGGGAGGAGCTTCGGGTCGAGGAACGTGCACGCCAGGGCGAAGCCGATGGCGACGAGCCCGCCGATGTAGAGCGGGTGGTCGACGACCGGGATGTAGTTGGCGAGGATCGCGCGGGCGCCCGGCGCACCGGCCGCCGCGAGCAGCAGCGCGACGCCGCCCGCCGCGAACGCCGACGCGTGGCGCGCGATCGGGTTGGAGCGAATGCGCGACGGGATGAGCGCGAAGAGCGCGGCGACGAACGCGTAGAACCAGACGACGAGCGCCAGGTCCACGTGCACCACCAGGCAGCGCTTGAAGAACGCCGGATCGGTCACCAGCGTCGCGAGGCGCGGCATGCGCGCGAACACGAGGCCGGTGGCGAGCACCCCTGCGAGTCCGAGCGATAGAACCGCGACGAGCATCCACTCCCGCGCGCGCTCTCGGTCGTCCCTAAAAGTGGACATAGATGTCCAGTATTCGAATACGGCGTCGACTGTCGAGCCCTCGGTCAGGGCCGCATGACAACCATCAGCCTCGCCTCGCGAATGGGCCGCGCGGTGGTGCGGTTCCTCAACAGTCCACTCAGCCGCATACACTCACGCGCAAGACATCCGTCATGTCATGGGCCCGCGCACGGTCGTAGCGTCACCCGCGAACCGCCGCCGTTCGGCGACGAGATCGGAGCTCTCCCCCATGAAGACGTACCCGTTCGTCCTGACGCTGGCCCTCCTCGGCTGCGAGCGCGAGGCCACGACGCCCGAGGCTGCCCAAGCGCCCACCCCGCCCGCCGCCGCACCGGTCGCGCCGGCCGTGAAGTCTGCCGGCAACACCGTCGTCGACATCGCCGTCGGCTCGAAGGATCACACGACGCTCGTGACCGCGCTCAAGGCCGCCGACCTGGTGACGTCGCTGGCGAGCCCCGGCGGCGTCTACACCGTGTTCGCGCCGACCAACGCCGCGTTCGACAAGCTGCCCAAGGGGACCGTCGAGGGCCTGCTCAAGCCGGAGAAGAAGGCTGACCTGACCAAGGTGCTCAAGCACCACGCCGCGGTGCCCATGCTCCGCGTTCAGGACATGCGCGACGGTGAGACGCTGAGCATGGCCGACGGCACCAAGGTCACCTTCCACGTGAAGGACGGCAAGACCATGGTCAACGACGTGACGATCGTTGCGTCCTACTCCGCGATCAACGGCATCGTCCACGTCGTCGACGGCGTCATCCTGCCGAACTAGAACGGGGCCGATCCCGGACCGTGACGCGGGTAGCCTTGGGGATGACGCCATGAACGAGCTCATCCCCGAGCAATTCCCCCGCATCGAAGGCGAGCGCGTGCGCCTCCGCGCGATCGTGCCGAGCGACGCGGCAGCCGTGCTCAGCCTCTACGGCGACAAGGACGCGAACCGTTTCGGCTACTCGCCAAAGATGGATTCGCTCGAGGACGCCCTGGAGTTGATCGCCGACATCCACGAGCTCGCGCGCAAGCGAACCCTCTTTCACTGCGGGGTCGCCGACCGCGCGACCGACGAGCTCATCGGCCACACCACGCTCTTCAACATCGCCGCCGAGCACCGCCGGGGCGAGATTGGCTACTCGATGCATCGGCGACGCTGGCGGCAGGGCCTCGCGACCGAGGCAGTGCGCTTGTTCGTCGGCTACGCCTTCGAGCAGTGCGGCCTCCGCCGCCTCGAGGCCGACGCCGACCCGCGCAACACCGCGTCGCTCCGCCTGCTCGAGAAGCTCGGCTTTCAACGCGAGGGTTACCTCCGCGAGCGTTGGGAGCTCGCGGGGGAGATTCAGGACGGCGTCCTGTTTGGGTTGCTGAAGCGCGACTTCGTTTCGCCGTAAACGCCGAGGCTCAAGCGATGCGCTCGTCGGGCTCCTGCTCTTGGCGGGGGTCGCGTCGAGTGATCGTCGCGAGGCGCTCGAGGAGCGGACGGTCGAGGATCGCGATGCGATTGCGGGTGGCCGCGATCGCGCCGCGCAGCTTGAGCGAAGCGATCGCGCGCGAGAGCGTCTCGGGAGCGATCCCGAGCAGCGCGGCGATCACGCGGCGCGGGAGCTCTTGCGAGTCGTGCTCGAGGATCCACGTCGCGGTGCGGCTCACCGCGTTGCCGTCGCTGCCCGCGGAGCGCGGCGCGGGCACCGAGGAAGCGAGCATCGTCATGACGACGTGCGCGGGTGAGCCCTCGGAGCCGAGCCACTCGCGGAGGCGATCGGTCGAGACCTCGCACAGCGTGGCGGCCGTCATCGCGCGCGCTGCGTCCGCGTAGCGGGGACGCACGAGCGCTTCGACGCCGATCAACGAGCCGGGGTGGACGACGTCGCGGACGACGTCGTTGCCCGAGCGCGTGGAGCGCACCAGGAGGACGGTGCCGCGTTTGACGAATCGGACGCTCTCCGCGGTCGCGTCCTCGCCGTGAATGGTGTCTCCCGCGGCGAAGCGGCGCGGGAGGAACGGGCACGGGCGCGATGCGCGACCGAGCGGACAGCGTTCGCAGGCGGTGATTCCGGGCATCATGACGGCAGCATGTCCGATTACTCCCCTCTCTCGGGATGACCGATCTCAGCGCGCAAGAGACGCGCGGCCGCGCAAGAGCTGCGCGTCAAAGGCTTCGCTCGCCGTCGTCGCGGGCGTAGGTGGCGCGGACCAGGGTCTCCGGCTGGTGGATCTGGAATCCGCTCGAGGTGGTCTCGACGACTCCGGCCTTTTCCCAGGCGCGGATGGTGCGAATGGTGGTCTCGACCCGGGCGCCGATCAGGCAGGCGAGCTCGGTGCGCGAGAGGCAGACCGGGATCCCGATCGAGCCGTCCTCGGCCTCGTCGCCGAACCGCTCGGCGAGCCCGAGGAGGAGCGTCGCCAGGCGCTTGGGCACCGAGCCCGCGCTCATGATGCGGATCTTCTCCTGGAGCATCTGCGTGTGCTCGACGAGGGTGCGGCTCATCGAGCCCGCGAAGTCGGGGCGGGCGTTCATGGCCGCGAGCACCGGCTCGGCCGGAACCCTGAGAATCTCGGCACTCTCCGAGCAGACGATGGCCGCGGCCGGGTACGGCCGACGCCCGATCACCGCCACGTCTCCGATGCTCTCGTGCGGGCCGAAGAGCGCGACGATGGCCTCGGTCCCGTCGGCCGCTGTGCGGATGATCTTGAAGAGCCCCGAGAGGATGAGCGTGAAATGCGTGGGCGGATCGCCGGCCGACCACAGGCGCTCACCGGCGGTCAGCCGCCGAGCCGTGGCGAGCCGAGCGATGTCGGACAACGCGCCGCGTTCAAGTCCGGAGAACAGCCTGGAGGCCGCGAGGAGCTTCTCCGTTCGCCCCATCGCCACGGCGGGCGCCGATACGGTCGACATGCCATCGGTCATGTACAAGATGCGCGCCACACAGCCGGAGCCGTCCCGGCATGCGATCTGCTGCCTCCCCGGAGGCCGATCCTCGCCGTCACACGACGCTACCGGACCGAGCTGTTGCTGGGAGGGGACTCATGCGCGTTCGAGAGCTCTGCAAGCGTCTGGTGATCACGATAGATCCGCGCGAGAACGTGCTCGCGGCGGCGAAGAAGATGCGCGACCACCACGTCGGCGACGTCATCGTCACCGATCCGGTGCGCGGCACGGTGATCGGCATCGTCACCGACCGCGATCTCGTGGTCGGCCTGCTCGCCAAGGAGGTGACCGATCTCGCGCGCATCGAGGTGCGCGACGTGATGCGGACCGAGCTCGTGACGGCGACCGAGGACGAGGACGTCGACGACGTGCTCCGCCGGATGAGACAGTTCGCGGTTCGCCGCGTCCCGGTGGTCGGCCCCAACGACGAGATCGTCGGGCTGCTCGCGATCGACGACGTGATCGAGTGGCTGCGCGAGGAGCTGAGCGAGGTCGCCGCCGTCGCCCGCCGCCAGCGCCACAGCGAGTCGGTCGCGCGCCCCTAGACCGCTCAGAAGAACGTCACGCCCGCGTCGAGCATCAGGCCCATGGTCGTGAAGCCGACGCGGTGCGTGTCGGTCTGCGTGCTGCTCGTGCCGCTGAACCAGCCGGTCGAGGTGTACGTCGAGGTCTTGCTGAAACGCAGCAGATCGGATTCGAGGGTCGCGGTGCCGCCGAACTGGAAGCGGCGCGCGCCAGAGCCGATCTGATAGCTCACCCGCGAGCGCCCGCCGGCGAACGGCGTCGACCCGCTGACGCCGGGATCGCTGCTGAGGATCCCGCTACCGACGCCCTCGTAGTGGTGCACGCCGAACACGCCGAGGAGATCGAGCCCGAGGCCGTTGTCGTGGCGGTAGGAGACGCCGCCGAGGACGCCCGCGCCGACGCGCGCGGCGAAGAGAGCGCTGGCCTCCGCGGTGGCGCCGGCTCCGAACATGCCGCTCCGCGCGAGGGCGCTCACGCCGATCAACGCGCCCGCATAGCCGCCGCCGCCGGTGCCGCCGACGTGGCCGGTGACGTCGACGCTGGAGGAAGAGGGCGAGAGCGGCGCGGTGTCGGCGGCGCCGGCGCTCGTCGCAGCGAGGAGGATGGTGGCGAGAGCGGCGAGGGGTGCGTGCATGGACAGCCCCTCAGCAGCGGCTGTGCCACCACGATTTCCCGTAGTTTCTCGCGAGGAGTAGCCGGAGACAGCGTGGTGAAACGACGACAGGTGCCGTGCGGCGACGCGTAGAGCGCTTCACTCCGCGTTCGGGAGCTTAACGGTCGTAACAATCGGGTAGTGGTCCGACGGATAGCGCCCGGCCTCGTTGTAGTGATCGATGTGGGCGCCGAGCACGTCCTTCGTCGCCATGTAGATGTAGTCGATCTTGTCGCCCTTGATGGCGCCGCTGAAGCCGTGCGCGGTTCGCGCGTTGGGGTCTCCGGGGTGGAGCACGCGGAAGGTGTCGAACAGCGGAATGGGGTTGGCCGCGCCGTCGATCTTCGCGTCGCCCTTGAAGTAGCGGGTGACGACGTTGTCCTCTTGCACGTTCAGATCGCCCATCACCAGGAACGCCGCCTTCGGCGTGCGCTTCTGGATGGTGTTCATCATGAGCAGCGCGCTCTTCTCGCGCGCGTTCTGCGACGCGTGATCGAAGTGCGTGTTGTAGAGATAGAACTCGTACTTGGTGGCCTTCACCGAGAAGAGTCCCCACGTCACCACGCGTGGGTGCTCGTTGCCCCACGTCGCCGAGCCGGGCTCGTTGGGCTTGCCCGAGAGCCAGAACGTCCCCGAGTCCTTGAGCGCGAGCGTCTCGCTGCGGTAGAGGATCGCGCAGTGCTCGCCATCGGTCTTGCCGTCGCGCGCGCCGACGCCGATGCGCTTGTAGCCGGGCACCGCGTCCATGATCGCGGAGATCTGGAACCCGAGATCTTCCTGCAGTCCGACGAGATCTGCGTCTTGGTTCCTCACCACCTTGAAGACCATGTCCCGGCGGAGCGGCCACGCGTCCGGCCCGTCGGCGGCGGTGCCGACGCGGATGTTGAAGGACATGGCCTTGAGCTTCGGCCCGGGAGTGGGCGGGGCGGCGGTGTCGGCCGCGGCCTCGGCGACGCGGGTGTCCTCGACGATGGCTGCGTCGGCGGCGACCACGGTGTCTTCGACCTCGACCGCTGCGTCCTCGCGCGCGCCGGTATCGGAGAGCTCGGCGACATCGGGCTCGTCGCTCGCCGTGGTGGCGGCGTCGCCGCACGCGGTGAGGGAGAGCAGGGCGGAAGAGAGGAAGAGGCTACGGAGCTGCACGCCCTTCGATTCGCAACAAACCGGCCAGCGAAAAAGACGCAAGAAGCCGCGCATTTCACCGGTCACAAGAGTGACCGGGGAATCGACCGAGTGACACCCTACGAAGGTGCCGCCCGAGCCGCGACCGTCAGGGAGCGGGTTGTAACGCACGACAACCCGCTCGCTCACGCTCGCGGCTCCGGCGGCAACCGTCGTCAAAAGCGAAGAGGCGCCCGATCGCTCGGACGCCTCTCCTCGCACGACGCTCCGGCGACTACTTCTTCGCGGCCTCGAGCGCGAGCTTCTCCTTGTACTTCTTCGTCATCTCGTCCTGCTCCTGCTTCGGGACGATGGCGTAGCGGGCGAACTCCATGGTGTAGGTGCCCTTGCCCTGCGTCGCCGAGCGGAGGTCGGTCGAGTAACCGAACATCGCGTTCAGCGGCACCTCGGCGGTGACGCTGACCTGGTCCTCGCTCGCGAGGGTGTCGAGGATGACGCCGCGGCGCTGGTTGACCTGACCGACGACCGAGCCCTGGAACTCGGTCGGGACGTCGATCTCGACCTTCATGATCGGCTCGAGGATCGTCGGCGCCGCTTTGGCGTACGCCTCGCGGAAGCCCATCATCGCGGCGGTCTTGAACGCCATTTCGGACGAGTCGACGGCGTGCGAGGCGCCGTCGTTGACCGCGCAGCGGATGCCCACGATCGGGAAGCCGATGAGGGTGCCCTTGCGCACGGCGTCCTTGAAGCCCTTGTCGCAGGAGCCGATGTACTCGCGCGGGATGGAGCCGCCGGTGACGTCGTCGACGAACTCGTAGGGCTCGACCGCGTCGGCCGGGAGCGGCTCGATGTAGCCCATGACCTTCGCGTACTGACCCGAACCACCGGTCTGCTTCTTGTGGGTGTAGTTGATCTCCGCCTTGCGGGTGATCGACTCGCGGTACGCGACCTGCGGCTTACCCGCGACGACGTCGCAGTTGTACTCGCGCTTGATGCGCTCGATGTAGATGTCGAGGTGCAGCTCGCCCATGCCGCTGATGATGGTCTGCTGCGACTCCTCGTCCTGGTGGACGCGGAAGGTCGGGTCTTCCTTCGTGAAGCGGTTGAGCGCCTTGCTGAAGTTCGCCTCGCCGGTGCGGTCCTTCGGGGCCACCGCGAGCGAGATGACGGCCGCGGGCACGTGCATCGACGTGAGCGTCCAGTTGACCTTGCCGTCGGTGAACGTCTCGCCGGAGCTCGCCTCGACGCCGTAGAACGCGACGATGTCGCCGGCCTGCGCGAACTCGATCTCCTCGCGGTCGTCGGAGTGCATACGGAACATGCGGGGGACGCGCACTTTGCGCATCTCGTTGCTCACGTTGTAGATGGTGTCGCCCGCGGTGACCGTGCCCTGGTAGACGCGGAAGTAGGTGAGCTGGCCGTACTTGTCCTGCTGGAGCTTGAACGCGAGGCCGACGAACGGCTTCGTCGGGTCGGACTCGACGACGACCTTCGCCTCGTTGTTGGCCTGGTCGTGCGCCTCGTTGAGGACCTCGGTCGGGTTCGGGAGGTAGTGCACCACGGCGTCGAGGAGGAGCTGCACGCCCTTGTTCTTGATGGCGGAGCCGCACATCACGGGCGTCATCTTGAGGGCGAGGGTCGCGCGGCGGATCGCGGCGCGGAGCTCGTCGACGGAGACCGGCTCCTCGGCGATGAACTTCTCGGCGAGGGCGTCGTCGACGTCGGCGACGTCCTGGATGATCTTCTCGCGCGCGGCCTTGGTGGCGGCCTCGAACTCGGCGGGGACGTCCTTCTCGATGATCTTCTCGCCGTCGGCGCCCTCGAAGTAGAAGGCCTTGCCGATGATCGGGTCGATGATGCCCGCGAAGGCCGACTCCGAGCCGATCGGGACCTGCAGCTGGACCGGGTGGTGTCCGAGCTTGTCGCGCAGCATCTCCGCGACGCGCTCGTAGTTGGCGCCGGGGTTGTCCATCTTGTTGACGAAGGCGATGCGCGGAACGCGGTAGCGCTTCATCTGCTTGTCGACGGTGATCGACTGGCTCTGCACGCCCTTGCCCGAGTCGAGGACGAGGATGGCGCCGTCGAGCACGCGGAGCGCGCGCTCCACCTCGATGGTGAAGTCGACGTGTCCGGGCGTGTCGATGATGTTGACGTTGTGCGGCTGGAACTGGGTCTGCGAGCCGTTCCACACGCAGTACGTCGCGGCGGACTGGATGGTGATGCCCTTCTCGCGCTCGAGATCCATCGAGTCCATCTTGGCGCCGACGCCGTCCTTGCCGCGGACCTCGTGAATCTTGTGGATACGACCCGTGTAGAAGAGGATGCGCTCGGTGAGCGTCGTCTTGCCGGAGTCGATGTGCGCCGAGATACCGATGTTGCGGATGCGGTCGAGGGGGATACGGGGAGCGGCCAAGGGAGTTCTCTCTTCGTAAAGGGGGCGCCGGGGCGCCCGGAACGGGGGCGCTCAGTTACCACGTCGGCGGCCAGTTGTAGCGATCACCCAGCGGGCCCACGGCTGAGACCGCAAAATTCGCGGAAAAATGCCCGTTCCGACCTCGGCGGGAGGGCCGGATCCGGGCCCCGGCCCGGCCCGACGGGTCATCCGGCACCCCTCGGCGGGGATACGCTGCGGCGATGCCTCTCTCGCCCATTTACGACGAGGCCCTCGGGTTCGCTGCCGCGTTGCACCGCAGCCAGACGCGCAAGGGCACGCCCGTCCCCTACATCTCGCATTTGCTCTCGGTCTCCGCCCTCGTGATCGAATACGGCGGCGACGAGACCGCCGCGATCGCCGCGCTGCTCCACGACGCGCTCGAGGACCAGGGCCGCGACGGGCAGACCGAGCGCGAGATCCGCGCGAGGTTCGGCGAGGAGGTGCTCGCGATCGTGAAGGGCTGCACCGACACCGAAGCGACGCCCAAGCCGCCGTGGCGCGCGCGCAAGGAGGCCTACGTCGCGCACCTCGCGCACGCGTCGCCCCGCGTGCACCTCGTGTCGTGCGCCGACAAGCTGCACAACGCGCGCTCGATCGTCTCCGACCTGCGGGTGCTCGGCCACGCGCTGTGGTCGCGGTTCACCGGCGAGAAGGACGGCACGCTCTGGTACTACGACGCGCTCGCCCGGGCCTTCGCCAACGCCAGCATCGGCCCGCTCGCGGCGGAGCTGGAGCGAACGGTCGCGGAAATGCACGCGCTCGCAGCCCTCACTCCGCGCGCTTGAGCGCCGCCGAGAGCCGCTCGAGCACCCGCTCCGCCCCCGCGCGCACCTGCAGCAGCCGCGGCGACCACGCGAGGTGCAGCCGCGACGCGTGCCGCCCCGCGACCGTCACCGATCGAAACCGCGAGACCGGGAGCTCACCTGCCGCCCACGTGGGCAGGAGCCCCGCGAACGCGCCCGATTGCACCGCGCGCAGCACCTGGGGGAACGACTCGCAGCGCAGCGCGATCTTCAGCGTCTTCCCTCGCTTGCCCGCGTGCTCGTTGAGGCGCGCGAGGAAGTCGGTGTCGGCAATTTGCAGCGCCACGGGGACCTTGAACAGGAGCTCGTCGTCGGCGACACCCCGCCCGAGCGCGCGCGGCACAAACAGCGCGTGCTCGACCGAGCCGATGAGGTGGCGGCTCAGCTCCTTGCGCACGTCGTCCGCGCGGACGATGCCGAAGTCGGCGCTGCCGTCGAGCAGCCGCGCGACGACGTCCTCGGCGGGGAGCGCGACGATCTCGAACGCGGCCCCGACCTCGGCGATGCGCGGGAGCACGAGCCAGTGCAGCACCGCGTCGCCGGCGGCGAGCACGAAGGTGGGCGTGGACTCGGCGGCCTGCCCCGCTTGGAGGTCGACGAGGCCGGCGAACGTCCAGCGAATGTGCTCGGCGAGGCGCCGCCCGTGTTCGTTGAGCACGCGCCGCCCGCCGCGCCGCTCCATGAGCGGGCGACCGAAGAACGCCTCGAGCTCGCCGAGCTGCCGGCTCAATTGGCTCTGACGCGTGGCGCTGCCCCGCGACGCGCGAGAGATTCCGCCCGCGTCGGCGATCGCGAGAAAGGCGCGCAATCGCTCGAGCGAGAGCCCGCTGTGGGCCAGTAGCTCGGACATGACTCCATGGTAATGCAGCATGCAATCACTTGCATGGTGGGCCATGTCTGCGATGGCCATGCTCTCCGGCATGGACGTCTTCTTCGCACCGCAAATGATCGCCGCGCCCGAGTCGTTCTCGCCGAGCGCGCAAAAGCCCGCCGCCGTCGTCGCGCACTGGCAGGCCCTCGGCCTGCCGCTCGACGTCCGCGCACCCACGCCCGCCACCGAGGCCGATCTCCTCCGCGCCCACGACCGAGGCTACGTCCGCGGCGTCCTCGACGGCTCGGAACCCAACGGATTCGGCTGCCGCTCACCGCAGGTCGCCGCGTCGCTGCCGTGGACCTCGGGGGCGATGCTCAGCGCGGCTCGTCACGCGCTCGTCACCCGCGCCGCGGTCGCCGCCCCCTGCTCGGGGTTCCACCACGCCGGCTGGGAGCACGGCCACGGGTTCTGCACGTTCAACGGGCTGATGGTCACGGCGCTCGCGCTCCTCGCCGTCGACCGCGTCGGGCGCGTCGGCATCCTCGACTGCGACATGCACTACGGCGACGGCACCGAGGACATCCTCGAGCACGTCGGCGCGCGCGCGCGTGTGGCGCACTTCACGGCCGGAGCGCGCTACTACCAGCCCGCGCACGCGGCGCCGTTCCTGGCGAAGCTCCCCGGCATCGTCCGCACAATGGCCGACTGCGACGTCATCCTCTACCAGGCCGGCGCCGATCCCCACATTCGCGATCCGCTCGGCGGCTTTCTCACCGACGAACAGCTCGCCGAGCGCGATCGCATCGTGTTCTCGACCGCGCGCGCGTGCGGCGTGCCGATCGCGTGGAACCTCGCGGGCGGCTACCAGCGCGACCCCCGCGGCGGGATCGCGCCGGTGCTGGCGATCCACGCGGCGACGGCGCGGATCTGCATCGAGACCTACTAACCAAGCGGGTGCTTGCTGCCCGCGCCGACAGCGGTGCAAGAAGACAAGCGTGACGCCCACGCTCCCTCGCACGCTCTCTGCTCTCGCGACCGCGGTCGCAATCTGCGCTGCCTCGGGGGTCGCCGCCGCGGCGACCTGGTCGAGCGCCGGGTTCGCGGTCCCGCCGCGCAACGGACACATCGCCGAGCGCCTCGCCGACGGCCGGGTGCTGGTCGCCGGCGGCGCGTGGGACGACGACGCGGGCAACTACGCGTCCGCCATCCTCTTCGATCCGAAGAACGGCACCTGGTCCAACACCGGTTCGCTCTACGAGGGGAGAGGCGTCGCGTGCAGCGCGCGGCTCGCCGACGGGCGGGTGCTCGTCGCGGGCGGCGCGAAGCGCTCGCTCACCGGCACGCTGGGCACGGCCGAGACGTACTCGCCGGCGACGGGCACGTGGACCTCCGTGGGCGCGATGAAGTACCCGCGCTTCTGGGCCGCGTGCGTCACGCTCCCCGACGGTCGCGTGCTCGCCGCGGGCGGCGCGCCGACGCCGGAGACCGACTCGGCGGACGCCGAGCTGTTCGATCCCGGCACCAACACTTGGAGCACAGCCGCGTCGCTGCCGATGCTCACCCACAACCCGCGCGCGGCGCTGCTGCCCTCGGGCCGCGTCGTCGTGGTCGCCGGTGGCTCAATCAGCGAATACGACCCCTACGCCAACACCTGGCGCGCGCCGGTCGCGCTGCCGAGCCCGGTGCGCGTCGCGATCGCCGTGCTGGCCGACGGCAACGTGCTCATCGTCGGAGACGGGACCCCGAGCGCGGTGCTCTACGACCCCGCCAAGGGCACCGCCACGCCCACGACGCCGACGAACGAGAAGCCGCGCGGCGCGGCGCGCCTCGTCACCCTGCCCGACGGACGCGTGCTCGCGATCGGCGGCATCAACGCGGCCGGCAAGCCCCTCGCGAGCGCCGAGATCTACGATCCGAAAGCCAAGACCTGGACGACGATCGACCCGCTCGCCGACGCGAGCGCGCTGCACACCGCCACGCTGCTCGCCGACGGGCGCGTGCTCGTCGTCGGAGCCGGGGCGACCGCGTCGATGCCGGCGCAGCTGTTCAACGCGGTCGACGGCACGACGTGCGATCGAGGCGAGCACTGCCTCTCGGGATACTGCACCGACGGCGTGTGCTGCAGCGCCCCGTGCGGCGGCCCCTGCCAGGCATGCGACGTCAAGGATCGCCGCGGACAGTGCGAGCTGATCAGCGGCCCGCCGCGGCCGGGGCACTCCACCTGCGCGCCCTACCTCACGTGCGACGCGGGCCGGTGCACCAGCAAGTGCACCTCGGACGCGGAGTGCAGCAAGGGCAACGTCTGTCACGTCGAGGTCGGGCGCTGCGGACCGGACAAGAACCTGTGCGGACCGAACGACTCGGTCATCGACCGCAAGACCGGCGCCACGACGTCGTGCACCCCGTATACCTGCTCGCTGCTCGGCACCTGCCTCTCGGCCTGCGCCTCGAGCCTCGACTGCGCGGCCGGCTTCGCGTGCAACGCGCCGACCTGCGTGCCGGTGGGAGGCGCCGAGGCCGAGGAGAGCGGCGGCTGCGCCACCACGGCCGGACGGAGCGACGGCATCGCGGCGCTCCTCCTCGTCAGCGCGCTCGCGTTCGTGCGGCGGCGCCGCGCGCTCCCGACGCTGGCGCTGTTCGCGGCGTTGATGTTCGCGTGCGGTTGCGACTCCGGTCCGCGCCCCGAGCCGCCCACGGGGGAGCTCTCCGCGCCCCTCGAGTGGTCGGCCGCGGGCTCGATGAAATACGCCGTGCGCGTGTTTCACTCGGCGACCGCGCTCGCCGATGGTCGCATCCTCGTCGCGGGCGGGAGCGGCGCCGCCGTGCTCGCGTCGGTGGAGCTCTTCGATCCCTCGAAGGAGAAGTGGGTCGACGCCTCGCCGATGAAGCGCGCGCGCGCGGCGCACGGCGCCACGCGCCTCAACGACGGGCGGGTGCTCGTCACCGGCGGTCGCGACGCCTCGGGCAAGCAGCTGGCGAGCGCGGAGCTCTACGATCCGGCGGCAGACACGTGGACCGAGGTCGCGATGTACGGGGCGCGCGAGGGACACGTCTCCGTGCTGCTCGCGGACGGCCGCGTGCTCGTGGCCGGCGGTTCGCGCGGCGTCGGAGCGCCCCTGTCCACCGCGGAGCTCTTCGACCCGAAGACCGACACCTGGTCGGAGACCGGCGCGCTCTCCGCGAAGCGCGTGCTCGCGGCGGCGCACCTCCTCACCGACGGGCGCGTGCTGGTCGCCGGCGGCGAGGGGGGCGCGACGAGCAGCGAGCTCTTCGATCCCGCCACCGGCACGTTCGGCGCGGGCCCCGCGCTCACCGGCAACGCCCAGGGAGCTTCCCTCGTGCGCACGGGCCCGAGCCAGCTCGTGCTCCTCGCGGGTCGAAGCAAGAACGTGCAGCTCCTCGACGAGAAGACCATGACGTTCCGCGCCGGCGCCGCGTCGGCGCTCGTCCGCATGGACGGGATCGGCGTGCCGCTCGGCGGCCGCGTCACGGTGATCGGCGGCTCCGAGCCGGCGACGTCGACCGCGCACGACACCTACACGACCTACGATCCCGCGACCGACGCGTGGTCGCCCCCGCGGCGCATGACGGTCCCGCGCTTCGCCCACACGGCCACGCTGTTCGGCACCGGCCGGATCCTGGTGGTCGGCGGGCTCGGCACCTTCACCGACGGGCTGCCGCTGATCGGACCGCCCGAGATCCTCAACCTCGGCAACGGCGCGGCGTGCGGCAAGGATCCGGAGTGCACGAGCGGCTTCTGCGTCGACGGCCGGTGCTGCGATCGATGGTGCGCGGGCGCGTGCGAGGCGTGCGATCTCCCGGGCAGCGAGGGCGTGTGCACGCTCGTGACCGGAGCCCCCCACCCCGCGCGCGAGGGCGTCGGGCCGCGTCGCCCGTCATGCAGTCCCTTCGGCGCGTGCGTCGAGGGCGCGTGCGTCGCGAGCTGCGCCTCCGACGCCTACTGCGACGCCGCGCACGTGTGCGATGTCGCGACCCAGACCTGCGTCGAGCCGGTGGCCACGTGCGACGGCGCGAGCACGATCACCGCCAAGACCAGCGGCGAGTCGAAGAGCTGCGCCCCGTATCGTTGCCTGCCGAACGGCTCGTGCCTCACCAAGTGCTCGACGAGCGACGACTGCTCGGCGGGCACCGTGTGCGACGGCAACCGGTGCTTCGCGCCGGCCGCCTCCACGGACGGCGGGTGCGCGACCTCGCCCGCCTCGGCGGGAAAACCGTTCGTGTTCGCGTGCTTCGCCGCGATGCTCGGCGCGTGGTGGCTGCGACGACGCGGACGTGCGTAGCGAAGTACGCAGTTTCTCTGCGCGGGCGAGCTGAGGCGGAGGAGCTTTTGGCCTGTACCGCCGCACCCCATCCGGGTAACTGCCTCGGCCATGCCGAAGACCGTCCACGACTTTGTCACCTTTGGGGATCCCGGACTCTCGCGCGAGTGGTCCAACAAGAAGGTCCCGATGTCCGAGCTGTACCACGCGTACATCGACGGGCGCGTCGACATCCCCGCTGACAAGTGGGAGCCCTTCTTCCAGTCACGGCACGAGACGGTCGCTTTCCAGCTGACCCCCGACCACTTCAAGTGGGCGGCCACGAACTTCTTCCCCGAGGTCCTCATCCACTCGAAGGACCAGGACAGCCGCGTCGTCGGCGAGCACTACAACCGCGGCAACGACTTCTTCGGCTGGTTCCTCGGCGAAGCGATGGTCTACACCGCGGCCTGGTACAAGGATCCGAGCGTGTCCCTCGAGGACGCGCAGTACGCGAAGATCGATCGCGCGTGCCGCAAGCTGCAGCTGAAGAAGGGCGAGTCGCTCCTCGACATCGGCTGCGGCTGGGGCACCTTCGTGGCGCGCGCCGCCCGCGACTTCGGCGCCAACTCCTACGGCGTCACGCTCGCCCAGGAGCAGGTCGACTTCGGCACCGACCGCATCAAGAAGTACGGCGTCGCGGACCACGCCAAGGTCGAGGTCTGCGACTACCGCAACATCAAGGGGCAGTTCGACAAGATCGTCAGCCTCGAGATGGTCGAGCACGTCGGCACCAAGAACCTGAGCCAGTACTTCACCAAGGTGCACGAGCTCCTCAAGGACGACGGCCTGTTCGTCCTCCAGTGGACGGGCATCCGCAACCTCTACGCGCCCCGCAACCCCTTCACGGCGCTCAGCCTCCGCCCCGAGGACCTGATCTGGTCGCTCTTCATGGCGCGCTACATCTTCCCGGGCGCCGACGCGAGCCTCCCGCTCTCGGCGATGCTCCGCGCGGCCGAAGAGGCCGGCTTCGAGATCGCCGACGTCGAGCGCATGAGCGGTCACTACGTCCGCACGCTGCGCCAGTGGCGCGATCTCTGGGTCTCGAACCGCGAGGACATCGTCAAGGCGTACGGCGAGCGCTGGTTCCGCCTCTGGTACTTCTTCCTCCACTGGTCGGCGCTCATGGGCGACCAGGGCACGGGCTTCACCTACCAGGTGGTGCTCCACAAGAACCACGACAGCTTCGATCGCACGAAGCTCGAAGGCCTCCGCACCCAGGAGTAGCCACGACGACGGGGCCGCGCGCATCAGCGCGCGGTTGCCCCTCAAAGGAAGGCGTCGGACCGAGTCCGGCGCCTTTCGTCATTTCAGTGAGGCGCTCGCTGACGCGCGCGCCTATCGATCGAATCGCAGGCTCACACCCAGTGCTGCACGCCGCGCGTGGCACGAGCCGCGAGAACCTGCGCGCGGGCCGCGCTGAGCCGAGCGACCACGCGCCCCACGTCCTGCCGGCTCACGGTCGCGAAGTAGAGCACCTCGGTCGCGTTGCGGGCGCGATCGGCTGCGGACGCCTCGTGGTCGCGCGGCGCGTCCTCGTGGATGGAGCGGAGGAACTCCGCGATCTCCTCGGGGAACTCGATCGGCGCGCCGGTCGTCATGACGAAGTCGCCGAGGTCGAGGAGCCGCGCCGCCATGAGCAGGCCCGGGTAGCCCTGCTCGCCGAGGAGACAATCGGCGAGGAAGCGCTCGCGCTGGAACAACAGGTCGTGCACGCGCGCGCCGACGCCGGGGACGATCTCGACGACCTCGATCACGGTCATCTCGGCCCGCGTCATCGCGTCGAGCACCCGCGCATGGACGCTGCCGGTGCGATACGTCGCGCGCGCCGCGTGGCGCTCGACGAGGTTCCGCCCACCGACGAGGTGGTCGTAGAACGCGCAATCGGTGAGCAGCGCCGCGTCGTCCTCGTCCAGCGGGGCGCCGCTCATCCCCAACGAGAGCGCCACCGCGCGCACGGCGGTGCGCGACATACGCGGGAGGATGTCCTCGTTGATCTCGCGGTGGGCGGCGCGTGCGAGCTCGTAGCGTTGGGGAAGAGCGTCCATGCCTGTTTGATGCGGCAACCTTCGGCCGGCACCAAGTGGAAGAGCTGTGGACGGGGCGTGGAAAGGGTGTGGGGGCGGCCCTCAGCCCGCCCGCAGCCGCTTGACGTCCTCGCGGGTGAAGACGTTCGCGTCCTCGTAGAACTCCACGATGCCGGTGTCGAGATTGTGCATACCGCCGACGACGGCGATCTTGCCGTCCTCGATGGCCTGCTCCAGGAGGAAGCTGCGCTCGACAACGGCCTTCACGGAGCGGAGCACGTTGATGCGCGCGACGTTCTCGACGAACGGCCTGTTCTTCGCGTTGCGCTCGGCGGGATCGAGGACCGTGCGCTCCTGATAGACGGCCGGCTGGAGCTTCGCGAGCAGCTCGGTGAGGTTGCCCATCTCGACGTGGTCGCACGCGCCCTTGATGGCGCCGCAGCTGGTGTGGCCGAGGACGACGAGCAGCTTGCTGCCCGCGACGTTGCACGCGAACTCCATGCTGCCGAGGATGTCGGTGTTGATGATGTTGCCGGCGATGCGAATGGAGAAGATGTCTCCGAGACCCTGGTCGAAGATCAGCTCGGCAGAGGTGCGGCTGTCGATGCATGAGAGCACGGTGGCGAACGGCCACTGCCCCTCTCGCGTCTCGTTCGCCTGGGCAAGCAGATCGCGGTTCGCCTTGAGGTTGTTGACGAAGCGCGCGTTGCCCTCGCGGAGAAGCTCGAGCGCTCGCTGCGGCGTGGTGCTGGACTGGGTCTCTTTGGTGTGTGCCTTCATTGCGCAGCAAATTGGGTAGATACGCGCGCCGGGTTGGTCAAGTCTCAGCGATCGAGTGTCGGGTGCAGCAGACACAGTCGACCTTTCTTGCGTTGAAGCTTGGCGCTAACCGCGCCCGAGCTCGAGCCCCAACACCGCCGCGTTCCAGGTGGCGTGCACCAACATCGACGGCAACAGGCTCGACGAGGCGCGACGGAGCGCACCGAGCACCAGCCCGATCACGAAGTGGCTCACGAACACCATCGGCAACAGGTGCGCGAGGGCGAAGAGCCCCGCCTGGATGAACATCGCGTCGCGCTCGCCCGCGACCCGCGCGACGCGTGTGTAGATGTACCCGCGGAAGGCGATCTCCTCGACGACGGGAGCGACGACCGCGAGGAGCACGAACGCGCTCCAGACCGGCCAGCCCGCGTCGCGATACGGCTCGACAATCGCGATCTCCTGGACGTCGAGCAGCCGAAACGCACGCAGGTAGAGCAAGATGAAGCCGATCACGAAGACCGCGGCCGCCGCGGCGAGCCCGAGCTCTCGCGCGCCGAGCGCGCGCACCCGTAGGAGCGGGAGGATTCGCTCGCGTTCGCGAGTGGCGAACGCGAAGACGATCGCCGCCTCGACGCCCATCGCGATCACCTCGTGCCGCGGCTGCGCCCTCGGCGCGTATTTCGCGGCGAGGACGAGCGCCCCGGCGATCGCGAGGAAGAGCCCGTACAGCCAGGCCACCGGGCGCAGCAGGCTCTCCTCGACGGCGGGCAGCGCGATCTCGGCGGGCGGTGCTTCCTCGGGTTGCTCGTCGAGCACGGCGAGCGTGCCGCCACAGGACGGACAGAACCGCGCGGATGCGCGCCGGGTACGCAGACCACACGCGTCGCACGAGCTCACCACGCTCACTCCGACGCTTCGGTGCGGAGCGCCGCCGCGCGCTCGGCCAGCGCAGCTCTGAGCCCCGCCGACAGCGCGATGAGCGATCCGATCTTGATGATGAGCCCTTGCAGGATCGTCGCCGGATCGATGAGGAAGCTGACGAACCAGAGCGTGATCAGAGCGCCGATCGCCGTGACGAGCGCCGCGAAGGCCGCGCGCCGCGACCAGACGAAGAGGCCGCCCATCACGAGCGCGAGCGTCAGGTTCACCGCGAGGATCTGTCGCGGCTCCGAGTCGAGCTTCGCGCGAAGGTCTCGGACGCTGTAAGTGACGCCCTCGATCGGCGTCGGGAACACCTCGTGGTCCTGCATGCCATGCAGGTTGCGCAGCGCCTTATCGGCAGCGGCGCGCTGGAACACGTACGCGCCCAACCCGGTGACCAAGAAGAGCGCGGCGAGCAGCGCGAGCATTCGCGACGCCTTGCGCACCGACGCACGCCGCTCGCGCACCAACGCGCGCGCGTCCTCGGCCTCGCCGCGCTCCCACTCGGCGAGCTGCAGCATCCGCGCCTCGCGCACGGCGGCGCCGCACGCGTCGCAGAACTGATCGCCGGGATATACGTTCGCACGGCACGATTCGCACGGAAGTGAGGGCTTGGACATCGCGGCCTCCTGACGAACGAATCAGCGAATGTTCTCGGTGAGGGTGCGCGCCGTGCGCTCCGCGCTCGTCTCGACGTGCCGCATCGGACCCGGCCGTTCCTTGACCGTGACGTTCGAGAGCCGCTCGAGCTTCGCGAGGAGCTCGAGGTGCTTGTGCTGGTAGGTCGCGGCCATCGGATCGGGCCTCGCCGCGGTGGCGGGCGCGTCCTCCGGGGGGCCGGCGGCGGGCTCGGCGGGGGCGGGGTTGTTGGCGGCGGAGACGACGTGGGGGCGGATCGCGGAGATCATCATGGGCGGCACCTCGTGAAAGAGAGGTCGACCAGGAGCGCGCCGCAGTTGCGTGGATTCGACTGGGGAGACGCGGACCGCGTCGGGATCGCCGTAGCGCCCGCACCTTCGACTCGCTGAGCGCTACGCGATCGCGCTCGCGCTCGCGCGGCAGACGTCGTCCACCGCGAGCTCGCAGCCGAGAGTCTCGACCGAGATGGGGCTCAACGAGCTCCGGCGTCGCACGCGTCGCCGACGATGCGTTCGGCGCAAGAGAAAAAGCGCCTGACGACTTCTCGCCAGACGCTTGTTTCTCGGCCTCTTCTTGAGCGGGAAACGGGATTCGAACCCGCGACCCTCAGCTTGGGAAGCTGATTCGGGCCTGTTTCCTGGTGTTTCGTGGTGTTGCGGATCGCAGGGATTCCGCGCACTTGCTGTTTCTGGAGCGAGCTCGGGCGTTCGCTTCGTTGCGGGCAGGTGGTGTGCTTGGTGGTGTGCCTCAGAACGCTCATGGGATGCCCGCTGCCTTCGCAAACGTTGGCCACGATAGGCTCGTGGGACCACGCGAACACGGCGGTCGGCCGTCAGTCATTCGCCGCCGCGCAGGTCCGCCAGCAAGTCGTTCAGGACCGTCTCTTCGTGCACGGCGACGCCGCGCTTTACCATCGCGGTCGACAGCGACGCGTCCCACGGCGTCTCGATTGGCTTTCCGTCGAGCGCGGGACCACCAGCCGCCGCTGCGTAGTCCTCGCTGCCCATCCGCCAAGGCACGGCCTCGTCTCGCGAGTAGAGGCCGCGCGCGATAGTGACGCCCGGCCAGTCGAAGTCCCCGTGGTAACGAACCTGCGCGCCTCCGATGCGCAGGCGTCGAAGGAGCTCGCGAAGCGCGCTTCTCGCCTGTCCACTCGTGCAGATCAGAGGATGCGCCGAGGCGCCAAGCGCGTCGGCCGCAGCGGCGAGGATGGTCGGGTTCTCGCATGCGTAGACGACGTGCCCTCGCGGAAGGTCGAAGGTGAGGTTCTCGCGCAGGATCTGCCGGAGGGAGGTGTGTAGCGGCTCGCCGGCGTCGGCATATCGATTGAGCGTTGTCGCGAGGAGCCCAGTCGACGCCCCACGCAAGTTGAGGACGAGCACGGGTGCGCTCAGGTCGTCGACGACGATCCCGACCTTCGCGAGAATGTCGCGCCGAGGCACGTCGAGGCCGGCCACACCAAGGGAATGTGCTGCGCCGTGGACGAGGAGCGTCCCCAGCGGCTCTCCTTCGTCGAGCGCATGGCCATCGCCGCACACGTCGGCAGCGAGCTGGGCGACGCGAACATCTGCAAACGGCGTACGGCGAAGGAGATGTAGTGCGAGCTCGAACCAGCGTCGGGCATCACGCGAGGCACCGCGCGACAGTCGCCGAAGTAGGCCGGTGGAGAGCAGTTCGGAGATCCACGCCATCGCCCAGGGCGGGTCGCCAACCACGGTGGTGGGCAGCGACGCCTCGAAATCACTCCACGCCGTCTCCATGGCGAGAGCGGCGTCGCGCGCGGCGACGATCGGACCTTCCAAGAGCTCGATCGCGTCGACCAACGAGGGCGCTAGTCCGGCGTTCCTTATCAGCCGATCGAGCTCTGTGAGATTGATGGTGAGGCGGCCCGACGTCGGCCTGCGCCCGAAGAGAGCGTCTACAGCGGCACGCTCGTCAGGCGTCGGCTCCGGAACCACGACAAGTCCGTCGAGCTCGCCGGAGCGACGAAGCCGTGCGGTGAGACGCTCACGAACGCGCGCCAACGCGTCGGTGCCTAGTACTCGCCTCACGCGCGCGTCGTCAATCACGCTGCTCATCTCGAATTCGTTGCTTGCCGTTCCACACCAGTCGCGTGGTGTGGACGGCATCGATCCCAGGTCGGGTGGTGAGCTGGTAGATCGCGAGGGCCGGAACGACTGGATAACAGCCCCATTCCCTCTCGCTGGTCATGACGAAATCGAGATCGAAGGCGCCGAGGAGCTCGAAGCACTTCCCTCGCATGTCGTTGTCGACACCGACGAACGCCTCGTCGAGCAGGATCAGCCTCGGAGCTTCATGCGAGGCGCTCCGGTAGTGCGCGGCCGCTGCCGCGAGCTGCGGCAACGTAAGTGCAATGGCCTTCTCGCCGCCGGATCCGGTGCCGTGCGTGCGACGGGTGAGCGCCATCCACTTCTTGTCCTGATATCGGTCGATGCCGAACCGGTGCCACTGGCGGTAGTCGAACGCCTCCGACAGATGTTCGCGCCACGTCCCCGAATCGCGTTTCGCGCGAACCTGCTCGATCTGCTGTTGGAGAAAATCCGCGACCGCGCGTCGTTCGTCCGCAGACCACAGTCCCTGTGTCGCGAGTAGCCGCGGTCGAACGGCAGCGAATCCTGGCGGCGCTTCCGGATGGGGTGTCCACGTGAACCGAAGCTTCATGCCAGTGCTCATCGGCCGATTTTCGATCTCGGTGTTCATCCGCGCGACCAACTCCTCCGCGCGACGGAGCTGCTCGTGAAGGTGCGTGGAGATCTCGCCCAGGAGGTGCGACTCGATGATCTCCCGCTCACGCGCAGCCAGAATGCGATCACGGCTGTTGATGTCGTCCTCGAGCGTTCGCGAGAGCTCGTGAATGTCCATCTCACTGCCTCGGAACGGCACTCGAACGACCCTGACCCCAGCTTCGTCGACGAGCCCAGGGCGATATCCGTGAGATCCCAGCGCCCCGTCGAGTTCACCGAACCGCGCATTCAAATCGCTCTGCACCTTCGCCCACGCCGTCTCGTCGTGAGCGACCGACGACAGCAACGACTCGATGCTTCGGGCTAGCTCGACGATCGCCGTCGTCGAGGTTCGTTCCAAATCCACGGCGAAGCCGTCGCCCAGGACAGCGAGCACCCTCGTCTGAACCAGGTCGCGGAGGCTCGCGGCCGCGAGATCGCGAAACCCTACACGTTCCGAGACCGATACCTCGAGGCGCGTGACGCGCTCGTTCAGCGTCGCCACGTTGTTTGTGGCCGCCATCAGGGCGTCTTCGGCGCGCCGTTCCTCCACGCGCGCTGCTTCCAAGCTCTTCTTCGCGGCGTCGAGTTGGGCGAGTGTTTCCTGAACGGAACGGCCGATGCTCTTGTCGAGCGCCTTGGCGTGCGCCGCGGCCGCGGCGTGGTCGGCGTCGGCCTGCTGCAATTCCGCTTCGGCGCGCGACAGGTCAGCTGCGGCTTGGTTCAATAACGAGGTCGCCTGCGCGGTCTGCGAGATGGTGACGCCGAGGAACTCGATCGACGTCCACAACTGAGCGGCTGCGTTCTCCGTATCACGCAGGTGTTCCCCGAGCACGTCCAGCCGATCGATGTGATCCTGCAGGCCCATGGCAGTAGCCGCCTCAACCAACGCTTCGCGAGCCGCGCAGAATGCCTCGCGCGCAGCGTCGAGTGCCTCCTCAGCAGTGGTCACCGCTGTCGACGCCCTCGCAAACGCCGACTCGTGCTGCGCAACCCTTTCGATCGCCGCACGTAGTTCGTCGTCGGTTGGCGCGCTGGCCCGTTCGGCGTCGAGTTTCCTCCGTCGCGCATCATGGTCGGCGAGTTCCTGCTCGATCTGCGAGACGTTCCACCTCGCCGCCTCGAGCTCCTGCTCGAGCGCGATCAGGCGCAGCCGACGGGCTTCCTCTCGAGCGCCGTGACCGACGTATTCGGCTGCGGACTTCGTCCACCCTCCCCGAACCGCACCGATCGCGAAACGACCTTCG
Source organism: Deltaproteobacteria bacterium (assembly GCA_022843175.1). Taxonomy (GTDB): domain Bacteria; phylum Myxococcota_A; class Polyangia; order Polyangiales; family JADJMO01; genus JALHOE01. The sequence continues at coordinate 29,913 of JALHOE010000060.1, forward strand.
CGATCGATCCATGTGTGCTCCTCGCATTCGCCGTCGCCGATTCGTTCGAGTACGCGCTGAATCGACTCGTTGGAGAGGGCACTCACGCGTGCGTTTCCGTGATCGACCGCGGGGCGCAGGACTGCAGCCAGGGACTGGGCAAGCGTTCGCCCGGAGGCACTGAGATAGAGCTCGCCGTCGGGTTGGTGGATGGTGATGCCGTCGGGAGTCACCCAGGAATCCAGGAGCCCAGAAGCTTCCAGAGCAGCTTCGTAGCCTGCGCGTTCCGCTTGAGCGACCTCATCGCGGAAGTCGCAGACGGCCCATAGCGGGGCGCCGTCACGTAGGTCGCGGCCGCCGGAGACGACGTGACGCCGCGGTGGCTCACGGTGCCGTCCCGCCTTGAGGTCATCGTGTTCCTGTTGAAGCGCGTCGACGTTCCTCGTGCTCTCCGTCAGCCGCGTGAGAATCTCCGTGCGCGAGCCGGCCATCACCTCGGCGGTCGTCTGAAATGCGTGATCAATCGCGCGTCGGATGGGTGAGTCCGCGCCGCTGCCGGTGTCCGTCCACACCTCGACGTCGGACTGGAGTTCGTCTGCGGTTGGCACCGAAAAGACCTGCACGTCGGCGCGCCACCTGTCGTAGTCCGCAAGAAGTCGGTCGCGAGCGGCGTCACGTTTCACGCGGCTCGATGCGCACTCGTGAAACTCGTGGTCGCGCGCGAGCCGTGCGCGCTCGACTTCGTCGCCGCAGCGCTTCTGCTTCTCGCCGCGCGTGTCCATCTCCTTTCGAAGCGGAGTCAACGCCTTGAGGTGTTGCCTTCGATCCGCAAGCTCGCGCTCGATCGTCTTGCGTACCTTCGTAACAGCATCGACATCGACGCTGTCGAGACCAATTCGATCGCCCTCGCGTACGACGCGAGGAAGCTCCGCCGCGGTGGCTTCGGCCGACAGTGCCTTCAATCGGAGGGCTGCGTTCTGTCGGCGTCGCTGGGTCTCCTGATTCGCGGTCGCGACGCGATCTTGGTGCGCACGGACTTGGTCCGCGGCCCGTTCATGCGCGGCCGCAGCTGTCTTCGCAGCCTTCTCGGAGGCGCGAGCCGCTTCGTGGGCTGCCTGCAGCGCCTGAGCGTTGCGCATTTCCGGGCTGCTCTCGAGGGTGCGCACCGTCTGATCTGCGGCGAGGGCGTTGTTTCGCGTCTCGCCGCGACGAGTTCGCGCGGCGGCGGCTTCGCCTTTCCCGGCTTCGAGTTCGGCCTCCGCGACGCGAAGCTCACGATTCGCCCCCTCGAACGCAGACTGCGCCGTGCGCACTTCTTTCGCTCGCCGGCGCGCGGCAACTCCGACGTAGCGACGGTAGCCGTCCAGAAATGTTCGCGTCGCTTGGACTGCAGCACGCGACGCGTCAAGGTCCGCGCGCTCCGTCTCCAACCCCCTGAACGCCTCCGCGACGTCGGCGAGCACCTCCGTCGACACCGGAGGCAGCGCCTCGCTCAATGCCGACGAGAGGCGCTCCTCCTCGAGGTTCCGGGAGAGTTGCGGCTTTCGCAGCGCGATCAACAGGTCCAGCAGGGCGCGGTAGCGGGCGTGTCCGAGTGCGAAGAACTCTCGGTCCACGGCGGCTCGGTACTTCTCTGCGGAGTCGAAGACCTCTCCGGATCCGCGGACCGCGTCATCGAGTCGAGCCCTCGTGAGTGGGGCGCCGCCGGTGCCAACGAGCGCGAACTGCTCGCCAACGCGCTGCTTCGTGAGAAAGAACCACTTCGTCGGCGCTCCCTTCCCCTGGACCGCGTGCATCCCGCACCCGATGGTTCGGAACTGAGGGCCATCGTCTGTCATGCGCCCGAATTCGAGCCAGGTGTAACCCGTTCGGTCCGGGTACCGACCATTCATCAGGAGATGAAATTCGATTCGCTTGTGCGGGTCGCCGTCCGGCTCGAGGCGATCAGGGCGCGTCTCTCCATCGAGCAAGAACGGAAGCTGCAGCGCAAGGACGCGGGACTTTCCGCTGCCGTTGTTGCCGCGCAGGATCAGGCGACCATCTTCGTACTCGAAGATCTCGTTGTCGTAGAAGTAGAGGTTCAGCAGCCCGCCGCGCAGCGGCTGCCAACGCTCCTTGCGCGGAACGGGCAGCCTCATGACGCCCTCTCGACTCGCGGCGGAAGAAGTGCGAATCGGGCGACAGCCGGGAGAGGCTCGACGCCGTCTCGAACGCGCCGGACCAGGTCGAGGGCGACGAGTAAGTCCACCGCTTCAACCGCGAGGTGGATCTCGGCGCCGTCTTCCCGCGCGGCCTTCCGCCAGTACTTCCCGTGAACGGCGATGAGTTCTCGAAGGTGTCGCGAGAGATCGACGTTGGACACGAAGGTGTCGCCGGCGCGGATCCGCATCGCGAGGAAGTCCGCGATGAGGAGCGCCACGTGACCACTCGTGCCTTCCTCGGGTAGAGACACGTCGGTGAGCTCACGCTGTGGATCGACGAGCGCGAGGCCTTCCGCGCGGGCCTCGACCTCGAGCCCCGTGGCCTCAAGAATAGGCTTCAGGATCGCCGCCCGTGCTCGATGGAGATACTCGCGTTCCTCTACGGAGAGATCGGCGTAATAGAGCACTGGGTCGTCAATCAAGCGCCGAGCGAGCCGGTGTCGCAGCGCGCGTCGATTCGCTTCCTCGGTCTCGACGTGCGGCTCTTCGACGAGCGCTTCGACTCGCTCATGACCCGCGGGCGCACCCAGGGTCGAAGGCGGACGGCGCGCGTTGATGAGACGGGCGAGGACCGTTCGATCGATCCGGTACAACGCGTCGCCCTTGTCGGCGACGAACGCCTCCTCGTCGCCCTGCACACGTCGTAGGACGCCGAGGCCGAGCAGTGTTCGCACCACTGCGACGAGCTCACGGCGATCGTCACGAACGGTGAGTGAGAACGTGAAGCCGACGTCCGAAACGGCAACGGCTGCCAGAGACACGATGTCCTCGGCGATCCGTTGGAGCGTCGTCTGTCGATCCATGCGCTCGACGGCGGCGAGGGCCAGACAGAAGACCACGTAGCGGCGCTTCGTGAACGGTGCTGCTTCCCCCTGCATCGCCGCGCGGTTTCCGGCGGCCGGATTGCCTGGCGTTTTGCCCAGGCGGACGAGCTCTCGCTCGACGTAGAGCGTCCATCCGAAATTCTCGCTGAAGAAATCGCGCAGCCACACCACATGCCGACGAACCGCGGCCAGAGACGCCTCCGAGCTCGCCGTCAGGAGCGGCTGTTTCAAGAGCGCTCGAACCGCCGTACGTCGCTCGGCAAGAACCGCTTCGTCCATACTCATTCCGCCGCCTCCCGGTGTTCAGGTGCGAGGGCATCGACGATCTCAATCTCCCGATCGGCGCAGCAGAGGACGCCGTCGTCCGTCATGATCGCGGCCTCTGCGCCGTCGATAGGCGCGCCGAGCCGAATCAACAGCGAGCCGTCCGTGGAGGAAGCTTCCACGATCGGTTCCTTCGGCGTAGCGAGCGTGAGGGCGGCGCCCAGGAGGTCGAGGAAAAGCTCGAACACGTGCCGATCCATCTCGCCGACGTCCGACAGGCGACGTCGGCCGCGCCCGAGCAACCACAGCCTGGCAGCTTCAAGTTGCCGATGTTCCGCTGCGGCGTACTCGGCGAGCTGCGCCTTCTCCTTGCTGCGATCGACAACCGCGCGGGGCGCGCCCGGTCGATCGTAGCGTCCCGAGAGGCGAAGCCGCGGCGCAATGCGAAGCGGGGGCGCCTCGAGCCAGCTCGAACGCGCCGTCACGTCGTCCGACTGCCAGTCAGCGAGCGACTCCTCGTTGATCCACAGGTGTCGACACGGAGCGAGGCCGAATGCGGCGCGCCAGAGCCGATGCGCTCCCGCATCGTCGTCGGCCTCCGCAAACCAACGTGCGAGCGTCAGGAAGTCCTGGTGCCGGTCCGCGCGACGAATTCGTCGGTCGTGGATCGCCTGCGCTGCCGCGAGCAGCGCGGGGATCGCGGCGAGCGCGCGCGTTCGCAACACATGCGCTTGCGACGGCTCGCCGTCGTCGCTGACGAACCAGCGACAGACGCCGCGCCATCGGCCATTCCAAAGTTCGCGCGTTTCGATGAGCGCGCGCTCGTCAACCTCCAAGCGGTCGGCGACCGAACGTTCCGCCGCAACGCCGAGCAACGCGGGCGCCGCCGGCTCCAAGTGACGAAGCGTCGCGGCAATCTCGATCGATGCAGCAGTGAGATCGCCGACGAAGCGTTCGAGGTAGTCGATCAGCCGCTCCTTGTACGCGAGGAACACGACCTCCTCCGTCTGGAGGTCGACGCTTCGCTGCAAGCCACCGATGAAGATCTGCGCCTTGCTCGTCAGCTCCTCGAATCGGCTGTAGAGGGCCTGGAGGGACCGGTGGACCTTCCCCGCATCGAGCGTGCTTTCGCGCGCGAGTAGTTCGAGCTCGGCAAGATGCTCGCGGATGTCGGTGAGCGCCGAGGTTTGGAGCTCGCCGGGCACGTTCACGAGCTGCTCGAAGAGCAGCAACGCGCGCTCCGCGGCCTCGCCGCGGCTCGTGAGCTGGTAGAGGAGCCGCTCGCGATAGAACTCTTCGAGCGTCTCGACGTCGGCGGTATCCGGGTCCGCGCGGAGGTTCTCCCAGGTCCGAAGCTGCTTCAGCGCGACATCGACATCCGAGTGCTCGACCGCAGCCCCCGCGTCGCGGAGCTCGCGATGAACGTCCTCGGGACGAAGGTGAAGCGAAAAGCGCTCCTTGGCGTGGATGAAGACGCGCATGATCGCGCGGTAAAGCGCGGCCTTCTCCGCATCGACGTAGGCGAACACCGGCAGCCGCGCGTCATCAGCGCGTGCCATCAGCATCGGGCCGTTCGATCGCGTCGGCGTCATCGCTCGGAATCGTACTGCTCAACGAGCGGCGAGCGCCTCGCTTCATCCCGGCGGTCGGACGAAGAATGTCCGCGGCTGCGACCGACACGCGCAGCGATGCGTCCTCGTCCCGTCCGGTGCCTCGCTTGGCCTTGAAATCGCGCTGGACAAGACCTGTTCCCCCGTTCAGCATAACCGCGCTCTGCCTGTACACCCGCGGGAGGGGCGCCGAGCCCGGCAATTGCAGCGGTTCGGTTGGCCGCACCGCAGCTGCTCGGGCTAGAAGAAGACGACGATGGCCACCGCCGATCAGGTCAAAGCGCTCATCCGGAGCCACGCCGACGGCGACGACTCGCGCTTCTACGCGATCGCGATGCAGGTCGCGGCGCAGGCGGCGCGGAGCGGCCATGGGAAGTTCGCCCAGGAGCTCCGCGACCTGGTCGACAAGGCAAAAGAGCGCGCGAGGGCGATCGAGCCGACGCGAGGTCCGAAGCCGGTGCCGCTGGCGCAGCCAAGGGGCGAGCTAGCGGGCCTCGTCACCGTCGGTTACCCAAAGACGCGCGTAGGCGACATGGCACTCGCCGACGCGCTCCGCGCGCGTCTCGAACGTGTTTTGACCGAGCAACGTGAACGCGGTCGAATCCGTGACCACGGCTTTGCCCCCATGCGGAAGCTTCTTCTCGTCGGCCCGCCGGGCACCGGCAAGACGATGACCGCCGCCGCGCTCGCTGGCGAACTCGGGTTGCCGCTCTTCGGCATTCAGCTCGACTCGCTGATCAGCAAGTACATGGGCGAGACGGCGGCAAAGCTGCGCATCGTCTTCGACGCGATCCAGTCGTCGCGCGGTGTCTACCTGTTCGACGAATTCGACGCGCTCGGGGGTGACCGAGCCACGAAAAACGACGTCGGCGAGATCCGGCGGGTTCTCAATTCGTTCTTGCAGTTCCTCGAGCAGGACGACTCCGACAGTCTCGTCCTCGGGGCGACGAACCACGCCGCCCTCCTCGATCGCGCGCTCTTCAGGCGTTTCGATGCCTTGCTTGAGTATGACCTACCGACCGCTGACGTCGCGGCGCGCGTGATGAGGGGGCGTCTCGCTCTACTCGACACGTCGGCGATCGATTGGGCGCGCGCGTCTGTCGCCGCAGCGGGGCTGAGCCACGCGGAGATCGCGATGGCGTGCGAGCAGGCCGCGAAGAACGCCATCCTCGACCACTCGACGGCGGTGCGCGATTCGGAGCTCGCTCTCGCACTCGAGGAGCGGCGAAGCTCCCACGCGTAAATCCGTAAGGGGGGACGAGGAGTGGCTGCTCCGCGAAATCGAAAGCACATCGTCGTCCCCGGCGCGCCCACGGCCGACGCGTACACGCCGCACGGGCGGAAGATCGACGTTCCGAAGGCGCCGGCGCCGACGAGCCGCGCCGGGCATGGCAAGGCGCTGAAGAAGGCTCTCGCCGCGGCCGTCAACGAGGCGCACGAGCGTCGACGCGACGCGGGGATCGAGGTGCACGGGGCGTTGCCCGGCCTCTATGTCCAATTCGAGAGCCAGCCCGGAGTCCCTCTCAAGCTCTCGTCGCTCGAGGACGCGCGCCAGCGTATCGAGCTCGTCGCCGTGACACGCCTCTCTACAGACGCTGCGTCCCCCGTGATCGAGCGCGCGACCGTGTTCGTCCCCGATGGGAAGGTGAAGCACTTCGTGCAGCGATTCGAGCGCTACTCGAAGACCACGCCCAAGGCGAAGGGCGAACGCCGTCACGAGGACATGCTGGATCCGGTGGCCACCCTTCGGCTCGCAACCTTGCGCGGTCTGTGGACCGATACCCCGGACGCGTATCCCGCCGACGGCGATGCCATTTGGTGGGAGGTATGGCTTCGGCGCCACGACGGCAACGAACTCGCACGACTGATGGAGTTCACCGGCCTCACGGGCATCGACGTGGCCGCGCGCCGGCTCCAGTTCGACGACCGGATCGTCACGCTCGTGCGGGCGACTCCCGAGCAGCTTGCCGCCTCGATCGACGTCCTGAACGACATCGCCGAGGTGCGACGCGCGAAGGAGACGGCGACCTTCTTCGTCCACTTGGCGCCTGAAGACCAGGGAGACTGGGCGAAGGATCTCCTCGCGCGGACTACCCGACCTGCTGCAAACGCGCCTGCGGTCTGTCTGCTCGATACGGGCGTTACGCGCGGCCACCCGCTCATCGCGCCTTCCCTTGACGCCAACGACTGTCACGCGTGCGACCCCGCTTGGGGGACGCACGACCACGATGGGCACGGCACCGAGATGGCGGGAATCGCGCTCTACGGCGATCTCACGCCGGTCGTCGCGGGATCGGGCCCCGTGCTTCTTCGTCACGGTCTCGAATCCGTGAAGATCCTCCCGCCGAATACCGCGAATCCGCCGGAGCTCTACGGGACGATCACTGCCGAGGCCGCGAGTCGCGTCGAGATCCAGGCGCCGGATCGAAGGCGGGTCTTCTCGATGGCGATCACGGCGACGGACGAACGTGATCGCGGTCAGCCTACGTCGTGGTCCGCTGCCGTCGACGCGCTCGCCGCGGGGCGTTCGTTCGACCCGACGGAGCAAGGACTGGTGTACTTCGACGACGTCGCAGACGCGCCTCGACGGCTGTTCGTCGTGAGCGCCGGGAACATCGACGTCAACGGGCTACAAGTCGCGCACCTCGATCGAAGCGACACCGACGCCGTGCACGATCCGGCGCAGGCGTGGAACGCGCTGACGGTCGGCGCGTTCACGGAGAAGTCGGTCGTCCGCGATCCGAAGTGGAACGGCTGGCAGCCGATCGCGCCGACAGGCGAGCTCTCACCGTGGAGCACGACAGGGGTCGTGTTCGCCGACGCTTGGCCCATCAAGCCGGACGTCGTCTTTGAGGGGGGGAACATCGTCAGGAACGCGAAAGGCGAGCTCGACTTCCCGTGTCCCGACGTCTGCCTGCTCTCGACACATTACGACCCCGCGAAGAAGTCCTTCGTCCTCACGTGGGCGACGAGCCCCGCCGCCGCGCAAGCCGCACGCATGGCCGCTGTCATCGCGGCTGAGTACCCGTCCTTGTGGCCCGAGGCCATTCGCGCCCTCGTCGTTCACTCGGCCGAATGGACGCCACAGATGCGAACGCACCTCCACGGAGCTAGCGGGAAGAAGGCGCGGGCGCGTCTCGTGCGGCGCTACGGATTTGGGGTCCCGCAGTTGGACCGCGCGATTCGAAGCGCAGGCGACGCGCTGACGCTCATCGCGCAGAACAGCATCCGGCCGTTCACCGACGGGAAGATGCGCGAGATGCATCTCTACGAGCTCCCCTGGCCTCGAGAGGTGCTTCAAGGGCTCGGAGGGACGCCCGTGCGCCTGCGCGTGACGCTCTCGTACTTCGTCGAGCCGAACCCGGGGCGTCGCGGCTGGAAGAAACGGCATCGGTACGCCTCGCACGGCCTACGCTTCGAGGTGAAGGGTCCGACCGAGTCGGTCGACGAGTTCCGCAAACGCCTAAACCAGAAGGCGCTCGACGAGGACGAGGAGAAGCCCACGACGGGCGGCGACTCCGCCGAGTGGTACCTCGGCGAGCAGGCCCGCAACCGCGGATCGATCCACTCGGACATCTTGCAGGGCTTCGCTGCCGACCTCGCCGATCGCGGCGTCGTCGCCGTGTACCCGGTGAGCGGTTGGTGGAAGGACCAGCCGAAGCGAGATCGCAGCGAGCAGGGAGCGCGCTATGCGCTCGTGCTCTCGATCGAGACGCCCGGCGTCGACACAGACATTTGGACGCCCGTCGCGCAAGAGGTCGGGATACCGCTCGCCGTGGAAACCTGACGATCGCGTACGCTGCCACGGTGAGCGCCCACGCGAACGGTTGGATCACCCGCAGCGACGATCGCTTCGTCACCATCATCGCCGGCCGCGAACGGTTGCGTCCGCGAGTCTAGGGACTGATCATCCCGCGCCACGGCGACGGCTCGTGAGCGGCGTCCTGCGCCGCAACGAGACGCTTCGGCGCTGCCGCCACGACCTGCATGATCAGCGCGTGCGTCTCGGCGAGCGTCAGCTCTCCCCTCGCGAAGTCGTTCATCACCGTCATCACCGAGCGCAGGTCCATCGGCGACCCGCGCAGCATGTGAAAGAGCAACGACTCCCCTTCGGGGCACCCGCATGTGTCATTGGCACTGCCATCCGGCACCCTCCGCGCCGAGCATCTCCGACGCACCCGGCGCAGATGCTTCAGGTGCTTCTCGTGAGTCGATCGTGTCGTCGGCACTGCCATCGGCACCCGACGCCTTCGTGAGCATCGCCGACGGCCCCGCGTCGGCGATGAATTCCCCGAAGCCGATCGTGTCGGTGGCTGTGCCAGCGACACGGGCCTCGGCGCGGAAGACGATCACCACCGCTTCGACGTCGGCGGGCGCCCTGCCGACGGCGCGGGCCAGCGCGTCACGAAGGTGGTCATTCGCCGCGGTGGCGGGCGGCTTCCCGATCGAGCGCGCGTAGGCCTCGACCTCCTCGCGATCGAACACGACGCCGCGCCCCGTACGCATCGGCGTCAGCGCGACGCCCTCCAACCGGCGCACGCTCGACTTCGAGATTCCGAGGAACCTCGCGACATGCATACGGGTCATCCGCCTCTGGGGCGGCGGCAAACGATCGGTCATGGTGGGCACTCCCTTCGGAGGCCAACATGAATCGATGTGCGAGGTTCACGATGCGCAGGTACCGCGCAGCGATCACGACTCCTTGGCCGTCCTCCGCTGACGAGGGCGACGCGCGCGCTCGACGTCGCGCTTGAACGCCGGAACGTCGATGGCGAACGCCTCGCAGAAGCGCTTCATCGCGCCGTAAGGCCCGACAGTGCCGCCGCCCGGCGTCTTGTCGTAGATGATGCGGAGGTCGCGCATGGCCTGGACAGCACCGGCGACGGCATCATCGCTCGGCGCCCTCAGCGCTTCGGGGTAAACCGGCGCGCGCTCGTCCAGCAGATCGAGGATCTCCTCGACCGCCGCCTTGGGGTCGACGAACCTCTGCTGGTCGTCGCGATCGAACTTGGGCACCTCCCACTGGAAGATGCGCTCGAGGATCACCTGCCAGGGCTCCTGTCCGATGTTGGTCGCGATCGACGACTCCACGATCGACGTGGCCTTCGCGATCAACGCCGCCGACGCCCAGCCGAAGTAACCCACGAGCATGAGCTGAACGGCCAGGCTGCGCGCGTGGAGCGCCAGCGCGGGCTCCACCTCGATCAGGTCGGTCATCGCCTCGTGCTCGGTGCGAACGCGCGCAACGATCGCACGAGAGAAGAGCGCGTAGTCGAGATCGTTCACCGCGGTGAACCAACCGCGCCTCTCCGGAATGGGGAACGGCCCGTCCCAGGGGTCGTGCACGGCGAACGCCTTCGTCGCGATCGCCATCCTCAGATCTGAGAACACCATCCTGTACGAACGCTGCAGCGAGAAGGTCGACATGAACCGGAGGTTGGATCGCGAACCGCTCCATGTCGAATCGGCCGCTTCCCTCCATGCGCACGAATTTGCGCGCAAAACGTTTCACAAATCCATGAGCACAGAACGTCGCGCACAACGGTGCGCACCAACCATGTCGTGATCGATCATTGCGCGCGCACCGCGCAGCGTTCGCGAGGGCGGATGCGCAACCATCAGCGCAGAGATGAGCCGCCGCCTTCTCACCACCCGCGAAGCCGCCGCCTACTGCGGCTACCGCACCCCCGCCGGCCTCCGCAAAGCAGCCTTCGACGGCAAGGTCCGCCCCGTCGGCCGCCGAGGTGGAACCGGCCCGTGCATGTGGGATCCCGCCGACCTCGATCGGTTCCTCCGCGGCGCTGCTAACCTGGAAGACGAACGCCCGAGCTCGTCTCCCCATGGAGGCGAGCATGTCGAAGTCGCAGTTGGTTCTGAGGTGGAAGAGCTGGATCGCACCGAAGCCGGTGCTCCCTGGCGTGTTCCGCAGGAAGGAAGGAGGGTGGCTCGTCCGGGGTCGGGCGATCGACGCGAAGACGGGCAAGATGAAAGAGGTTCGCATGACCCTCATGGAGGGCGACGCGCGCAACGCGTACGACGTCCTGCAAGAGGAGCTGCGGAAGATCCGCACCGGCGAGAGGCCGATCGTTCCCGAGAAGACGCGCTTCGACGCATACAGCGCGTCGTTGCTGGAACGAAAGGTCGCGACGGGCGAGATCGCGTCGGCGAAGACGCGCGAGCTGTGGGGTCTCGTGCTCACCAAGCACCTGATCCCGTTCTTCGGCGCAATGTTCGTCGACGAGATCCGACGCGCTGACATCGAGCGGTGGCGAACCGAGACCGGAAGGAAGATCCAGTCGGGCGTGTACACGCCCCAGTACTGCAACGGGTGGTTGAGGATCCTTCGGACGATCATGAACGCTGCGACCGACGAGCACGAGCTTGCGAAGAACCCGCTGAACGGCGTGAAGCCGTTCGACGAGTCGACGCACGTCCCGTTCTCCGAGGAGCAGCCGAACTCGCTCGAGCCCGAGGAGGTGCCGCTGTTCCTCGCGGAAATGCGGCGCATGTATCCGCAGCACTACGCGATGGTGGTCCTCGGCTTCGTCACGGGCCTCCGCCCGTCGTCGCTGCGGCCGCTCCGTCGCAAGGGCCCAACCCCCGACCTGCTCCTCGATCAAGGCGTGCTGCTCGTGAGGCAGTCGCACACGCTCGGCGACGAAGTGATGCAGACGACCAAGACGCGTCGTCGGCAGCGCATCGCCCTTCCGAGCGCGGTCGTGGAGATCTTGCGCGCGCACATCGAGTCCCTCCCCGAGGGTCCGATGCGCGACTCCGATCTGCTCTTCCCGAGCGAGACCGGAGGATTCCGCGCCAGCTCACTGCTCAAGAAGCCGTTCGACGCCGTCGCGAAAGCGATGGGCATGAAGAAGCACATCTCGCCGAAGGCGATGCGCCGCACCTTCCAGGACCTCGCGCGCGAGGCCTCGGTCGGCGACCTCGTCACGCGTGCTGTCTGCGGTCACCAGACCGAGGACATGACGCGTCGCTACTCGACGGTGCGCGCTGACGAGATCCGCCGTGGTCTCTCCGCCGTCGTCGACATCGCGTTCCGGCCGAGTGGTGTGCTTGGTGGTGTGCCTACGAAAGGAGAAGCACAAAGCGCCTGACGATCTCTCGCCAGACGCCTTGTTTTTTCTATCGATCCGTTGAGCGGGAAACGGGGCTCGAACCCGCGACCCTCAGCTTGGGAAGCTGATGCTCTACCAACTGAGCTATTCCCGCAGAGCGACCCCAAGGTAGTCCGGCGCGGCGCCTCGGGCAAGCCTCCTCAGGGCGCGCAGGTGATCAGCTTCTGCTCGCACGCGCTCGCGCGGATCTCGTGGCTCCACGGCGCGAACGCCTCGGTGCGGAAGGTGAATCGCGTGTCGCCGGGGAGGGTCTTGAGCTCGGCCGGCGTGAAGTCCTTGAACCCCATGCCGCCACCGCCACCGCCACCACCACCACCACCGCCGCCACCGCCACCGCCACCACCACCGCCGCCGCCGCCGCCGGGGAAGCCGCCGCCGCC
>JALHOE010000061.1 GCA_022843175.1 Deltaproteobacteria bacterium
TTGATCTTCGCGTCGGCCTTCGCGATCTCCTCGTCGACGACCTTCTTGAACTTCTCGTACGGCTGCGCGCCGTTGACGATGCGGCCGTTGATGAACGAGTGCGGAGTGCCCTGGACCTTCAGCTCCTCGGCCTGGTCGATATCCTTCTGGATCTCGTCCTTCCACTTGTTCGTCTTGACCGCGTCCATCACCTTCGCGGCGTCGAGGCCGGCCTTCTTGGCTGCCGCTTCGATGTCCGCGTCCTCGAGCTTCGGCTGGCTCTCGAAGAGTGCGTCGTGCATCTTCCAGAAGCCCTCGGCGCCCTTCTGCTTGTAGCCCTCCCACGCCGCGATCGCCGTCGGCATCGCGCGGTTGTGGAACGACAGGGGCTGGTTCTTCCACACGAACCGGACCTTACCCGCGTACTCCTTCTCGAGCTGCGCGAGCGCCGGCTCCACCCGCTTGCAGAACGGGCACTGAAAGTCCGAGAACACCACCACCGTGGCCTTCGCGTCCTTCGGGCCCTTCGTGGGCGAGTGACCGATCTGGACGTTCCAGACCGAGGTGTCCTCCGGCGGCTCCTTGTCCTCGTCCTTGTCGGGCTGCGCGGGCGCCTGCTTGTAGTAGCTGTTCACCATCGCCGCGTAGAGGTTGTCGTCGGTGGTGCCCTTCGACTTGAGCTCCGCGGCCTTCTTGAGGTGGGCGTCGATGACCGTCTTGAACTTGTCGATCGGCTGCGCGCCGGTGAACGGCTCGCCGTCGATCATCATGTTGGGCGTGCCCTGGATGCCGAGCTGCTTCGAGAGCTCGAGGCTCGCCTTCACCTTCGCCTCGGCGGCGGACTTGTGCTTCTCGTAGGTGGCCTTGTCGACGCCGACCTCGGCGAGCCACTTCACGTAGTTGTCCTCCGAGAGCTGCTGCTGGTTGGCGAACATCTTCTCGTGGACCTTCCAGAACGCCTCGTTGCCCTTGGCGAGGTAGGCCGTGTACGCGGCGGTGGCCGCGGGGAGCGCGTTCTTGTGGAAGTCGAGCGGAAGGTCCTTCCACACGACGCGGACCTTGTCGCCGTACTGGTCGCGGAGCTGCTTGAGCGTGGGCTCGACGCGCGAGCAGAACGGGCACTGGTAGTCGCTGAAGACCACCACCGTGACCGGCGCGTTCTTCGGGCCGAGCGCCGGATCGTCGCTGCCGACGGGGATCTTGGCGTCCTGCCTCCACGCGCCCGCGGCAGCGCCGCCGCTCGGGTGGTCGGCGGTGGCGGTCGGGGCTTCCCCCTTCTTCTCGACGGCGTACATGAAGCCGGCGCCCGTGACGAAGGACAGCACGAAGCCGACGATGGCCGTGCCCTTGTTCATGGTCTGCTGAGACATTGAAAACCTCGCGGATCGATCGCGCCACGCGCGACCGATCAAGGAACCGAACTGCGACTGCGACGTACCGTCCGGGCCGCGGGACCTCGTCCCGGACCGTCACGCACGCGCCCGAGGGCATGCGTGTCGACTGATCACGACAGCAGCTGACGCAGAACCGGACGTGGCGAGGACGACCGTCAGACGCTCAGCTGCGCCAGGGGATCGGTCGAGGAGGCGGGTTGTCGTTCTGTCGATGTTCGTCGGACGGGCGCGCGATCGTGATCAACCGCTCGGCGTCGGAGTCGATCATCGCCGGCACCAGCATCGGGGCGGCGGGGATGAGCGTGCTCGAGTCGTGCGGCACCTCGGGGGTGCGCGAGAGGTCGTCCTTGTTGGGCGCCGTGGTGCCCCCGGCCAGGATCGCCTTGCACGGCGACTCGGCGCCCTGCGTGACGTCACCCGACTCGATCGGCTGCGGAGCCGGCTCGTTCGCGTAGGCGGAGGCGGCGCGCTCGTCGCAGAGCGGGGCGGAGGTGCCGGCGGCCAGGGCCGAACGCTCGCTCAACAGGGAAGCGCCGAGGAATGTCAGCAGCGCGCCGAGGAGGACGAGGACCGCACGGAACGGCATCGGGCGACACCATACCCGACCGCCGGTTACGAGCAAGCCCGTTCGCGCAAACCAGCGAAAAACGCGGCGCGGGCGGCGCCGGAGGTCAGTCCGGGGGCGTTCTCGCGAGCCAGCTCGCCGACCCCGGGCGGGCCAGGAGATCGGAGGCACCGAGGCCCGGAGCGCGCTCGTCTGCCCGCGGCGCGCCGGCCCTCGCCGCGACCCGTGCGCGACGCGCGAGCTCTGCGCACGACAAGCCACGGCCGAGCTCGTCCTCGGGAGGCTCGGGCATCGGCGGCAGTCCGAGCGGCCCGGCCTCGCGGCCGATCGGCGCGAGCCCGGGGCGCGGACGCGAGGGGGAGGCGACCGCGGCGCGCGTGCCGGTCTCGCTCCACTCGACGAGCTCGGTCGCGACGGCCCCGCTCGGCGCGCTGGCGGGCGCCTCGACGTGAGGGGTGTGCGCGAGCGGCAGGAAGCGATCTCCCTGGAGCAGGCCGATGGCAGCCCGCACGATCGAGGAGGGCGGCAGATCGCGGACGAACCACTCGCCGAGCTCGAGGTCGACGATCTCGAAGTCGCGCGTGGACACGCGGGGGCCGCGCTCGTGCGGCTCGACGACCAGCACGCGGAGCACGCTCTTCGCGCTCTCGTCGCCGTTGCGCGCGAGCACGCGGCGGGCGCGCGCGACCGTGGCGCGTCGCGCCTCCCAGTAGACGTAGACGGTCGTCGGATCGACCGCCATCGCGACGCACTCGTCGACCTCGTAGCGATCGGGGAACGGCGCATCGTCGAGCATCGACGGGACGGCGGCGACGGCCGCGGTCGCGGGCTCGATGAACGCCTCGGGCTCGATGCCGACGCGCGCGTACGGGTCGTCGTCCCCCGCCTCGGGCTTGCTCGCGGGCGCGCTGTCGAGCTTGTCGAGTAGCGCGCGGGCGTCGGCGTCGGTGCTGTCGATGCGGAGGACCTCGCGGAGGATCGCCCTCGCGCGCGCGACGTGCCCCTGCGCGACGTAGATCTCGGCGAGCGTCAACGTCGGCACCGGCGGCGCGGGCGACACGTCGAGCTTCTCGGGTTGGCTCGCGCTCGCGCCGCTTCGCGGCGGGGTGTCGCCGTTGGACTTGGGCGGCGGGCTCGAGCGCGTGAGGCCCTTCTCGACGACGCCACGGAGCAGGTCGCGTGCCCGACCGAGGAGTCCGCGATCGGTCGCGCCGGACGCGCGGATGATCTCGTCGACCAGCTCGACCCTCGTGAACTTGCGGGCGCCGTCGATCCCGAGCGCTTCGGCGCGCGTGACGAGATCGTCCTTGGTCAGTGACTCGAGCGTCTCGCGCCCCTGCTTCGCGGCCACCCGCACGTACTACGGGATCCGCGGCGGACGTTCAATACCAGCAACCGGACGCAGGCTTTGCGATCCCCTCGGTAATCCGCCTCGCGCTCGCCGCGTCCTCGGCGATTTGAGCGCGAAGGGCGTCGAGACCGGGGAAGCGGCGCTCCTCGCGGAGACGGGCGAGGAAGTGCACGCGGATCGCGTCGCCGTAGAGATCGCGGCGGTCCTCCGGGAGGTCGAAGAGGTGGACCTCGATCGAGGGGTGGCCTCCTCCACCGGACACGGTCGGACGCAGGCCGACGTTCGCGACGCCGCTCGCCAGCGCGGAGAGCTCGGTCGACGCGGAGGCGCCGGCGCGCGTGTTGCCCGGCGCCGCGTCGCAGACGACCGCGTAGACGCCGTGCGCGGGGAGCGCCTCCTCGGCGTCGCCGACGTTGGCGGTCGGGAAGCCGATCGTGCGGCCGCGTTTGTCGCCCGCGACGACCACGCCCTCGATCGCGTGCGGCCGCCCGAGCACCGCGCGCGCGTCCTCGAGATCTCCCGCGGCGAGCGCGGCGCGGACCCGGGTCGACGAGAGCGGGCCGCGCTCGTCCCTCACGATCTCCTGCACCTCGACCTCGAACCCCCGCGCACGACCGAGCGCGCGGAGCATCTCGATGTCCCCCGCGCGGCGCGCGCCGAACCGGAAATCGTAGCCGACCGTGACCACCTTCGCGCCGAGCGCCGACAGCAACACGTCGTCGACGAACTGCTCGGGGGCGAGCGCCGCGAACCGGGCGTCGAAGCTTTGGGCGACAACGAGCTCGACGCCGTAGCGGCCGAGCAGCTCGACCTTGCGCGAGAGACGGGTCAGCCGCGCGGGCGCCGAGGCGCCGAGCACCGCGGCGGGGTGCGGCTCGAACGTGAGCACCGAGACCTCGCGCTGGTGGGTGTGCGCGCGCGCGAGCACCGTCTGGTGACCGCGGTGGACGCCGTCGAAGTTCCCGATCACGACGACCCGTCCCTCTGCGGGAGGGGCGTTGCGCGCGTCGTGAACGAGCCGGGGGGAGCGATCCATGGTGCTCGCGTTCCCAGAGCGGGGAGCGGGCGGCAACACGCAAGAACCGCGTTGATCGAAGCCGAGTTGTCGGTAGGCTTTCCCTCCGTCGTGGGGGAGCAGGGGCTGATCCGGGCGATCGCAGATCATCTACCGGTGGGCGTGTGGGTCGCGCGCGTCCCCGACGGCGCGTTCGTCTACGCGAACCGCGCCTTCGAACGCATCATGGGGATGGGACCGGAGCCGACGGCGGTGGCCGGCGCGTACGCACCGGCCTACGGGATCTTCGACCGCGAGGGCGCGCTCTATCGCGAGGACCAGATGCCGTTCGTGCGCGCGATGGCCGCGCGCGAACGGGTCGTCGTGGACGACATCGTCGTGCACCGCCGCGACGGGCGGCGGGTGTACGTGCGGGCCTTCGCCGAGCCGCTGTTCGACGGCGACACCCTCACCCACGTCGCGATCGCGTTCGTCGACATCACCGACGAGGTCTCGGTCGAGCACCAGCTGGCGCGCGTCCTCGCGCAGACGCCGCTGGTGCTCTTCGCCTTCGACCGGAACGGCCTGATCACGCTGTCCGAGGGCCGCGGGTTGGAACGAATGGGGCTTCGCCCGAAGCAGTTGGTCGGCCAGAACGTGTTCGGGCTCTACCGCGACCGGCCCGAGTTCACCGAGCACCAGAGGCGGGCCCTCGCCGGCGAGTCGTTCACCGTGATCGCCCCGGTGGGCACCGGCATCTTCGAGACCACGTTCATGCCGCAGCGAGACGCGCACGGCACGGTGACCGGCGTGATCGGGATCTCCGCGGACGTGACCGAGCGCACCGAGATGCAGCAGCGGCTCGTCGAGGTCGAGCGCCTCGCGGCGATGGGCTCGCTCGCCGCGATGGTCGCCCACGAGATCAACAACCCGCTCACCTATGTGCTCGGCAACCTCGAGGTGCTCGCGGCCCGCGTCGACAACCTCGGCGATTCGCTCGGCCCCGTCGACAAGACCCGCGCGCTCATCGCCGACGTGCGAGAGGGCGCCGAGCGCGTCCGGCGCATCGTCGGCGACCTGAAGGGATTCTCCCAGCAGAACGACGCGGCCGAGCCGACCGACGTCGTCGCTGTCATCGAGCGCGCGATCCTCCTCGCCGAGGCCGAGCTCCACGGCCGCGCACGCCTGTCGCGCGATTATCGACCGGTGCCCCGCGTGGTCGGCAACGAATCGCGCCTCGGTCAGGTCTTCGTCAACCTGTTGGTCAACGCCGCCCAGGCGATCCCCGAGGACGCCGGCGCGGAGGACGAGATCACGATCTCGGTGGCCGAGCGCGAGGGCTCGGTCGTCGTCGAGATCCGCGACACCGGCGACGGCATCCCCGAGGACGTTCGCCGCCGGATCTTCGAGCCGTTCTTCACGACCAAGCACGGCTCGGGGAGCGGGCTCGGCCTCTCGGTCTCGCGGCAGATCGTCGAGCGCTTCGGCGGCGAGCTCTCCGCCGAGAGCGAGTCGGGCCGCGGCAGCGTGTTCCGCGTCCGACTCCCCATCGCATCCTCGGCGGCGCCCCCGCGCGCGCCGGCGCCGCGCGCGACGGCGAAGCGCTTGCAGATCCTGATCGTCGACGACGACGTCCGCGTCGCGCGCGCGCTCGAGGGCATGCTCGCGCACGAGCACGACGTCGAGATCGAGACCGACGCACGACGCGCGCGCGACCGCCTGCTCGAGGGAGCACGTTACGACGCCATCCTCTGCGACGTGATGATGCCGGGCTTCAGCGGGATCGACCTGCACCGCGCGCTCGCGTCCGGCGCGCCGGAGCAGGCAGCGAAGCTCGTGTTCGTCACGGGCGGCGCCTTCACGCCCGCAGCCCGCGCGTACCTCGACTCGGTCGCGAACGCTTGCCTCGAGAAGCCGTTCGACGCCCGTCAGCTCGCCGATCTGCTGCGGACTCTGTGAGACACTGCGTCTCCGCGAGCGCGGGGCGAGCGGCGCGCCCGCGCGCTCACGCCGTGCTGCGTCCACCGCTTCGGCTCGGGCGCACAGCGGAGCCACGTGCAGCGCGAACACAGCCTGCGCAGGGCGCGCCGTTTGCTGACTCTCGACGCCCGCATGGTTCGCTTTCGCCTCCGACTCCAGGTGCACGAGTACGAGCTTCCCGCCGGAATGACGATCATCGGCCGCGCACCGAGCTGCAACCTCACGATCGACGACGCGCTGCTGTCGCGCGAGCACGCCGCGATCACCGTTGGGGGCGAGCGGGTCGTCGCTCGCGATCTCGGTAGCCGCAACGGCACCTACGTCAACGGCCTGCGCGTCGAGGGCGAGATCGAGCTCCGCGACGGCGATCGGGTGAAGATCGGCGCCACCGAGGCCATCTTCAGCCGCGTGGTCCGATCGCGCCGCCCCCTCTCGGCCACGACCGGCGCGGTCGCGACGTGCCGCACCTGCGCGTCGCCCTACGTCGCCCCCGCTCCGAATTGCCCGCGCTGTGGCGCCGCCTCGCCGGCGGGCGCGGAGCGGCGAACGGAGAGCCAGACGCGCCGCGACTTCTGGTTGTCGCTCGAGGTCGAGCTGCTCGACAGGGCGATGGAGCTGCTCCGTCTCGGCGAGGCAGAGGACATCGTGCTGCGCCTGCAGACCAAGCTCGACGAGCTGCTCGCGGTCAACGCGCGGTTCGAGCAGACGGCGCTCGAACGGGCGCTCTCCGCGGTCGTGCGCTTCTCCCTCGCGCGCGGCACCAGCCGCAAGATCGGCTGGGTGCTCGATGTGCTGCGCAAGCTCGATCTCCTGCCGGGCGCGGAGCTGTTCGCGCTGATCGCCGCGACGCCCCCGATCCTCCTCGAGGAGGTCAGCGACAACCTCGGCGCGCTGATCGCCCACCATCGAGCGCGAGTCACCGGCGCCGCGGAGGGACGCTGCCTGCAGAGCCTCGCGCTTCTCTGCGACGACCTTGTGGCCCTTGGTGCGAGGCGCGCGGACGACACCGAGCCGCACGACCCGGTCGCCGTCCTCTGAGGGCGCGAGCCCCCGACCGCACCCTCCGAACGGGGGGCCCACGGCGCAGCGGGCGGGCACTCACCCACGGTTTTCACGGGTTTTGCGTCTGGCCCGGGGGTTGCTGAGGCGTTCATCCGACCGGAGGTCCGAGATGGCGCTTCGTAACCTGTTCATTGGCTCCCGCCTGCCGTTCGCTGCGATGACGCTCGGTGTTGCCTGCGCGCTGGCCACGTCGGCCGGCGGTTGCGGCAAACGAGAGGCCGGTGGCAGCGATGTCATCGGCGACGTGCCCGGCGTCGTGTTCGCCAAGCGCGCGAACTTCGACAAGGCCGGTGCCCCGCAGGTGGGCAACGGCACCGACCAGGTCATCGACTACCTCCGGTACGTGCCGGGTGGCGGGCTCTTCATGCTCGCCCCGCCCCGCCCCGACGGGAAGCTCACCAACATCACCAAGGCGTTCCCCGACGCCGACGTGAACGCGCTCGACGTGTCGTTCGACGGCAAGCGCGTGGTCTTCTCGATGAAGATCAATGGCGAGGACAAGTATCACGTGTGGGTCGCCGACACCGAGGCGGGCCCCAAGGGCGATCACAACATCCGCCAACTCACGTTCGGCAAGACGCGCGACGACGTGATGCCGATCTTCATCCCCGGCGACCGCATCGCGTTCGTCACCAACCAGCCCTACACCCCGATGGGCACCCGCGCCGACGAGTACGAGCACGCGGCGATCGTCTCGCAGATCGCCACCATCTCGACGACCGGCGGCGACGCCGATCGCCGGGTGTGCTCGCAGAACCTCTCGCACACCGTCAACCTGTTCCTCCGCAGCGACGGCACGATCGGGTTCTCGCGCTGGGAGCACCTCGGCAACGTCAACGACGTGAAGCTGTTCAAGATGAACCCGGACTGCACGCAGATGCTGGCGGTCGCCGGGCAGCACGGCAAGCCGATGAACAGCATCGTGCAGGTCAAAGAGGTCAAGCCGGAGGTGATGGTCGGCATCGCCACCAAGCGCAATGGAACGATCCACTCCGGCGCTCTCTACGAGGTCGACGTCCGCGCCCCGGCCGGCGCGTCGCAGCCGACGGACGAAGAGCACGCGAAGTTCACCAACCTCACGCCGGGCGTCCCGACCGGCAGCGAGCCGTCGCCGATCGGCCGCTACCGCACCCCGAACTTCCTCCCCGACGGGCGCCTGCTCGTGTCGTGGGCGCAGGGCTTCGTCAACGAGCAGAACGAGCTCGAGATGGTGCCGCCGAACTTCGGCGTCTACGTCTACGACCCGGCCACCAAGAAGAACACGCTGGTCTACGACGACGCGCGCTTCTCCGAGCTCTACGCCGCGCCGCTCGTCGCCCGCCCCGCGCCGCCGGTGATCTACGACGTCAACAAGCGCGTCGACCCGAGCACCCCGGCGGTGATCGGCTCGATCGACGTCACCCAGACGTCGCTCAAGGAGTCGGTGTCCGGCGCCCAGTTCATGAACACCGACCTCGGCGAGGCGCTCAAGCAGGCCGTCGCGGTCCGCGTGATCGAGGGCTTCTCCTCCGAGATCGGCTCGCAGCCGATGTTCGGTCTGACGATGCACGAGGGCGGCGCGGTCCTCGGCGAGGCGCCGGTGTTCGGCGACGGCTCGTGGGGCGCGAAGATCCCCGCCTACCTCCCGGTGCACCTCCAGCCGATCGACAAGTTCGGCCTCGCGATCCGCAACCAGGGGCTGTGGATCCAGGGCATGCCGGGCGAGACCCGCACCTGCGGCGGCTGCCACGAGTCGCGCACTCAGGTCATCGCGCCGCGCAAGGGCCCGGGCCTCACGATCGCGCAGCAGAAGGGCGCGACCGACATGCTCAAGCCGATCAAGGATCGCGAGGAGTTCGGCTGGGACGTCGCCATCCAGCCCATCCTCAACAGCAAGTGCGTGAGCTGCCACGGCAGCGACAGCGCGCTCGCGAAGAAGACCTACAAGATCCAGTACACCGACCGCGACGGCAAGATGAGCGAGTACGAGATCCCGTGGCTCGATCTGAGCGGCGACTCGATGACGGTCCCGTACGACATGGGGATCTACACCTTCTCGAAGTCGTACGTGTCGCTCTACTACCCGGCCGAGCTGCGGATGGGCATGACCCGCGGCATCAAGGTCATCGGCGAGCTCCCCCCGCCGTGGATGGTCCCCGCTGACGCGCGCAACTCGAAGCTCATCGAGACGATCAACGTGAAGGCCGCCGACGGCACCCTCGCGTGGAACGGCAAGCCCGAGCACGACGTCGTGAAGGGCTCGGCGATGACGACCCAGGAGAAGCTCGCGCTCATCAAGTCCGCCGACCTCGGTGGTCAGTGGGTGTCGCGACAGAACGTCAAGAACGCGACCTGCTGGAAGGGCGCGGACGCCGACAAGGGCACCTGCGGCAACGGCGGCGCGGCCGGGATCCAGTACTGAAAGGAGGATGCGGACATGAAAAAGTTCTTTATCGCTTCGCTCGCCATCCTCGGGGTCCTCGCGGTGAACACGCCGAAGGAGGCGCGCACCGAGGAGCCGCTCGCCGACAACTCGCTCGAGGTCATCGCCACCCCGGAGGCGATCAAGGAGGTCGCCCTCCGCGGCGCGCCGATCGCCATCTGGGCGACGCTCGAGCACGGTGAGATGCTCGAGTGCGGGGAGTGCATCTCGTACGTCGAGCCGCTCCTCTACAACAAGGACGCCCGCGTCCGCGAGATCGCGGCGTGGTGGCTCCGCCGCCGAATCTTCGGCTACGCGGAGGTCGCGCTCAAGGTCCGCAAGGTCATCGAGAGCGACGCCGATCCGGTGCGCCGCGCCGCCGCGGCCAACGCCATCGGTGAGTTCATGGACCCGGGCGGCACCAAGTTCCTCCTCAAGGCAGCGAGCGACACGAGCCCGCTCGTGAGGGCCAACGTCCTCACCGCGATCCGCCGCCTCAACGATCCCGACGGCGCGCCCGCCGTGACCGCCGGCCTCGGCGACGGGGACGTCTCGGTGCGCCGGGTGGCGGTCGAGGTCGCGACCAAGCTCGCCGGCTTCAAGGACGTCGTCTCGGTCGCCAAGCTCCTGTCCGATCCGGACACCGTGGTGCGCGGCAAGGCAGCCGACGCGCTCGGGGTCTTCAAGGCCAAGGGCTCGGTCGCCGGCCTGATGGCCCTCGCGGTCAACGACGCCGACGAGGACGTCCGCGTCGACGCGGTCAACGCGCTCGGCGAGATCGGCGATCCCGCGGCGCGCCCCACCATCGAGAAGGCGCTCAACGACGCCTCCTCCCGCGTCCGCGACGCGGCGCGGGTGGCTTCGATCAAGATCTCCGCCATCTGATCGGGAGCCGCGACCGTCAGGGAGCGGGTTGTCACGGATACAAGTCCTCGACAACCCGCTCGCTTACGCTCGCGGCTCCACTTTTTTTCGCTAGGATGATGTTCGTGCGAGTCGCGCAAGCTCTGCTCCTGACCTCGCTCCTCTTCGGCTGCAAAGCGTCCGAGCAGCCAGAGGCCAAGCCGTACTTCGACCGCACGATCCTGCCGATCCTCCAGGGCTCGTGCGCGCAGCAGACCGCCGGGTGCCACCGCTCGGATCCGAAGGGCAACGCGCTCGGCAACCTCGACACCACGTCGTTCGAGATGCTCGACCGGCGGCGCGATCTGCTCGTCACCTACGGCCCCTACGGAGCGCCCGGTCTGCTCGCGAAGGTCGCCGGCCCGAGCAGCGTCCCGGTGTCCACGCTCGACGGCAACGTCTCGATCACCACCGACATCCGCCACGCGGCGTCGAGCGGCATCGACCCCACGAGCGACGGCTACGCCACGATTCGTCGCTGGCTCGACGGCGGCGCCACCCGCAACAACGTCGGCCCCGCCGCGCCCAAGTTCGCGGCCGTCGGTCCGTGCAAGGCGAGCGTCCCGAGCGCCGCCGGCTTCGATCCCAAGGCCGTCCCCGCGGGGTTCCCCGAGTTCCTCGATCGGGTGCAGCCGGTGCTCAAGAAGTCCTGCAGCGCCGCCACCTGCCACGGCAACGACGTCGCCGATCTGTCCCTCACCTGCGGCGACACCGAGGAGCAGCAGAAGTGGAACGCGTGGATCGCGGCGCAGTTCGTCTCGGCCACGCCGGAGGCCTCGGAGATCGTGCGCCGCCCGCTCAACCCCGCGCGCGGCGGCGTCTACCACGAGGGCGGCGTCGTCTTCGACGGCACCGACGACGAGGGCTACAAAGCGATCCTCACCTGGGCCAAGAGCGTCGGACCGCCGAAGGTCGATGCGTCGGAAGAGGGCCTCCGCTACTTCGCGAACCGCGTCCAGCCGATGATGGTCCGCAAGGGCTGCATGTTCCTCGGCTGCCACTCGCCGTCGATGTTCCACGACCTGCGCCTGTCGGGCGGCTCCGGCGGGCAGTTCTCCCTCGCGGCCACTCGCCGCAACTACGAGGCCTCGCAGCTCATGCTCGCGACCGAGGCCCCCGACCCCAACGTCAGCCGCCTGATCAAGAAGAACCTCTACCCGTTCGACCGCGAGATCGATCGCACGGCGATCGGCACGCGCCACCGCGGCGGCGCGCTCCTCGAGGACGTCCCCCGCGCCGACGTCACGTCGACCGCGCCCCCCAAGCTCGAGGACTGCAAGGCCTTCGATCTCGACAAGGGCGATCTCAACACCATCCCCGGCTGGTGCATCTTCGCGAAGTGGCACGAAATCGAGCGCAAGGTCGCGATCGCGAAGGGCCCCGGCAAGGGCGGCGTCGACGCCGAGCCGCTGCGCGCGGTGGCGTGGGTCGAGCGCGCCCCCAACACCGACGTGCCGCAGGCGTTCGACACGTTCCGCGGCGGCGCAGTGCTGCAGCTCGCGGCCGCCACCATGGACGCGACCGGCACGGTCACCATCGGCGCGACCGACGACCTCGGCGCCAAGTGCGGCCTCGCCGGCGCCGACATCCGCGCCCCCGCGGTGTCCTGGGACGGCACCAAGCTCGCGTTCGCCGCGCGCACGTCTGCCGATACCCCGCTCGCGATCTACACCGCCAACGCCGACGGCAGCGGGTGCGCCAAGCACCCCACGATCTCTGCCCACGAGGCGCGCGGCAACGGCCTGCTCATCCACGACTTCGATCCGGCGTGGGCCCCCGACGGCCGGCTCGTGTTCGCGTCGACCCGCGGCGCGATCAAGCAGAGCGACCTCGACTACGAGGGCCCCACGCGCACGCCCGCGAGCATGCTGCCGAACTCGAACATCTACGTGCTCGAGGGCGACAAGATCCGCCAGCTGAGCTTCCTCCTCAACGCGGAGCTCGCGCCGTCGTTCATGAGCGACGGCCGCCTGATGTTCACCACCGAGAAGCGCGCCCCCGGCTTCTACCAGCTGGCCGGCCGCCGCCAGAACCTCGACGGCGGCGACTACCACCCGCTCTACGCGCAGCGAAAGAGCCTCGGCTTCGAGCAAATGACCGAGGTCGCCGAGCTCGCCGACCGCAACTTCATCGGCGTCTTCAGCGACAAGGGCGCGCTGGCGGGCGCCGGCACGGTCGGCGTCGTCAACCGCTCGCTCGGCCCCGATCAAGAGGCGCGCGATCCGACCGACCGCTTCTACCTCAAGTCGCTCCACCTCCCCGACGCGGCGGCCACCGGCAAGCCGATGAGCACCGGCGCGTATCGCAGCCCGTCGCCGCTGCCGACGCACGGGTTCCTCGCGAGCTACGCCGCGGCGAACCCCTACGGCTTCGACGGCGGCTTCGATCTCGTGCAGGTCGATCCGCGCGTGGGCACGCGCACCGTGCTCGTCACCCGCCCCGCCGGCAAATCGATCGTCGAGGCCGTCGCGGTCTACGCCCGGCCGAATCACGGCGTGTTCGCGTCGCGCCTCGACGAGGTCAACGGCGCGACCACCGTCGAGCCGGGCGCGCTCGACGCGCTCGCCCACGTCCTCGACGTCCCGCTCCTCGGCTCGCTCCTCTTCGAGAACATCCGCGCGGCGCGCAAGATCGACGGCATGGCCAGCGGCCTCGGGTTGCTCGAGTCGCTGCCGCCGCCCGCCGGCGCGGCCTCGTTCGACGCGCTCGACGCCGCGTTCGTCGCGAACGACGAGTACGGCAAGCTGTGGGTGAAGCGGCGTCGCCTCGGCAAGGCCAACCTCGCCGACGACGGCTCGCTCAGCTTCCGCATCCCGGGCGGCATGCCCTTCGTGCTCGAACTCTACACCGGCAAGGACTCGGTGCTCGCCGCGACGCAGAAGGAGGAGATGCAGCTGCTCCCCGGCGAGCGCTCGCGCATCGGCTTCCGTGGCCCGCTGTTCAACGCGCAGTGCGGCGGCTGCCACGGCGCCATCAGCGGCCTCGAGATCGACGTCCACCTCACGCCGGACGTGCTCACCGCCGCGTCGCGGGTCGAGTCCATCGGGAAGGATCCGAACAACTGGTTCGTTTCCCCCGATCGACGCGGCACCCCCATGGGTGCGCCCCCGAAGTAATGATCAAGGTCGCCTCCGCCTCGGTGTTCGGTGTGCTGCTGATGTTCGGGCCTCGCGTGCTCGAGGCGTCGCTCCGCACGACCGAGCCCGGAGCGCCGGCCGCCCCGACCGCGGCCGAAGCGCTCGAGCTCGCGGGCGGCTGCCCGCCCTTCACGTTCGCCGACGACGGCGCGTGCGTCGTGCTGCCCGACGATCCGACCTGGGGCGAGGATCCCGTCGGCGCACCGGAGGGCGAGGTCATCCCCGCCGGTCATTTCGAGAAGAGCGGCCGGTGGAAGGCCTACGCCCAGATCCCGCGAAGACCCGACCGTCCGGCGGACTACGCGGCGTACAAGTACCCGATCCCGCCCGGCCTCCCCGGCGGCAAGAGCGTCGTCAGCGGCTACGACCTCGATCTCCCCGACCACCTGCAGCGTCGCGGCAAGATGCGCGCGGTCGGGCACGGTGCGGTCGATCTCCCCCAGAAGCGCGGCACGCCGATCAAAATGCTCCCGCTCGAGCACCAGGTCGGCGACGCCGAGGTCATTCACGTCGGGTGGCTGATGGGGTTCAGCGTCGTCACCCGACACACGCTCCGCGAGGGCGGGCGCACCCGCGACTACGTGCTCATCTTCGGCCACCTCGACGCCGCGGCCCCCGGTCTGACGCGCGGCGCCGTGCTCCGCGAGGGAGAGCTCGTCGGGTTCGTCGGCGACACGGGCTCGCCCGAGCTGGTGCACCTCCACCTCGAGGCTCGGCGCCTGCACGACGGAGTCGACGGGTCGAAGCTGCTCCCGGGGCGTATCCTTGCAGCAGATGTCTCGATCGTGTGCGATCCGCGCAATGTCCTTCCGATCAAGTAGCGCCCTCTTCGGGGCGGCGCTGCTCGTCGGCTGCAACGCGCTGACCGGCGTGGACGAGCTCGAGAGAGTCTCGGACGACGCCTCGATCGAGGTCGCCATCGACACCGGCGTCACCCCGCTCGACACCGGCACGCCGCCGGTCGTCGTCGACAGCACCGACCCGCTCGACACGACGCTCGACGTGGCCGAGGCCGCCGCCGACACCGCCGACGCGTGCGAGGCGTTCGGCGTCGATCAGGACATGGACGGCGAGCTCCCCACCGCGACGTGCGGCACCGACTGCAACGACCGGAACAACGACGTGTTCTCGAAGCAGCTCAAGTTCTTCGGCAGCCCCTACTCCACCGGCCTCGCGACGTCGTCGTTCGACTACGACTGCAACGGCGTCGACGAGCCGCGTTTCCCCGACGTCGGCGGTTGCACGATGGTCGGCGGAGCCTGCACGTTGGCGCCGGGCTGGGCGAGCGCCATCCCGGCCTGTGGCAAGGCGGCGAAGTACATCACCAACTGCGCGCGCTTCGGCGACACCTGCATTCCGCAGCAGAACGACCGCGTCCAGCAGTGTCGCTGAGCTAGGGGTGGCGGGAGAGAAACGCCGCGGCTCCCGCCTCGTCGAGCGCGCCGATGTGCCGCTCGCCGTCGAGATCGATCGTCGGGAGCCCCGGCACCTTCGTCGCCGTGGCGAGGGCCTTGTCGTCGTCGATCCGCTTCTTGGCGCGGCCGCTCTTGGTGCACTCGTCGAATTTGGCGAGGTCGAGGCCGACGGTGGTCGCGACCTTGCGGCAGAAGTCCGGGGTGGGCTCGACCTCGCTCGTCATCACCGCGTCGACGAACGCCTCCTCCTTCTCCTGCTCACCGGCGCAGCACGCGGCCACCGCGGCCGGCTCGGCGTGCTCGTGCATGGCGAGCGGGACGTGACGTCGCTCGATGACGACGTCTGGCCGGGCCGCGAGCGCCTTCTTGAGCGCGACGTGGGTCATGCGACAGTAGGGGCACTCGAGGTCGACGAACTCGCGCAGCACGATCTTTCCCTCGCGCTTGGGGAGCGCCGCGATCGGCTCGCCGGACACGACCCTCGGCTGCGACAGCGCGAGGACGAGCGGGGTGGCGACCGCGGCGACGCCCGCGAGCGACGCGATGCCCGGGCGGAGCCAACGCCGCTCGTGCGCGCGCTCGAAGAGGAGCGCTCCGCCGCCGACGATCGACGCGATATCGATGGCCACGCAGAACGGACACCACGCGTGGATCACGAACGCTTGGAGCGCGAGCAGGTGGAAGCCCTCGACGATGAAGGCGAAGCCGAGCAGACGGCCGACTCGGCGCGCGACCTCGCCCCTGGCGATGACCACGAAGAGGAGGACGGCGAACGCGACGACGCCGATGAGCGAGCGCGGCACGCCGAGGAGGGTGCTGTAGGCGCTGTGCGCGACCCGGTCGCAGCCGCCGCCCGCGCCGCAGAACCCGCGGCGCACGATGTAGGGCGCGAGGAGCGCGGCGCTCGCCGCGAGGCCGACCAGGGCCGAGCCCGCGGCGACCAGACGAGAGGGTTGAATCCGCTCGGCCATCGGGGCGTCCAACACGTTGCTGCGGGCTGCCATTCCCGCGGTACTCTAACCCCAATGCGTGCACGTCTGCTCACGGTCGCGCTCGTTTTGTCCGCTGGCACCGCCGCGGCAGACGAGAACCTCGCGCCCAAGGATGTGCTCACGGTGATGTCCCGCCGGCGCATCGAAATCCGCAAGGCGTGCTGGGAGGACAGCAAGGAGAAGGCCGACGTCTCGGTGAAGGTCGACTTCGTCGTCGCCCAGACCGGCGTCGTGACCGACGCCAAAGCGTCCGACGCGTCGGGGCCCGCCTCGATCGTCGCGTGCATCGTGGCCGAGGTGAAGAAGACGACGTTCCTCAGCAGCGAGAAGGGCGGCAAGTTTCGCTGGCCCTTCATCTTCAAGGGCCCGTAGCCGCCGCTGTTCGCCCCCCGAATAGGCGCGCGCGTAAGCGAGCGCCTGAACCCGAAAGCGCGTTCACTCCGTCCTTCGTGATCGCAGCCGCAGGCACCGTACGCTGTTCGCCCCCCGAATAGGCGCGCGCGTAAGCGAGCGCCTGAACCCCGAAAGCGCGTTCACTCCGTCCTTCGTGATCGCAGCCGCGGTCGTGTGCGACCTCTCCGGACCGGCGCCGCTCCGGATCTACACGCCTCGTGCTCCACCGCCGCTAAGTCCCCCTCGGCTCCCTCGATCTTACGCGTCTCTACACCTCCGCGACGCCTCGCCTCCCGCTCGCAGAGCCTCGCTACGGCGTCCGGAGAGCTCGCACACGCCCGCGTCCGCTGTGCAGCGAGAGTGCTCCGTTCCTGGTGCGCTCGGCGCGTGGAACGGTGTTCGGGATTGATGGGTCGCGTGGATCGAAGCGATCGATACCAAGACGGTGGACTGGAAGCAGGCGTACGACCAGTACAACCCTCTTTGGCAGACGTCTGGCTCTCGGCCGGCGCCGGGGAGTGTGACGATGTCGCTGCGCCTTGAGCATCACGAGCCCGATTAGCCAGAGCGCACCGCGCTCCGAAGCACCGTTGGCGATTGGCGAGGCGCCACCCGCATCGTCACGGCGCCTTCGCCGTGGCCACCGGCTTGGACGTGCTCGGCCTACGACGCGCAGGCCATGCGTCGGGATCGCTGATGCACTCCTTCCCACTCGAGTTGCTGCGACAGCACATGCAAAATCCGCCCGGCTGGGTCTCCTCGGTGCCGCCCTTGGCCCGACACCGATTGAGCCAATCGTCGCAGCCCATGGGGTTGCCGCAGAGCGCGCCCTCGTCCTCGGACGTCGGCCCTTTGTCACCCTCCCGACGCTTGCGGAGCATGGGTTGGATCCTGACCGGCGCCGGCGGATTGCTCCTCGGCGTCTCGGCTTGGTCGCAGATCGTGTCGCCCGATGTGACGTTCTTCTCGTCGTTCTACGGGATCATCGGATCTGTTTACGTCATCGCCGGTCTCGCGGTCGTCTCTACGCCTGGGTACTACGAGCGGGGCTTCCAGATCTATCAACGCTCGCTCGGTCTCGCGCTCGTGCCTATCCCAAGAGGCGCGCTCGGAGCGCTGACGCTCACGCTCCAAGCCGCCGGGCGGAGCTACCGTCATGCCGCGAGACGAGCCGCGGCGCGTGCGTCGACCCGCGCGTCGCCGACCTGTTGCAGGCGCAGCGCAAGGGAGCTCTCGAGGTGCACACGACGCTCACCCGATGCCGTCTGCGTCTCCAGTGCCAGGAGACGCGCCAGCATCCACCGGCGGAGCGCGAAATCGGCGCCGGCCGGAGTGACACGGCGCTCGAGGGCAGCGCGATTTAGGAGCACCGACGCGGCCACTCGCGGAATATCGGCTCCCACCTCTTCATCAAGCATCGGTGCAATCCATGGCGGCGCAGCTGCGAATCGAAATCGGTCAGCCTTTGGGTCCATAGACGGCACCCAGTCAGCCTCTGCCAGGAATGGCTGGTCGAGGGCGTCAGAGATGTCTCGGCCGTATGGCGTGCCCGAGCCGAGCGTGGCCTTGGCGTGCGCTATGGCGACGGCCAGCGCGCGATCGCGCGCGGGCGACGATGCGCTGAGCCGAGCCACGCCGAGCACAGCCAGCGCACGGGAGAGGCCGGAACGAGCGTTCGCGACGACCTTGTAATGATCACGCGCACGACCTTGAGCTCCGGCGCGCTCGCACGCGAGCGCCGCGTGCCCCGGCAAGCCCGCGCGGTCGAACACCAGGGCGGCAGCGATCGCCTCCCCCGCTGCGAGGCGAGTCCATGCGGCGTCGAAAGGATCTCGCGGTTCGGTGTGGTCGCCGAGATACCAATCGATCGTCGTGCCGGCGCGGTCTCGTCCGGTACGCGAGCACACCACGCGAAGCGCGCCCAGAGCTTCGCGGTAGGCACCCGCGGGTGCATCGACGAGTGACGCTGCCGTCAACGTCCAATCGAAAGCGGCGTCCATTGCCCCATCGTGCAGCGCCGCGAGCCCGTACTTCCTGAGCACGGCGAGCTCACCCCCGGTGGCGAACGCCTCGCCGAGCCAGGTCATCCCCGTCACATGCGTCGCAGAACCAACGGGAGCAGTCGCGAGGCCGAAGCCGCGATACGTCACGGCGACGAGGCCGAGCGTCGCCGACATCTGGTGGATGAAGTCCCGCCGTGTCGCTCCGCGCTCCACATTTCGAGTCTATCGCGCGCGTCCCCCGGCGCCAGCCTGCGCGGCCGGATCGACCACGAGGCGCTCGACGTCCGCGGCGGCGATCTGCGCGAAAACGTCGTATCGAGAGATCACCCGCGCTGAGCTCACGCGATCTCGCGGGCTCGCCGAGGTACTACGCGCGAGCGGCGTCCGGTTCGTCGCCATCCCCGGCGGCGACTTCGAGATGGGGATGCGCCGAACGCGAAGCCCCTGCTCACCGATCGCCGAGCACAGAGACGTCGGGGCGCTGCGCTCCCTCCGGAGGTGAGGATCGGGGACGGGCCCCTATGTCAGCCGGTCCCCCGGGAACCCCTCGACCTCCCTCCGACCGGCCGAGGTGGCGTCCGAAGGCCCGCATCACGGCGAGGTGGAAGCGGGCCTGGGTCGTCGCGTAGACCAGCCACGGCAGCCGCGGCACGAAGTCGTGGATCGCGGCGATGACGAACGGGGCGTGGGGGACGCTGCGGAACTCGAGTCGGCCACGCTCGGCACGCATGTCGGCGAGGACGCCGCCGCGCACGTAGAAGAGCGCGCGATCGGCGCTGCTCCGCTCCGGCGCGTAGGCGAGCACGAGCAGCGTGACGCCGAACAGCGTGAAGCGACAGACCTGGTCGTCCGCCACGTGCACGCCGAGCGCGAAGGGCAGGAGACGCGGTAGCCAGCGGAGGTACTCGTCCGCGACCCAGCGCGCGTCGCGCCCCTCGGGCAGCGGCAGGCGCTGCACCGAGCGAACGTCGCGCTGGGTCCGCGCGCGTCCCTCGCGCCGGTCCGGGGGCGGCGCGATCTCGAGCGCCGCGTCGAGGCTCTCGTCGAACGAGCGGCCGGGGATGCCGGCCGCGTCCTGCAGGCGGCGATCGCCCGCGACCATCTCGTGCGTGAGGCTCTCGACCAGCGGTGCGACCAGGCTCTTGGGCGCGCCGGTGACGAGCGACACCCAGAGCCGCGAGAGCCCCGGCGTGAAGAAGGGGACCGCGTAGAGGCGGGGGTGGCGACCGAGCTTGGCCGCCAGGCGCTCGATCATCACGCGGTAGGTGAGGACCTCGGGCCCGCCGACGTCGAACGACTGCCCGAAGGTCTCCGGACGCCCCACGCAGTGGACGAGCAACGCCACGACGTCGGCGAGGTCGATCGGCTGGGTGCGCGTCTCGGTCCACGCGGGCGTGAGCATCACGGGCAGACGCTCGACCAGGCGGCGCAGCATGAGGAACGACGAGCCCGCGGGCCCGACCACGAGCCCCGCGCGCAGCGCCGTCACCGGCGTTCCGTGTGCGCCGAGGACCCGCTCCACCTCGAGCCGGCTCTCGAGGTGACGGGAGAGCGGGCGCGCGCCGTCCGGCGCTCGGGAGGGCACGAGGCCCCCGAGGTAGAGGATCTGTCGAACGCCGTTGCGGGACGCCGCGCGCGCGAAGTTGTCCGCGGCGATGAGGTCGAAGTCCGCGAAGTCGCCCTGCGTGAGCGCGGCCGAGGGCATCATCGAGTGCACGAGGTAGACGGCGACGTCGACGCCGACGAGCGCGCGCTCGGCGTCCGCGAGGGAGAACAGATCGCACTTGCGCCACTCGTCCACCGGCGAGCCGGCACCCGAGCCGCGCCCGATCCCCACGACGCGACCGACCCCGGCATGTTCGCGCAGGGCACGCGCCAGCGGCTCGCCGACGAAGCCCGTGACCCCGGCGATCGCCACCGTGGATCGAACGCTCTCTTCGGGCATGCGGCCTTCGATGCGGGCGGGCACGAAGGGGTCTCACGCGGGTGGCTACTCTGCGAATCGACGATGTCGGCGGCGACGCGTTGCTCCTCCTTCGCGCGCGCGGTGACTCGCCCCGCCCGATGGCAGTCGTCGGCGTGAAGGAGGCTCTCCCATGACGACTTCTGTGGCGGTCCACATCTTGGCGGCATGCTGCGCCGCTCTGGCGATGAGCTGCGTGGCCAGCACCCATGATCCCGGCCCGGGACTCGACGAGACGTCCTCGCCGCTCGCGACGACGATTACGAGCTCGACAGCTCTCCCATCGCACTCACGCTCTTCGTCCCGTGCGCGAACGGAGGTGTTCAACACCCGCGCAGATCTCGCGAGCGGAAAGCTCCGTCGCGTGCTCCCAACCCACAGCGTTCCCGGCGGCGGGCTCTACGCGTTGTTCCCGAGCGCGCGGCACGTACCGCACAAGGTTCGCGTGTTCGTCGACTTCCTCGTCGAGCAGCTGCGCGCGCGCTGATCGCCCCGCCTCGAATTGCGACGCGTTGGACGTTGTCGACCGGTCGCAGTCGCGAATTGCGACACCAGCACTTTCGCACTGCGCGCGGTCTCCGTCTGTTATCGCTATCGCAGCGCGCATCGCGCGCGCGGGGGGGGACCATGCGTATCGATCAATGGCTCACGAGCAGCGTCGTGCTCTTTGCAGTGGCGTGCACGGGCAGCGACGACGCGCCGACGCCGCCGGTTGAGGACTCCTCGGTCGCCGAAGCCGCGAGCGACACGCTCGCGCCCGACACAGCCGCCCCCGACACGGAGCTGCCCGATACGGTGGTGCTCGACACCGCGATGAGCGACACCGCGGTGGTCGAGACGAGCGACGCAGCCGATAGCGCTGTCGTCGACGCCGCGGACACGAGCGTCCTCCCCGACACCTCCGTCACCGACACGTTCGTCGCGGACACGTTCGTCGCGGACACGTTCGTCGCCGACACCGCCGACACCGCGATGCCCGACGCCGCGACCGACAGCGCCACGCTGAGCTGTGGCAGCGCGCCCTATCAGCTCTTCGATCCGCTCGCGGCGATGAAGGTTCTCCCCAACACCGCGGACGTGACCGTCACCGTCAACACTTGCCCGACGACCGCGGTGATCATCCCCAACGGGGTCAACCGCACGATGAGCGTCCAGCGCTCGACGCCCTTCTTCACGATCGCCACCCAGCCGGGCAGCCTCCCGCATTTGTCGATCGAGCAGAACGTGACGATCAGCGCCTTCGCGAAGCTCGCGCACCTCGTCACGATGTACCCGACCACCGCCGCGCCGCCGCTCCTACCGACTTGGGATCCAACGAAGCACGCGCTGCTCCGGATGGTCGTGAACGCGAGCACGGGGGCCGGCGCGTGCAACGCGAAGGACGGCGTCACGTACGCCGTGCCCGGTCACACCGAGGCCGTCGTCACGTACACCGGCGGCGGCACCGCGACGGCGGGCGGCGGCGACGCGACGGCGTGGATCCGGCTCGATACGACCGGCACGCGAACGACGCCGGAGTACGTCACGGTCACCCAGACCAAGAGCGGCTGCAAAGTGGGGCTGACCTCCACCGACCGGTTGTTCCTCACCGGCCGGGCGCCGATCGCGATCGGTCACCTCACGATGGCGATGGGCGGCGAGGTCCAGAACCCGTAGCCGCGCTGGCGGAGCGCGGGGCTCCCCGGCATTCCGAGGGGGTGAGGGAGGAGCCGCCGCAGCCGCTCGAGCGCGCGTGGATCGATCCGCGGTTTCTCGCGGCGACGCTCTCGTGGCCCGCGGTGATCGCGTGCTCGCTCAGCGCGTTCGCCCTCGCCCGCGCGATGAACCTCCCCGCCGTTCGCGATCCGCTCGGGCTGGTGGGGACCACCGCGACGTGGGTTTGGGCGACGTATCCCGCGACCTACGTCCTCGCAGCCCCCCTCGATGCCGAAGTAGAGGCGAGGTCGAGCGTTCCGTCGTCACCGAGGTAGAGCTCGCTGGGAATCGCATGGGCATGCGACACCGCGGCGGCCGTGTCACGCGGCTGAACCCGCGACGCGCGCGCCGTCACGCGCCCGGGACACACATATTTGCCGTCGATCGGCAAATACCGCCTGGTGCGATTCCTGCCCTGCCCCCGGCCATGCGCGCACTCCTCGCCGCCCTGGCCGTCACGCTCCTCAGCGCCCGCGCCGAGGCTGCACCGATCTGTTCGAGCGTCGCCAAGTTCAACGAGTCGGGGGTCGTCGCGCGCGAGGGCACGCTCACCTTCAAGGTGAAGGGCATCGACCCCAACATCGGCAAGGGCGCGCTGGCCTCGCTCGTCGACACGCGCAACATGAACGCGGGGACCCCCTGCGCGGGGACGTACTTCAAGGTCTACGGGCCGGGCCCGGATCTCGGAAAGGTGAAGGACGAGCTCTACAACGTCTGCTGCAAGGCGTGCGACACCTGCACGACCGAGCGCGGCGGCACGCTCGGTTGCGAGACGTGGGCGGGCGAGGCGCGCTCGTCGGTGATCTTCAAGGCGAAGACCCAGACATGCGACATCGAGGTGCGCTTCGGCGGCACGCCCAATCAGCACTCGTATTCGGTGAAGTGCGACGACGGAGCCGGAGACATGGGCGTGGGCGACAACCTCTACCTCCTCGAGGTCAACCACGTCTCGTTGCTCGAGGGCTTCGGCGGCGCCGGCAAGATCGACGGCGCGAGCGTGCTGTCGGAGCAGTTCTGTTACGAGCCGATCACACCGATGCCCGACGCGGGGGTGGTCGACGGCGGCCCGGCCACCCCCACGCTGCTGTCGCTCCCGGTCGCGGAGGACGTCACCGCGTCGAGCGCAGCGCCGACGGTCGTGTACGCCGACGTCAACGATCTCTCGTGCGGCGACGACAGCGAAGCGTTCTTCAAGTTCGTCGTCCCCGCGTCGGTCGGTATCGTGAAGAAGGCGACGCTGCATCTGACGAACGCGGGCACGAGCTCCGCCGAGGGCGACGGCGGCGCGCTGTTCGCGGTGTCGTCGAACGCGTGGTCGGAGGCGACGCTCACCTGGAACACCCGCCCTGCCCGCGGCGCGCGGCTCGGCCGCGTGGGCCCCGTGTCGTTGGGGCAGAAGGTCTCGCTCGACGTCACCGGCGCCGTCCCGACGGCGGGCACCTACAGCTTCGTGCTGGCGGTCGAGGCGACCGACAGGAACGGCACCCACTTCGCGTCGAAGGAGGTCTCCGCCGCGAAGGCGCCGACCCTCGAGCTCGAGTACACGACGGTGATGCTGGGGAGCGACGCCGGCGTCGCGGACACCTCGCCCCCCTCGGCGTCGACCGACGCCGGCGTCACCCACGCCACGCCTCCGACCGGAGATCCCGAGGACTTCCGCGGGGGCTGCCAGTCGCACGGGACCGGCAGAACCCGGCCGTGGCTCGTGCTCGCGATCGCCGCGATGCTGCTGCGACGACGTGCGCGACGAGAGACCGGGCGATCGAGTCAGCGCGTCCTCACGGTCGTCGCCAGGTGGACGGCGTCGTAGCCGAACTTGGCGCGAACCGCGTCCACCGTCTTCGCGCGCCGCTCGCCGTCGTCGAACGTGGCGAGCGACAGCTGCGAGGGCTCGAGTGAGAGCTTCGACAGCGCGACCCCGACCAGGCGAACCGGGAGCGGTCGCGTGCGCGCCATGCGATAGAGCTGGAGGACGACGCGATGGACCTCGACGTCGACGCTGGTGGGCGTGATCGTCTTCGACCGGGTGATGGTGTCGAAGTCGGCGTATCGAAGCCTGAGCGTCACCGTCCCCGCGCGGACGCCCCGGCTGCGCGCGCGTGAGCACACCCGCTCGCACAGGCCAGAGAGCATGCTCGCCGTCGTCTCGGGGTTCGTCTCGACGAAGGTGCGCTCGTTGGAGATGGTGCCGTGCGCCGAACCGCGCGGATCGTGCTCGCGGAACGCCGGGCGCTCGCGGCCGAGCTCGTTGCCGCCGAGACCGAGCGCGTCGCGGCGGATGCTCGCGGTGTACGCGCCGAAGATCGGACGAAGCGACAGGTCGGAGGCGCCGGCGAGCTGCGCGAGGGTTAGGATTCCGAGCTCGTGAAGGCGCTGCTCGGCGACCGGCCCGATGCCGGGGAGCTTGCGAACCGGCAGCGGCGCGAGGGTCGCCCGCTCGGCGCCCGCGGGGACGAACCGCACGCCGTTGGGCTTGGCGAGGCCGCACGCGACCTTCGCGAGCGACTTGCTCGTGGCGACGCCAGCGCTCGCGGGCAGCCCGGCCTCGTCCTCGACTGCGCGGACCATCGCGCGGACGACGCGGAGGATGGTGGCGTCGTCGTCGGCGTCGCCCGGCGCTCGATAGAGGGACTCGCAGCCGTGAAAGTCGATGTACTGCTCGTCGATGCTCGCGGCGACCACGATTGGGCTGTAGCGCTCGACGATCTCCCGCGCGCGGCGCGAGTACTCCGAGTACTCGTTCATGTGCCCCTCGACGAACACCGCGTGCGGCGCGAGCCTGGTCGCGTCGCGGATCGAAATCCCGGAGCGCACGCCGAACGCGCGCGCCTCGTAGCTCGCCGAGGTGACGACCCCGCGGCCGCCCTTGCGCCCGCCGACGATGACCGCCCGTCCGCGCAACGACGGATCGAGCAGCCGCTCGACCGACACGAAGAACGTGTCGAGATCGAGGCAGCAGATCCGAGCGAGGCGCACCCGAGCAGCGTGCGGCGGAGCTCCCGCCTCCGTCAAACCCACGCGGACAAACAACGACCGACGTTGCGGCCGCCTACTCGGAGGGACTGCCGCGTTCGGCGAGCCGCGCGCGCAGCGTGCGGACCGCGTCGAGTTGCTTCGGTTCGGAGGCGAGCGCCGCGATGAGCGCGAAGTCCAGGTCGGGGAGGAGCGCGCTCCGCTCGGCCTCGCGGTACTGCTCGCCGTCGAGGATGAACACGTGGAACGCGCCTCTCCTGAAGGTCCACACCTCGGGCACCTCGAGACCGGCATAGACGCGCAGCTTGTCGACGAGCGGCGAGGTCATGATGACCTCGAGCGCGATGTCCGGCCGGTCGATCACCTGCAGCTCGTCGGTCTCGGGTCGCTCACCGAGGCAGTAACACTCGTCGGGCTCGAGGCCGCGCTCCTTGGCTGCCCTGCGGAACGTGGTCGAGCCCCACCCACGCAGATCGACGTCGCGGACCTCGCTCCAGGTCTCGATCAACCGGGCGATGCGCGTCTTGACCTGCTCGTGTTGGCCGCCGGTCACCATGATCTCGAGCGCTCCCTCGAGGTAGGTGAGCCGCAGCGCCGGCCCGTCCGGGAACATGTCGGAGATCTGGACGTATTGGTCCCAGGTGACCCCGTAGAGCACGACGCGCTGCTCGTCGGGTTCGACGATGGGGGGCTGGGACGGGACGGCGGCCATGCGCGAGACCTTTCGAGAAAGAGGGTAGCACTCGGGGCCATGTCGCCCGTCGACGACGCGGGCCCCGTGGTTGCGCCTGCCAGCGGTTGCTCGCCTCATGCGGCGGTCACTTCGGCACGCGCAGCGCGGCGTGAATGCACTGCCGCAACCACTTGTGTCCGGCGTCCTCGTGCAGGCGCTCGTGCCAATACGCGTGCACCGAGAACTCCGGCGCGGGGAACGGAACCTCGAGGACGCGGGCGCGGAGCAGCCGCGACAGCGGCGCCGCCATCCGCGACGAGAGCGTGAAGCAGCAATCGCTGCTCTGCACGACGAATGGCGCGACGAGGAAGTGCGGCACGGTGGTGCTCACGCGACGCTCGCGGCCGATACGGGCGAGGTACACGTCGGCGAGCCCGGGCGCCTCGATCGGCAGCGCGTCGATGTGGTCGAGCGCGAGGTACTGCTCGAGATCGAGCGGTCCCCGGACCGTCGGGTGATCGCGACGGACCATGCAGACGATGCGATCGGTGAACAGCGCGCGGCGGCGCAACCCCTTCGGCATCTGCGGCGCGCGGCCGAGCGCGAGATCGAGCTCGCCGCTGTCGAGCTCCCGCCACGGAAACGCCGCGGAGACCGGGACGACCCGCAGCGTGACGCCGGGCGCGCGCCTCCGAACGTCCGCGACGAGGCGCGGCATCAACAGGAACTGCACGTAATCCGTCGCCGCGATCGTGAAGCGCCGCGACGACGACTCCGGCCGAAACGCCGATTGCTGGAACAGCTCGCGGCGGAGCGTGCGCAGCGCATGGCGGAGCGGCTGCTCGAGCTCCACTGCGCGGGGCGTCGGCGTCATTCCGCTCGGCGTGCGCACGAGCAGGGCGTCGGAGAGCACGCGCCGGAGCCGCGCCAGCGCGTTGCTCACCGCCGGTTGACTGAGCCCAAGACGCGCCGCGGTGCGCGTGACGCTGCGCGTTTGGAGCAGCTCGTCGAGGACGACCAAGAGGTTCAAATCCACGGAAATCAGCTGGTTCTCCGGCATCGATTCCCAAGTATCGGTCATTCACGTGGTCAATGACCGGAATTCATCTGCACCATGAGCGCGCACGCGGCCGGCGGGTACGGTGGCGCGCATGCGCGTCGTCGCCGCCTCCTGCTTCGCGCTCGCCCTCTCGTGCAGCGACTCGAAAGAGCCCGAGCGTCCGCGTCGCGACGTCGAAATCGTCGTCGACACCCTCGGGATCTCCCACGTCTATGCGGAGACCGACGAGGGAGCGATGTTCGGCGCCGGGTATGCGATGGCGCACGACCGGCTCTTTCAGATGGAGATCAATCGCCGCCGCGCGCAGGGGCGCATGGCGGAGATCTTTGGGAAGACCAGGCTGAAGGACGACCTCGGCGCGCGCGCCTTCGGCTTCATGCGCCTCGGCGCGGCGGACGTCGCGCGGATGCGCAAGGAGCGACCCGGGGATGCGGCCATGCTCGACGCTTGGGCGCGCGGCATCAACCATCGCATCGCGGAGATCAGGAGCGGCCGCGCGCCACGCCCGTACGGCCTCGGCCCGGGTGAGCTCGACTTCGTCCCCGACGATTGGACGGCGACCGACGGGGCGTCGGTCGGCAAGCTGCTCGGGTTCGGGCTGTCCTCAACGCTGGATTCGGAGGTGCTCGCGACGGCGGTGCTCTCGCTCTCGCCGGACTTCGCCGCGAAGGTCCCGCTGTCGTTGCCGGCGTTCGACGCGTATCCCATGCCGGCCGTCACCACGAAATCGCGCCCCGCGCCGCCGCCATCACTCCACGGTCTCCTCGGAAAGCCCCTGCGAGCGATCGCACCGATCGGCTCGCTCTCGGTGTTCGGCGAGGGCCAGGGCTCGAACAACTGGGCGGTCGCCGGCGATCGCACCGACAACGGCCGCCCCTACCTCGCGGGCGACCCGCACCAGACGCTCGGCTCGCCGATCCGCCTGTGGCCGTTCCACATGAAGGGCGGCGCGCTCGACGTCATCGGCTTCTCGTTCGCCGGCACGCCGTCGGTGGAGCTCGGGCACAACGCGCACGTCGGCTGGACTGCGACGACGGCGTTCGCCGACGTGATGGACCTCGTCGGCGTGAACCTCAACGACAACGAGGACGCCGTCGTGGTCTCCGGGAAGGAGCTCCCCGTCGTGGCGCATGAAGAGACGATCAAGGTGCGCGGCCAGCCGGACCACGTCGTCACGATGCGCGACGTGCCCGGCCACGGCGTGCTCCTGCCGGCCGATCTCCTGCCGGTGCCGACGATCTTCCTCACCTCGTCGCGGGAGATCCTCTTCCTGTGGACCGGCTTCGACGCGACGCTCGAGGGCTCTGCCTACCTCGACATGGACCGAGCGCGGAACATCGAGGAGTGGGAGCGCGCGGTCGACGTGATCGCGGTCGGCGCGCAGAACTTCATCGGCGCTGACCAGAGGGACATCAGCTACCGCGTAGCGGGGCGCGTCCCCGATCGTGGCGCGCCCGGCAGCAAGCCCATGCCATGGCGGCTCCTTCCCGGCTCGCTGCCCGATGTGCTGTGGTCGCGGGGCGATCTCCCGTTGGCGAAGCTCCCGCGAAAGCGCGGGTCGATGAGCGGGTTCCTCGCCACCGCGAATACCGACCCGTTCGGCTTCACCGCCGACGGGAACGTGGAGAACGACCCCTACTACTACGGCGCCTTCTTCGCGAACGGCATGCGACTCGAATCGATCCAGCAGAGCCTGCAGAAGCTGCTGGCGACCGGCAAGAAGGTCACGCGCGCCGACATGGAAGCGCTCCAGCGCGATCAGCACAGCGTCATGGCCGACACGATCGTGCCGAAGCTCGTCGGCGCGTGGAAGGCGTCGGGACGAGTCGATCCCGAGCTCGCGCACCTCGTCGCCCGCCTCGAAGCCTGGGACCGCGCCATGAAGCCCGAGTCCGGCGAGGCCGTCGTCGCGCTCGGCGTCGAGTGGTTCGCCGCGCGCGCCGTCACCGAGAAGGGCCTCGGCAAGGTGCTGTTCGAGGCGATCGCCGAGAAGTCGCCGCCGTTCATCATGGGCGTCCTCCGCAACGTCCTCGACAACCGCTTCGCCGCGGCCGACAGCTTGCTGCCGCCCGGCGGCCGCGACGCGCTGCTCGTCACCGCGCTCGAGCAGACGCACGCGTGGCTCCTCGCGCGCTTCAAGACCAGCGCTCCGGAGAAGCTCGCGCTCAAGGACCTGCTCGCCGCGGAGTTCCCCACGCCGTTCGGTCAGAAGCTCGAGGTCGGCCGCACGCCGATCGGCGGCAGCTTCGACACGATCGACGTCGCGCCGGCGCCGTTCTTCGAGAAGAAGGGCGAGGCCTTCGTGCCCCTGCAACAGCTCGCGTGCACGGAGATGGCGATGTACCGGATGGTCATCGGCTTCGACGACGACGGGACGCCGCGCGCCACGTTCGACTTCGCGCGCGGCACCCGCGAGGATCCGAGCGACCCGCACTTCGGCGACCGGCAAGCCGAGTGGGCCGCGAGCAAGCACATCCCGCTGTGGTTCAAGCGCGCCGACGTCGACGCGCACACCGAGAAACGCGTCGTGCTCGGAGGTGTCGATTGAGGAGCATCCTTGCCACCGCGCTGCTCGCCGGGTGCGCCGGCGGCGCAGCAGAGGACGCGGCGAAGCCAGACGCAGCGACCACCACCGACACGTTCGTCGAAGCGGTGGACACGGCCGCGGTCGTCGACAGCACCCCGATCTCGGAGGACGCCGAGGACGCGCCGAGCGCGAAGGACGCGCCGAGCGCGAAGGACGCAGCGAGCGGACTCCTCGTCGACGCCGTCGCGACCTGCGCGCCGAAGGGCGACGCATGCGCGAGCAAGGGCGACGCCCGGACGTTCGTCGGCTTCCGCAAGGACTTCTTCCTCCCGGCGTCGAAGTACTCCGAGCCGAACCCCGATCCGACCCAGGGCGGGCGGTTCCATGTTGTCGGCACGGCGAAGGTGTCCGGCGCGGTGCAATCGGTGACGCTCGACGGCGTCGCGGCGAACACGCTGCTCATCGAGCCGAAGCTCGAGTGGTACCACGTGTACCCGGAGGTGCTCACGGCGGGCGAGCCGATGTGGGTCGCGTTTCACTCGCGCGATCCGAAGTGGAGCACCGGAGCCGCGACACAGCTCGTGGTCAAGACCGCGGCCGGCGAGGCGCTCTCCGCGGCGGTCACCGCGAAGACGTCGCCGTTGCGCCTCACGTACGTGACGACCAACAGCGACCGCAGCGCGTTGCTCGTTCACGTTCGCAACGAGTCCGACGCACCAAAGAAGCTGAAGAGCATCATCGCGAACGGACGCGACGCGACCGAGCGATCGTGCGTTGCCGAGCCGTCGATCGCGGCGCGATCGTCGGCGCTGTTCACCGTCCCACTCTGCGCCCCGGCGCCCCTCGGCGCGCCGTGGTCCATCGTGGTCGAGAGCGAAGACGGTGCGGCGGCGGTCGGCGCCGGCCGCATCCTGCGACCGTTCTATCCGATCGAGAGCTGGGTGAACTCGAGCGACTGTCCGTTCCCGAGCGGCGGAAAGCTCGACGGCTTCGAGAAGCATCGCGCCGCCGGCATCGACACCTTCTTCATGTACGTCGGCGGCTCCGGCGACGGGTGCAGCTACGACACGCTGAAGCTGGTGAACGAGATCGCCCCGCCCCGCAGCGACTTCTGGCCGTTCCTCGCCGACGGGTTCGTCGGCACGAGCGGCTGGGAGAAGGCGATCACCAACACCTCGCGCGTGTCGGGGTTTCTCCTCGGCGACGAGGTCGACGGTGAGGTGTACGTCGACGGCAAATCCAAGGCGGCGAGCGACATGACGATGTCGCGGAAGCTGTGGGCCGCCTACCCCGACGTGCCGACGTACATCGGCTCGAAGACGAACCGCAACGTCGGCGCGTTCGCCGGCGCCACCGACATCCAGGGGTCGGATTTCTACATCGCCGCGTGCGCGCCGCACATCACCCAGTTCGGCACCCACCCGCCGCTCGAAGCCGCCTACGACTACCTCAAGAACGCGCGCGACAATCACATGCCGCTGCCGACGTGGCTCTACGCGCAGGGGCTCTCGCCCGCGTGGAACAAGAAGGCCGTCCTCGGCGGGGCCGATGTCATCTCTCAGCCGGATCCGGCCGAGATCCTCGTGCAGGGCTTCAGCGTGCTCGCCGCCGGCGCGAAGGGCTTCATGTGGTTCCAGACCAACATGAAGGAGGCCTCACGCGTGCCCGCGCGGTGGGAGGCCATCTCCTACGTCAGCTGGACGACACGCGGGGTGCGCGAGCTGCTCCGCGAGGGAGATCTCATCGGCGGTGCGCGGACCACCGGCGCAACGATCGTCGACGCGGTCCGCGCTCGCCAGGGGATCGTCGTGCCGGTCGTGTCGCTCAAGAGCAGCAGCGGCCCGACGGACCTCGGCTGCCAGGTCGCCCTCGGCGGCGGGGGCGCGATCCCGCACTGGCAGATGGCGCCGCAGACGGTCGACGTGTCGATCGACGTGCCGCGCGACATGTCCATCGTCGAGGTGCTCGAGGTCACCGATGCCGCGGTGACGCCGGTCGCCGCCACGGCCGCCGGCCGCACGGTGACGATCAAGGCCGTCGTCCTCGACCACAAGATGCCCGCTCGAGTCTTCGTGCTCGCGGCGACGACGGACCTCCGCGCGGCCATCGCGAGCGGGTTGAAGAAGTAGGCAACCCGTCGCACGACGTCCCGGGCGAAACGAACGCGGGTGTGGCGCCCACGTTCAGCGCGTACCGACGGCAGGTCGGCGCGCAGCCGGGCTTCACGATCGCTCTGCGACGCTCACCACCACGGGGCCCACTTGCTCGGGTTGTTCAACCATACGAACTGAACGCGCCTCCGAACCGGACCGGGCGCGCCGGGCCCGGGGAAGTTCATGAAGTAGAAGGTGATCTCGCAGGTCGCGACGTCGGGGCTCTCGGGTTCGAGGACGTATTGGATGTTGAATCGCTTTCGGTCCTCGCCCGCGAGCGGCGCGAACGTGCAGGCTCCGAGCT
Organism: Deltaproteobacteria bacterium; assembly: GCA_022843175.1. Classification (GTDB taxonomy): domain Bacteria; phylum Myxococcota_A; class Polyangia; order Polyangiales; family JADJMO01; genus JALHOE01. The sequence goes on from JALHOE010000061.1 coordinate 31,918, forward strand.
CGTAGCGATCGGGGCTCCCCTCGTACGCGGCGTAGGTCTCGCGGATCGCAGCGCGCAGCGAGCGCTCGCGCGAGGTGCAGCCGGCGGAGAGCAACACGAGCAGGAGCGCGGCGCGGCGCATCAGTGAACCTCGATGCGAACGGGAAAGGTGTTCACCGTCTGCTGGACAGACGACAGACCGACCGCGAGCACGTGGCACCCCGGCGCGGCCAGCTGAACCGTGACCTCCGGCGTGCGCCACCAGTCGACCGTTCCGCTGCTCCACAGCTTGGTTCCGTCGCCCGAGAGCACCCGCCCGTTGCTCGGGAAGAAGTCGTAGTGTTGGCCGTTCCGATCGATGATCTCGAGGCCGGTGACGTCGTCGGGCCGCGCGGCGTCCGTCGCGTAGAAGCGAATCTCACGGAGGTCCTTCTGCGCCAACGACACCGTCGTTGCGCCGTGAAGGAAGTGCAGGATGTCGCTCCGCGCCTTCTCGGTCTGAATCTTCACGAGGGCGACAGCGGGTCCACCGAGGCCCGAGGCGCCGGGCTTCCACGAATACGAGTATTCGAAGGACAGCGCGTCGACTCTGCACTTCATGCCGGTCCGCAGCGTCAACGTCGCGAACCCCCGGGGCGGGGCCACCCTCGTACGTGGGTAGAGGGCAGCGCCGATCCCGACGATCGCGAGCAGCGCGACGACGGGCAGTGCGATGACCAGGGGCGACCGGCGCTCGGGGCCGCCGGCCTCGACCGACGCGGGCGCGAGCGCCGGCGCGATCGGCCGCTGCCGCGCAAACGCGAGCGCCGCATCGCCGATGGTCCGCAGGTTCGCGACCGCCTTGGGCGTGGCGCCTGCATCGATCTCGCGACGGATCGCCTCCTCGACGTGCGCGGGCCGCAGCGGTGCATCGCCCGCGATCTGGAGGATCCGCTCGGCGCCCTGCCGGTAGGCGAAGCGATGCTCGTCCTTGACCTTGCGGCTGTCCCGCAGCCAGGCGTCGAACGCGTCGAAGTCGAACCTCCCCACGAGCCAATCCTACCGCCGATCGGTCACGTGGTCCGAGCGCGGGAGCGCAAGAGCTCGTCCATGCGATGATTCCGGAGCCCATGCGCCAAACGATCGCTCATGTCGCGCTCCTCGTGCGCGACTACGACGAGGCCATCGCGTTCTTCACACGGTCGCTCCGCTTCGAATTGGTCGAGGACACAGACCTCGGCGACGGCAAGCGATGGGTGCTGGTCGCTCCCCGCGGCGCCCGGGAGACGGCGTTGTTGCTCGCGCGTGCCGCGACGCCCGAGCAGCAGGCGAGCATCGGTCGGCAGGGAGGAGGACGCGTCTTCCTGTTCCTGCACACCGAGGACTTCCACCGCGACCACGCGCACATGCGTTCGAACGGCGTGCGCTTCCTCGAGGAGCCCCGCGTCGAACCCTACGGAACGGTCGCCGTGTTCGAAGACCTCTACGGCAACCCCTGGGACCTCCTCCAACGAGCCGACGTGCACACGTAGGCACGGGTTCGTGAGGGTGCGTGTCGCGGTGCCGACCACGAGCAGCCCGGCCCCGCGAGGGGGCGAAGGGACGCGCCCAGAGAGCCCGAAGGATAACCCCCCCCGCGCTCTCGACTTTCAGTATGGTCGACGGGTGATCCCCTCGGAAGCCCGCGCCGCAGTGCGTCCTGCCGCGCGCATGCGCGAAGGCATCCCCGTGCTGCGCGGCGCGCTGCCCCTCTTCGGCCACCTGCCCTCGCTTCATCGCCGGTTGCGCGACGTCGTCCGAGACGGCGAACGCGAGAACGGCCCGGTGTTCTGGCTGAATCTCGGCTTCGGCCGCTGGGTGATCTGCGCTGCGCACGCAGATGCGTGGCAGCTGATGAAGAGCAAGGGGGTCTCCTCCGAGCACGCCCGCGAGAAACCCGTGATCGACTTCCTCGGCGCGCGCTCGCTGATCGCGCTCGACGGCGCCGAGCACGCGCGCGTGCGCGGCGCGCTCAACCCGACGTTTTCGCCGCGCGGCCTCACCGGGCTCGATCTCGGCCCGGCGTTCGCGGAGATCATTCGCACGCGCCTGTCGACGTGGGCGCAACGCGGCACGATCAGCCTGCTCGCGGAGACCCGCGAGCTCGTGCTTTCGCTCATGTTCCGTATGGCCGGCGTCGAGGGCGCGGAGCTGTCGGAGTGGCGACGGCACTACGAACGCCTCGCCTGGCTCGCGGTGAACATGCCCGACATTCCCGGATCGCCACGGTGGTTCGCGAAACGATCGCGCGACTGGCTCGATGCCCGCGTTCGCGAGCTGATCGCGGAGGCTCGCGCGAACCCGTCCACGGGTCTGATCTCCGCGCTCGTGGCGGCCCGCGACGAGCACGGCGCGGCGCTCGACGAGCAACAGCTCGTCGAGAACACGCGTCTGTTGATCCTCGCCGGGCACGAGACCTCGGCGTCGACGATGGCGTGGGCAACGGCGCTGCTCGCGGTCCACCAAGACGCCTGGAAGCGGCTGTGCGACGAGGCGCTCGCCGCGCCCGACCTCCCGCGCACGCCGGGAGAGCTCAAGGCGTTCCCCTTCGCCGAGGCGATGTTTCGTGAGGCGCTCCGGCTCTACCCACCGGTATCGTTCGACATGCGGCGCGTCGTCACAGAGCTCGAGATCGCCGGGGTCTCGCTCCCGCTCGGCGCCGACGTGTTGATCCCGCTCGCCACCCAGTCGCGCGACGCTGGGGTCTATCCCGACCCCGATCGGTTCGCGCCGGACCGTTGGCTCGACAAACGCACCGCGCCGACCGCCGTCGAGCTCGTGCAGTTCGGCGCGGGGCCGCACTTCTGCCTCGGCTACCACGTCGCGTGGCTCGAGATCGTCCAGTTTCTCGTCGCGCTCGCACGTGTTCTCGGCGCCGCGGGGCTCCGACCCTCGCTCCACGGCAGGTTCCCCGAGCCGCGCTTCATTCCGCTCACGCACCCGCCGTCGAGCCTACGCATTCGCGTTGCGTAAGGTAGAACACCACGATGGAGACGCTGAAGGATTGGGCTGCACGCGCAGAGCAGTGGCTCGCCACCGATCTCGCGCTGCTCACTCACGACGAGGGCTGGCGCGCGTGCTCGTCGCGCGCGGGCATCGGTCTCTGGCGCAAGAAGTGCGACGACGACCCCAACGACCTGTTCCGCTGGCGGCTGCCCACGGTCGACGCCCCAGCCGACGTGGTCTTCGAGGGCTTCGTCACGAAGATCCTCGACTATCACAAGCACTGGACGCGCGAGTTCGCCGGAGGCCGCATCGTCGAGGTGCTGAGCCCCGACGCGCGGGTGATCTACCAATCGTTCAAGCCCGGCATCCCCGGGATCGCGATGCGCGATCTGTGCAGCATCGAGGTGACCCAACGCCTCTCCCCCGGCGCGACGCTCACGAGCTTTCGCTCGGTCGACGCGGTGCCCGATGTCCCCGGCCAGGTGCGCATCGATTGGTGGGGCGCCGCGCTCATCAAAGCGCTCGACGGAGGCGGGCGCTGCGAGCTCATCTACCTCGATCGCGAGAACCAGGGCGGCCGCGTGCCGGCGTGGATGATGAACCGCGCGATGCCGGGGTATCTGCTCCTGCAAGCCGAGCAGGTCCAGAAGTTCTTCGCCGAGGGAGGCCCGACCGAGTTGCGTCGTTCGGCCGACCTGCCGACCCGCGCCGCAACGAGCTGATCGGGCCCGCGAGAAAAACCAGCATTGACACGGCTGAGGGCCGAGGCGACGGCCATGAAGCTCCGCTGGGTTGTCGTCGTGGCGTTCGCGGCCGTGGCTTGCAAGAAGGAGCCGTGCGGCGGCCGCGGCATGGAGGTCGATCCTCGCCCGATGACCGCGGATTGGAAGGAGCACATGGGCGCGCCCGAGGGGGCCGTTCTGTGTCGAGCCACGGGCGAGAGCGACGCCCCCAACCAGCGACAGTACGCGTTCCCCGAGAAGACGCCCGCGCAGGTCCTGAGTCTGTGGCGCGACGCCATGAAGGAAGCGGGCTGGAAGCAGGTCGGCACCGAGCCGTCCAAGGGACCAACCGCCTCTCACTGCACGACCGAGGTCAGCTACGAGAAGGACAAGCTCCACGCGAAGGTCAGCGTCTCGGAGTGCGAGGGGCGAGCCGTGAAGGGTTGGTCGACGGTCTACCTGACGCCGTGATTCACCCGCCTGGCTCGCTCCGCGTCTCGCTCATTTGGCGCGCATGCGGTTGTTGCGCGGGAGGTGCTCCACCTCGGCGAGGCCGAGCTCCTCGAGCACCATCGGCACGTACATGCCGAATCGACCGCGGAGGCCCTTCTTGAGGCCGTACCAGCCCTTGACCGGGTTGTTCTTGGCCCGGCCCCACGCCTCGACCGTTCCCTCGGCCGCGTCCTTCTGTTCGTCGGCGCTCCCGAGCAGCATCCAATCGCCGTGCTTCTTCAACATCGCGTGCAAGTCGTCGATGCAGCGCAGCTGATAGCGGAGCTCGGTCTTTCCGACCCTCACCACGAGCGCGTCGAGCTCTTCGTCGCGGTAGGCCTCGAACTCGGCGCCGCCGCTCGGGGTCTTGAGCCTCCAGGGACTGTCCTTGGTGCCTGCTTTGGATTTCGCCATCACACTTATGGTAACCAATTTGTTACCGATTGTGCAACGCCGCCTCGGCGAACGCGCGCAACACGAGATCCCAGGAGGCTTCGAAGAGCGCGTTGCGCTGCGTGAAGAGCTCGGCGCTCGCCTCGGTGGGACGGTGCTCGATGGTGACGCGGGTCTTCTCCCCCTCGGCGGCGAAGCCCACGGTCACCTCGGTCGGATGGTCGGCGTCCGTCCCCGGATAGAAGTCGAGCACCAGGCGCCCGGGCGGCTCCCACACCCTCACGCGACCGAGCTCGACCTCGCGCCCGTCCCGCGCGCGCTCGAAGAAGCGCCCGGTGGCGAGGATTCGGATCTCGCTCTCGCGATCGCCGGTGTGGCGTCGATCGAGCGGCCACCATTCTCCGGCGCGTTCGGTGAACAGCCCGAACGCGCGGACCGGATCGCAGTGCAGGAGGACGGTCTTGCGAATCATCGCTTGGACAGCTCCTCGAGACGCGCGAGCGCGACATCCCAGAACTCGTCGAGGAACTCGCGCACCGGCGCGAATCCCTGGATGCGCACCGAGTAGAGGCTCCGGTTTCCCTCGCCGCGCGACTCGACCAGCCCGGCATCCTCGAGCACGCGAAGGTGTCGGGAGATCGCGGGGCGACTGACCGGGAACTTCTCCGCCAGGTCGCCGACCGAGAGCGGGGCCTTGTTCAGCTTCTTGAGGATCTGCCGGCGTACCGGGGAACCGAGAGCGTCGAGTGCGTGCACGGTAACCGGTATGTTACCTCGAAAGGGCGAACCGGTCTCAGCCCGGATCGACGCACTTCCCCTCCTTGCAGATGCGCGCGCCCTTGCACTCCTGATCGGTGACGCACCCCTTCAAGTTGCCGTCTGCCTTCCGGCGGAGTCCTCCGGTGCCGAAGCGCAGCACCTTCGCAGTGCAGACGCACTGCCCGACGGTACCCACCTCGCCGCAGGACAGAATGATCGCGTCACCGCCGATCTCGGCCCCCATCTTGGCGAGCTTCGCGTGATTGGAGGAGTCGTTGATGGCCTTGGTGATGCCGCACGTGCCGGTCTCGTTCTGACCCGTGCCGATCACTTCGTAGCTGGTGGGATCGAGGGCGGCCTCTTGCTCCTTCCAGATGATCTCGGCCGGCTTGTCGCGCGGCGGATAGTTCGCCGATCCGGGAGCTCGATTCATCGAGGAGCAGGCAACAACACAGAGCAGCGCGCTCAGAACAGTGAGCCTCGTGGACGTCGACATCGCGCCTCCTGGCAGTGAATCCGTTGGGAGGTGTCTGGACCGATCGACGGTACACGAGCTCGAGGTTGGCTCGGACGCGGATCCTCCTCGCTGCTTGCTCTGGATCAGAGCGGCGAGAACGGCGCGGCCTCGTCGCGTCCGAGCCGCGCTCGTTACCACTTACAAGCGAGCGCGGCGCGTAACGCCTCGGGGACGTGCGTGATTCGAACGCGCACGGTGCGACCGCTCCGTTCGCTCTCGAGCGCGAGGACGGAGAGACCGGGGCACTTCTGCTCGATGCTCTGCCACACCGACGCGTATTGTCCGAGCTCCTTGCCGGCGACCTTCATGGCGTTCTCCGCGTCGGCCGAGGTCTCGTAGACGCCGGTGTAGATCACATCGCCGTGCGCGCCGTCGCGGAGGAGCAGGCTCATGGCCTCGAGTCCCTTGCTGCCCGGCTCCCTGCTCGCCTTCGCCATGACCGCCTTCTTCATCGCCCGGCCGCCCATCCAGAACCCCGCGAGCACGTCGGGCGGAAACACCACCGGCGCAGGCGGGTCGGCGTGCTTCGAGAACCAATCGTGGCCGGGGCCCGCGGCATACCCGGCGAGCAACACCCACCACTGATCGTGCCCGTACAGCCCGTACGGCAAGCCCTTCTTCGTCAGCGACGCGAGCTCCCACACGCCGGTCGGAAGCTTCTGCGCTGCCCCGCCCTTCTCGAGAGCCTCCCGCCAGTCCTTCGGCAGCCTGTCGAACGGCGGCGGCCCGCGCAGCACCCCGATGAACGAGCCCGTTTCGAGCGAGGTCTCGCCGATCGCCCCCACGCCGTCGATGCTGCCGATGCTCTCGTACAGCGTGCGGAAGCTCTCTTCTGCCGCGGCCTGATGAACGATCGCGTTGTAGACCGGATCGGCGCGCAGCCGATCGACGCGGAGCGAGAACGCATAGTCCGGCTCCTCGCCGAGGAGCCCCTTCGCACTGGGGCTGTCTATCCCGGTGGGTGCAGCAGCCTCGGGCCGGCTGCAGGCGAGCGTGCCGAGCGCAACGAGGACGGTCCACTTCATGGAGGTTGGACGTCGGGCGACCCGCGCCGCTTCAATCGGTCGCGCAGTCTCTTTCCGCCCTCACGCACGCGTGCGCTCCGTCTCCGCGATCGACGGCAGCCGCGCCGGCTCGAGCTCGATCCACGCCGGTCGACGCGTCGCGAGCGCGAGCCCCTTGGTCGTGAGCGACCACCCCGCCTCTGGACGTTGCCCGGTGTCGAGGTCGACCCACAGGGCTTCGTCGATCCACACCTCGGCGTCGTCGGTGATCGCCGAGGACACCACGTCGACCAACGAGGGCGGATCGACGCCCTCGACGCGAAGCAGCGCGCACCCCGCCGCGCGCACCAGGACGAGGCCGGGCGAGATGTCGATCGCGAGGCGCACCGCGTAGAACGGCCAGGGCCTCCGCCCCGTGCCGACGAGCGCCTCCCCTTTTCGCAGTGCGCTCCGCACGCGCTCGGCGATCGCGTGCGCGTCGCGGGCCCGGATCGCCACGAGGATCGGCCGCGTTCGGAGGTGCCGCTCGAAATCGGGAAACGACGCATGGACGCGCTCGAAGCGGCGATAGACCGCCATCACCAGCGCGAGCAGCAGCATGACCTTGAACGCGAGGAACGGACCTTCCATGCGCTCGAGTGTGGGGGCGGGGTCGTCCGGAGTCGTTGTCGCCGCGCGCCGGATCTCTTGACCCGTCACGCCGCGTGACGAGCGCGGAAGCGAGCCGGGGTCTCCCCCGTCCAGCGCACGAAAGCGCGGTGGAACGCGGCGACCTCGGAGAAACCAAGGAGGAACGCCGTCTCCTGGATCGTGATGCGCACGTCTGCGAGGTAACGCGTGGCGAGCTCGCGGCGGACCTCGTCGAGCAGCGCGTCGAAGCGGGCGCCCTCCTCGCGCAGACGGCGCTGGAGCGTACGCGCTGGCAGCCCCAGCTTCTCGGCGACGAGCACCAGCGTCGGCGCGCCACCACGGAGCAAATCGGCGATCACGGCGCGCGCGCGGGTCGCGAGGCGCGTATCGTCCGGCGGGAGCTTCTCGAGGAGGACGCGGCCGTGCGCCTCGATCAGCTCGCGGAGCGCCGGGTCGGCGGTGCGCAGGGGCCGCTCGAGATCCGCGCGCGCGAAGGTGATCTCGTCGTAGGGCTGAGCGAACTCGACGCGCGGTCCGAACACGCGACGGTGCTCGCTCGGATCGCTCGGCGCCGCGTGCTGGAACGCCACCCGTCGCGGCTCGATGCGCTGCCCGGTCGAGCGGTGGGCGAGGTGAACGAGCGACGCGAAACCAAACTCGAGCGCCGCGTTCGGTCCGCGAAAGTGACCGACCTGGTGACGCCAAGTGGCCTCGTCGCCGCGGGTGACCACGTGGCCCCGCGCGTGGTCGTGGAGCAGACGCTGATAGCGCATGGCACGCGCGAGCCCCTCGCCGAACGTCGGGCTCGTGTGGATGACGAAGGAGCCGACGGTGAACGGCGCTTCGCGCACGAGCTCGGCGAGCCAGAGACCGAAGTTCGGCCGGAGCGACGAGAGGTGCTCCCAGAGCGCGACCACTACGGCCGCCGGCACGCGCGCGTCCGGATCGGCGAGCGGCAACGGTGCGACGCCCGCGCGCTCGGCGAGCTCGGCGAGCGATAGCCCGAGCGCCGCGCCGCCGGCTGCGAGCGCGCGAACAACGAGGACCGACATGGTCCCTTCCGTCCGGCTGCGTCGCATGCCGTGAGTATTCTACTGCGCCCGCGGGCCGCCGAGACCGCTCCGCTTGCATGTCCGACAACCCACTCGCTGACGCTCGCGGCTCCGATGCCACCGACCGGCCGCGGATTGACCGGGACGGCCAAACCATGGCTCGCAGCGGCCACGGCCCTGACGAGCTGGAACGGGGTGGTAGCGTGATCGTCATGGCGCGAGACCTTCGGTGGGAGACGCTCGTCGCGGTCGTGCTCCTCGGCCCGGGATGCGGCTCCGCGGTGGGCTCGGAGCTGAACGCCTCGTGCACGACGACGAGCGAGTGTGCCTCCGGCGCGACCTGCGTCGACGGTCGGTGCACGAGAGAGGACGCGAGCTCGTTCGACGTGAGCACGTTCGACGTAGCCGACGCCGTCGACGCAGCGGAGACGCCCTGCCCGTCGTTCACGTTCCCGCTCACCGAGACGCAGGTCACCTTCAGCGTGCCGAGCGGCGTTCGCTTCATGCACGTGAAGGCGTGGGGCGCCGGGGGGAACGACGAGGGACAGTGCGGCGCGGGGAAGCTCGACGGCGGGCTCGGCGGCTTCACCGAGGCGGTGTTCGAGGTGAAGGCCGGCGATCCGCTGATCGTCATCGTCGGCAAGCGCGGGCGCGCCGGGATCATGGGCGAGGAGCGCGCACGCTTCGGGTTCGGCGATTGGGGCGGCGGCGGGCTGTCCGGCGTGTTCGCGAGCAGCGCGTTGATCACCGAGAACGATCGCAGCAAGGCGCTCATCATCGCCGGCGGCGGCGGAGGCGCGAGCGCGCCGGAGTGCCACCCCGGCGGCACCGGCAATCACCCGATGGCGGGCGGGATGCCCACCATGTCCGGGGGCGTCGGCGCCGACGACGTCAACGGCGGGGCGGGCGGGTACGCGGGCGGCAAGGGCGGAGCGAGGCGCGTGGGCGGTCTCGGCGGCACGGGCTACGTCGCGTCGTCCGCGCTCGACCAACGGATGCTCCACGTCGAGCCGCTCGCCCCTCTACCGCCGCGGGCCGACGACCCCGACTACGCCGACAAGGCCGGCACTCCCGAGATGAGCGGACGCATCGTGATCCGTTTCTCGTGCGGGCGGCCCGAGCTTCGCTGACCGCGCGTTGCGCGTAGACTCTGCGTTCATGTCGTCGCGGCTCCTGCTCATCGCGATCGCGGCATTCGTCGTGAGCGCCGGGTGCAGCTATCCCAAGCTCGAGTTCGAGCCAGCCGAGGGCTTCGACGGCGCCACGACCGACGTCGCGACCGACGTCGTCGACGCGGGCGACGGGCGAGTCCCGACGATGGCCGAGGCCTGCGCGCAGCACGCCGAGGCGTGGTGCGGCCGGCTCGAGGAGTGCGGACGCGGCGAGCTGATGACCAAGTACGGCTCGCGCGGCGCGTGCGCGTCGCAGCTCGCGCTCCACTGCGTCTCGATCGACGGCGCGAAGTCCGCGCCGACGCGCACGCCCACCCAGATCGCCGCGTGCGCATCGGCGCGCGCGACCGCCGCGTGCGCGGATCTCTACGAGAACCTCCTCGGGTGCGAGGCCGGGCCCGGCACGCTGCCCATCGGTGCGAAGTGCGCGTTCGACGAGCAATGCGCCGCGGGCGCGTGCGCGTTCAGCGGCTCGTCGTGCGGGCTGTGCGCCGCCGCGGGGAACTGCTCGACGAAGGACCGGCCGGACGGGTGGGGCGCGGACTGCACCGGCTCGCAGAAGCCGGAGTGCTTCTGGAAGCGGCACGCGTCGTCCTGGGGCATCACCTGCAGCCGCTGCGCCGAGGACAAGGAGTGCACGTCGTGCGGCGACCTGCCCG
>JALHOE010000062.1 GCA_022843175.1 Deltaproteobacteria bacterium
GCGTCGCGCGCGACGGCGGGCGCCGGCGCCGGCGCGCTGTGGCAGCCGAGCGCGAGGAAGACAACGAGCGCGCCGGATCGCGCCCGCCGCAACTTCACTCCGCGCGACGGCCCCGGGCTCAGTGCAGCCATCGCCGTTGCGCGAGAACGGCGGCGCCGAAGACCAACGTCAGCGGGACGAGAGCGTCGGTCGCGTGGCCGAACGCGCAGGACCGGCCGGGGAGCGGCTCGGTGGCGCCGACGATCTCGGGGGCGGCGTCGGGGCTCGCGGGCGCTGCGGTGTCTGCCAAGTGCGCCTGCTTGTACCAGCCGTACGACGGCTGAATGCTCGCCGCCTCGTCGATCGTGAGGCCCATCGCCGCGAGCCACATCAAGAGCTCGGGATCGCTCGCCAGCTCGTGGATGCTCGCGAGGTTGTTGGTGCTTGCCACGCGCGCGACCAGTGAATGCGCGCCGACCAGCTCGAGCAGGTGCGCCATCGCGCAGCGCGTGCCGTGCTCGTCGATGAACACGGGGGTGAGCGCTCCGCGCACGTGGTTACGCGGGAACCGACCGGCGCGGCGATATTCGGCGAGCGCTTCGATCAAACGGTCGCGCACGTGGCGGACCGCGAGCGGCAGGTGCGACGCGTCCCTCGCTCGCAGCCGCTCCTCGGCCCAGCGGATGTGTTTCTCGATGCGCGCGTCCTCCCGGCTCAACATGGTGTCGAGTCTAGCGTCGTGTCGGGCCGGGTCGAACCGGCAGTCCGTCGACCGATGACATGCCGCCAGCGTGACAAGCGCTCGGATCGACCCGCTACCGCCCGAAGAACGAGATTTGCTGAAATCGCAGGCCCGCGAGGATCTGCTCCACGCGTTCCCCCGACAGCGATCCGATTCGGTCGCCGAGGCTCGCCTTCGCCACCGACGAGACCTGCGACACGACGACCACGCTCTGCTTCGGAAGGCTCCCCTCTCCGACGTCGAGCAGCACGTTCCCTGGCTCGGTCGCGCGATGCAGGTTCGTCGTCAGCGTGCAGACGACGACGGTGGTGATGCGCGAGTGGTTGAAGACGTCGTCCTGCACAACCACGTGCGGATGGGGGTAGCCGGGGACAGACCCGCGCGTGTCGTCGGGTGCGAGCCAGAACAGATCGCCGCGGTGGATCACGTCGCAATCCTACCGGCACTCACCGTAGCTCGGCGCGCCGAACGCGCTATTGATTCTTCGATGCGCACTCTGCTGGCACTCCTGAGGACATCCATGAGGGTCATGCACCGGAATGCGGCGTCTGTCATCCTCGTTGCCCTGTCGGCGGGGTGCGGCTCGCGTGTCGGGCCCGAATCCTCTTTCGTCGACAGCGGAGAGGCCGCTGACGTGCGGCCTGACGTGCGCGTGGACAGCGCGCTCCCCGCCGACTGCTGGAGGTACGAGGACTCGTTGTGTTCGCACCCCACACCGTGCAAACCGGTCGGCGACGGCAGGTGTTATCGGCGATGCGCCAATGACTCCGAGTGCCCCGACGTAGCCTTCCCGAAGTGCGTCCAACCGTGGCTCTGGGGCTTCGGCGACTATTGTCAACGCGCATCCTTTCAAGTTTGTATGGCCAGTGACCCCACGATCTGTCGCTATCCGCCGTGACGCCGTCAGACAGCGTGCGGCCTTCCAATTTACGGCGCTGTGCGTGGAGCGCATGATTGGCGTGATGGAGTGGATCTATTTCATTCACGCGCCGCGCGAGAGCTTCGCCGACACGATGACCGACGACGAGAAGCAGACCTTCGCCGCGCACTTCGCCTATCTCCAGCGTTTGCTCGCCGACGGCACGCTGATCCTCGCGGGCCCGACGCTCGGCAAGTTGAACACGGGCATCTGCGTGTTCACGGCGCCGGACCAGGCCGCGGCGGAGAAGATCATGAACGAGGACCCGGCGATCGCGAGCGGTCTCACGCGCGGCGAGCTACGCCCGATGCGGGTCGCGCTGAAGCGTTAGAACTGGCCGATCCAGGCAGCGCGCGCGCGCGCGGCCGCGGCGTCGGCGAGGTGCGCTTCGTCGACGCGGCCGAGCTGGCGAAGGAGATCGGCGCGTCGGGCTTCGGCGATCGCGCGCACGTGGCGGTGACCGTCGGCCTCGGCGAGCCGCGCCGCCTCGGCGAACCCCAGCGCGGCGCGCTCCAGCTTGTGATCGAGCCACGCCGCTTCGGCGTCGATCAGCGCGGACTTCGCGGCGAAGTTCGTCGCGCAGTCACTGGCGTAGCCGCGTAGCTGACGCGCGATCCACGAGAGTCGCACCCGAGACCGCAGCGTGCCGACGCGCGCGAGGCAGAGCGCGTGGACGAACGCGTGCTCCGCGGAGTGCATCATGCCCCGCGAGCCGCCCGACAGCGGCGCCGCGCGCTCGATCGTTGCGAGCGCCGCGGCGATGTCCCCGCGGACGTATGCGGTGAAGGCGGCGGCGACGAGCTGGAAGTGCGCGAAGTGCGGCGAGCCGTAGGTCGCGAGCGTGGCGTCGTCGGGGGCGATCGCGCCCGGGTCCTCGCCCCGCAATTGCCGGATCGCGCGTTGCACGGCGCCCAGCGTGCCGATCGGCTCCTGCAAACGCATCGGCACGATCGTCTCGAGGAGCCGATTCGCCACCCGCTCGATCTCGTCGAGCGGCACGCCACGCATCCACTGGCTCATCACCATCGCGGCTGCGGCGCAGCCGATGTGGAACAGATCGCGCACCTGCAATCCGGCGTCGAAGGCCTCCGCGTACAGGGCCTCGGCCTCGATCGCCGGTCGCATCCACGACGTCGCGAAGTACGCAACCACGAAGGTCACCTCGGCGCGCTGTCGTTCGTTGCGATAGCGGTCGACGATCGCGCGCGCCAGCTTGCCGTATTCGTAGCCGACGCGGTGCCGTCCGAGCACGCCGCCGTGGAAGATCGCGCCGTGAACCATGTAGCCGATCGCGGCGTCCTCGGCGTTGCCGTTCCGCAGACAGAGGTCGACCATCTTGTTGGCGACCGTCACGCACAGCTCGGGGCGCAGCTGATACGCCGCCTTGGCGAACGCGGCCATCAGCTTCACCGCCATGTGCGTGCGCGGATCGGTCGTCTGCGGCAGCTCGGCGACCGACGCGATCGACCGACCGCGCATCCGCAGCGCGAGGAGCGCGAGGTCCTTCACCAGGATCGGCGGCACGAACTTCGGCGGAACGCTCACGCCGAACCGGGCGACCGCCTCGCGTCCGAGCGCATACGCGTCTGCGAACCGTGCGAGGTCCGTGTAGTGATGGATCAGCAGCTCCTCGATCGCCGCGCGCGCGAGGTCTGTGGGCGCGAGCGCCGCCGCGCGCTTGAAGAACGCCTCCGCGCGATCGAACGCGAGCACCCGCGACGCCTCGGTGGCGGCGCGCGCGTAGTGCACGCTCGCGCGCCCCGGCTCGCCGGCGCGTTCGAAGTGGGTGGCGATCGTCTCCGGTTGCACGTCGCCGGACCGCTCGTACGTCTCGGCGAGCGCAGCGTGGAGGCTCGTCCTCGTGCGCTCGGGGAGGTCGCCGGCGACGCCCTCGCGGATGCGATCGTGAAAGCTCTCGACCTCGTCGTCGAGCCCCATGCCGGTGCCCCGAATGAGGTGCTCGCGGCGAAGGAGCGAGAGCGTCTCGTGCGGCAACGACTCGACGCCGATCGCCTCGCGCACGTGGCGCAATCGAATCGGTGCGGCGGCTACCGCGATCGCCTCGAGCATGCGCCGCGCGGCCTCGGGCAACCGCTCGACACGCCTGCGAACCGCGAGATCGAGCCCGATCGGGGCGTCGGCGATCGACGGCTCGGCCTCGATCGCGCGCGCGAGCTCCAATACGAAGTAGGGAAGGCCGGCCGCAGCCGCGACGATGCGAGCCACCCGCTCGTCGCTGACGTGGGTCCCGAGCAGCGAGCGCGCGAGCGCGCCCGCGTCGTCGTCCCCGAGCGCGCCCACCTCGATCGTCTCGCGCAGGATCCTCTGCGGCCAACGAGCTGCTCGCGACGAGAGCGCCGCGAGGGACGCGCTGCGGGTCGCGTATTCGCTGCGATACGAGAGGAGCACGAGGATGCGATGCGTGTCCGGCGCGGTGATCAACGACGAGAGCATCTCGACCCCGTCGGCGTCGCCCCACTGCAGATCGTCGATGTGCAGGAGCAGCGTCTTCTCGAGGGCGAGGTTTCCGAGGAGCTCGATGAACGCACGGACGCCGCTCTCCCGCGCTTCTCGAACGTCGAGTCCCGCGACCGACTCGTCGCCCCGCTGCACGCGCTCGATCACCGGAAAGAGCCGCGCGAGCGCCGAGGTGTGGGGGGTCAGGAGCACGTCGCGCTCCTCGAATGGGCGATGGAGCAGGTGCCGCACGAGCGCATCGACGATCCCGTCGACTGACTTGTACGGGACCGACTCCTGCTCGTAACAGCGACCGCGAAGGACGAGGACGTCATCGCCCGCGTCGGCGAGGAAACGATCGACGAGCGCGCTCTTGCCGGCGCCGGACGCTCCGTGCAGCTCGACGACGACCGTCTCGCCTGCGCGCGCGTGATCGAGGGCACGGTGGAGCGCCGCGCGTTGCTCGCTTCGTCCGAGGAACGGCGCGTCGACGTCCTCGGTCGCGCGCGAGCTCGCGTCGCCCCCGAGGAGCCTGTCGATCTCGAGTCCGGAGGGACGCTCCGACGGCTCGCGACGGAGCAGCGCGGCGCACAGCGCGTCGAGATCTTCGGGGATGTCCGGATCGATCGAGCGCGCGGAGGGCGCATCGAGCATTCGCTTTCGAATGACGACGTCGGACGGTGAGCCCTCGAATGGCAGGCGACCGGTGAGCACCTCGAACAACATCACGCCGACCGCGTACCAGTCGGCGGGCTCGCCGAGCGGCAACGCCGCGGCTTGTTCGGGCGCCATGTACAGCGCGGTGCCAGCGATGCTGCGCTCGGTCGAGATGTATTGCCGCGGCTCGGACGAACGCGGCCCGTCGGTCGCTTCGGGGGCGGAGCGCAGGTCGGCGACGAGGCCGAAATCGAGGATCACTACGCGTCCGTCGTCGCGCATCATGACGTTGCCTGGCTTGAGATCGCGGTGGAGCTTCCCCGCGGCGTGCAGCGCACGAACCCCGGTCGCGAGCTCGCGAAACGCGGCGCGCACCTTGGCGTGATCGACCGGGACCGTGGGCAAGCGTCCGGTGATCGCGAGGCCGACCTCATCGAGCGTATCGGCCCGCGGACGCACCGCGGTCGGCTCCTCACGCGCGAGCGTCGTGTCGGCGACGGGGGCTTTGACGCGCGGGCGCAGTGCGCTCCGGAGATCGGTCGCGCCCTCGAGGATCTCCATGGTGAAGAACCAGTCGTCGCCCTCGACGAAGAGCTCGTACAGCGGGATCAAGTTGGGGTGCGCGATGGACGCGAGCGAGCGGAACTCCTGCTTGAAGCGGTACAGCCACGCGGCGTCCTGCTCCTGGAGCGTCTTGAGCGCGACGCGCGTGTTTCGCTCGCGATCGTGCGCTTCGTAGACGACCCCCATCCCGCCGGCGCCGAGTCGGCGCAGGAGCTCGAAGCGTCCCCCGGAGGAGAGGCGCGCGTCGCTCCGCGCGTCCGAGCTCGTCACTCCGCGACCTCTCCCACGGATCACAGCATATCCAAAGACCCAACTGCCGGGACGTCGCGCGTCCCACGGAGGTGTTGCGGTGTTAGAAGGCGCCCGCGCAAGGCGCCTTGGCGAGCTGCGCTCCGTCGACCGCCCTCAACATGGTCTCGAGCGCCTTCACCCCCGCCGGGATCGCCTTGCAGCCCGGCGCGCCGCCGCACTCGTCGCCGACATCGATCACCTTCGTGCCGATCGTGATGCGGAAGACCTGTCCGTCGTACGGCCGCGGATCCTTGCCGTAGAGCACCGGCGCTGCCGCGAGCGCGGCGGTCACGTCCGCGTGGTTGAGCGCCGCGCGCACGTCGCCGATGTCGACGGCATCACCGGCGCCGCACGCGAGCAGCTCGTTGGTGCACTTCGCACCCATCGGTCCGCCGCCGGCGCCGGTCTCGCGGTGGTGCTCGTAGGTCTTGCACGGCGCGATCGAGCTCTTGTCGACGTACGCGACGAGACCGCCCTCGCCGTGCCACGCGACGGTCGAACCAAGACAGCACGGGGTGCCTGCGTCGGCGTCCGGGCACATGTCGCCGGGCTTCAGGGGAGGCAGTCCGCCGCCTGGCGATCCGGCCATGCACCCGCACTCCGTGTTGGTGCCCGAGGGACACGCCCACTTGCCGCCGCTGCACACCATCGACTGCGCGACGTCCGCGCACGCGCGACCCGCGCCGCCGCCGAAGAAGCACATCGTCGACGGCGGCGCGGATTCGCAGCCGCCGCTCTCCGCGATGACGACGTCGCCCGTCGCGGTGTCGGTCGAGCTCGTGTCCATTCCGCCGTCGGTCGCGGCAGGCGCTTCGGAGACCGAGCCGCCGCAGGCGGTGAGGATAAGGGCAAGGGCCAGAGCGCGCATGGGAGGGTGACCAGCAAACCACGGACCACATTCGGAGCGGGAAAACAGCCGCTTTGCGCGCGTGCAGTGTGCCGTTCTGCGCCTCCCGGAACGATCCGGCGTGACCAGCGAGGAGCCAGCGCTCGGAGACCGACCTATCCGATTGCGCGTTCGAGAATGCGCAGGGCGATGCGTGCGTCGTCGCTCAGGCGAGCGGCCTCGCGTCCCCGCAGCACGCGCTGACGAGCCGCTTCGACGTCGCCGCGTGCGAGATCGAGGTGGCCGCGGTGAATGGCGATCACGTCGGCGAAGAACTTGTTCTTGCGGAGGGCGCACTCGGCGCGCGCAAACGCAGCGAGCGACTCGTCGAGGCGCTTCAGGCAGGCGAGCGCGGCGCCGCGAATGCCCTCGAACACACCCTCGACGCGCAGATCTCCGGCGTCACCCGAAGCGACCGCCGCGGTGCGCAGCAGCGCGTCGGCCTCGTGCAAGCGACCCGCGTCGAGCTCGAGGATGCCGAGATAACCCGTGACGATGCGCTCGGTGCGCGTCATGTGGAGGGCGCGCGCGAGGGCCAGACCGCGCTCGTAGTGATTGCGCGCGCGCGTGAGATTGCCGATCTCGAGCCACAGCGAGCCGAGGCCGATCGTGGCGCGCGCCTCGGCTTGGGGATCGTCGCCGTCGACCGCGAGCGCCAACGCGTTCTCGTGGTGGATGCGCGCGAGCTCGAGCTCCCCCAGGCTCGCGGCCACGGCGCCGAGGTGCTGCAGGAGCGCCGCGACCGCGCCCCGATGACCGAGCGAGCGTTCGAGGTCGAGGGCTTGTTCGAAGCACTGCCGCGCATCGGAGAGCTCGCCGAGCTGGAAGTGGGCCAGACCGAGAGCGCGCTGCGCGTTCGCCGTGAGGCGCTCGTCGCCCCGAGAGAGGATGAGCGCAGTCGACGCGTCGCGCTTGGACTCCGCGAGCTTGCCGGTCGAATGGAGGATCGACGCCCGGGTCGAGAGCGCACGTGCGAGGAGCAACGGGTCGCCGGTCGAGGTGATGCACGCATCGAGCGCTGCGAGGTCGCGTGACGGATCGTCGAGCGTGAGCAGCATGCGGAGCGCGACGTTGAAGTGCTGCTCCGAGATGGCAAATGCGATGGCGGAACGCATGTTCTCGCGATCGATGGCGGTGCCGGGATTCGACTCGAACGACCGAAGGTGCCGTATCCGCAGCGCGTGCGCGCGACCGCTCGATTCGAGGACCTCTTCCGCGTGCGCGCGAACGCTCTCGGCCATCACGAGTCGAATCGGGTTGGCGTCGACGATCTCGAAGAGCCCGCGCCGCGCGAGGGAGATCGCGATGGAGGACGCGCGCGGACCCAACTCCGAGATCGCGATCAGCCGATCGAGCGAGATCCCGCCGCGACACACCGACGCGGAGAGCAGGAGCTCGCGTTCGTCCTCCTCCAGGAGCGTCCATGCGCGATCGATGGCGCGTTGCACCGCGCGCGCGTCGTCGAACTGCTCGGGGAGACCGACCAGTCGATCGAAGACCACGTAGCCGTCTTGGCCGAAGCGCGACGCCGCGAGCTCGATGGCGAGGGGAACGCCGCCGAGCCTGCGCGCGAGCGTGATCATGGAGAGGCGACCGATCGGCCGGGGCTCACCGGCGGCGCGCATGCGATCGGAGAGGAGATCGGCGGCCCGCTCCTCGTCGAGGCCGCGTAGCTCGAGCACCGTCTCGTCGACGCCGAGCGGAGCGCGCGAGCCGCACACGACCTTCAGCGTCGGTACGTTGGCGAGAAGCTGCTCGATCGCGAGCGCGGCGAGCGGGAGGAGCGGCTCGACGTTGTCGAGTACCAGCACGACCTCACCGCGCGCAGCGAGGACGCGCTCGGCGGCGCGCATCGCGTCGTCGGTGCGTTCGCCGCCGCACGCGAGCACGATGGTCGCGATCATCGCGTCGACGTCGCGCAGGTCACGGAGATCACACATCACGATCGTGCCCGGATCGGCGCGGCGCGATACGACGAACTTGCGCAACAGGCGGCTCTTGCCAATCCCACTCGGGCCCACGACGACGACGAGACGATGATCGCGGACGGCGCGACGCAGACCGAGCAGCTCCTGGGCGCGCCCGACGAAGAGCGACGTCTCCGTTGGGGCGGCGGGTGCTCGTTGTATGGCACGCACTCGCGATGGCGAAATCACGCTCAGAGACTAGCAATGACGCAGGCGGTCGCTATCGCCACTTGTGCGCGCCTCCCCATCATTGCGTCAGCGCTACCATCGCGCGGAACAATCAGCGATTCGCAGCTCTGCTCCCTAGTGTGCGTGCGCGACCTTCACCGCTCTCCACCCGTCGCGGGTTCAGGCGACCTCGCCGTGGAGGTCGACGTGAACGCTGTTCGGCGAGACCGTCGCAACGAAGATCGGTAGACCACGTGCGAGCTCGTGCAACGTGCGCCCGAGCTGACGCTCCGCCAGCGCCGTGACCTCGGCTTCGAGCGCGCGCGGATCGACCTCGGAGGACGCACAGAGGAAGTGCACCGTCTGGCGGCGGAGGTACTGCGCGACCTGCGGGTGTTGCAGGAAGATCTGCGTGCCGCCGGCCATCGGCGAGACGAGGGGCACACGCGAGTAGGCCTCTGCGTCACCCGGTATCAAGACGTTCACCACCGCGCCCTCGGCGTGACCGCCGGGGAGCACCTCGACGTCGTGCTCCGTGATCGACTCCCACCGCAGCCTGAAGAATTGACGCAGGAACGACTCGACGAGCTCGGGGCGTACGCCGTAGTCCCGGGCGTTCACGAGCGAGAGGCGCAGGTGACCGCAGCCGAGGTGCTCCGGCCGGATCATGTGATCGAGGAGGAGATCGCGCAGCTCCTCGGGCGGCGACGCGAGGAACCGTCGCCACTGGAGCGTTTCGAAGACGTTGGCGAGCGCCGCGTCGAGCCGGCGATCGGAGCGGAACGAGCCGATGAGGCGATTCTGCGCGCCGATGTCGGTGTGCAAGTAGAGCCGCCCGAAGGCGTCGAGCCGGCGGAGGAGGAGTGCGCGCAGCGCAGCGTCGTCGAGCTGTATCTTGCCGACGCGTTCGAACGCGGCGAGCACGAGGAGGAGCTCACCCGCGTCGCCCCCCGGCGCGCCGATGATCCCGCTGCCGTCGCGACCGTCGACGCAGGAGATCCGACCGGTCAGGAGCAGCGAGGCGAGCTTCATCCAGCGGATGACGCTCGGATCGCCGAGGTGCGCGGCGACGTCGTCACGCGCGAGCACCCGATGTTCCGCGACGAACGCGGAGGTGCGCGCCGGGCCGATCGCTCCCTCCCGCGAGAGTATCGATGGGTCGCGGCTGACCGCGAGGCCGACCTGCCGCCAGCCGACGATCCCACCCATGAGCACGGCGACGAAGCGATGCCCGCGCGACTCGAGCTCGAGCGCGATCCGCGACGCGCGCTCTTCGGTGCGGGAGACGAGCACCAACGGCTCGTCGACCGCGCGGTGTGAGAGGAGCTCAACCGCGCGGTCGAGCGGGACGTAGTCGCTACCGGGCACGTGACCGTCCGGGCCCACGATCTCCTCGGCGCGACGCACATCGACGATGCGCGCCGCGTGACCGAGCCGCGCGACGTCGTGCGGGGAGAGCAGCGGGACCCCGCTCGGTGAGCGCAGCTCCGCCGCCACCCAGTTCACGCGGAACATTCGCTCGGCCTGCGTGACTCGACCGATCGGGGGGATGCGCGGATCGTCGGCGGGCGCGGGTTGGCTCATGGACCATTACGATAGCGCCGCGTGGACGTCGTTCCCTGGCCGCCGCGACTCTCTCGGGCGAACCGCGCACCAGGATCCTCGTAGTACGCTCCCTGGCGGATGCATCCGTTCGTCGCGCGCCTGATGCAGCTCTCGTTCGGTGCGTGCGCGCTCGCCGGGTGCAAGACCGTCTGCAACCAAGCAGACATCGCGCGCTCGAAGCCCACCGACGAGCTCGCCGAGCGCTATCCGACGGCCATCGCGGAGGCATGGGCCGCGAGCAGCGAGCTGGGGAGCGGCTCCGTTCCCATTGAGCCCAAGAGCTGCGCGAAGATGTGCGGGCCGAAGGCGACCCAATGCACGCTCGAGGTCCATCCCGACCAGACGACCAAGCTCCACGCGTCGGTGCGTTGCGTCTTCGGCTCCCGTGAGGAGTGCCACCAGGACTTCGATCCCCTGAACATGGGGAGCTGCCCCTACGGGTGCGGCCGTCTGCCGGGAGAGATCGATCTCGCCCCGTACACGCCGCTGGAGCGCGTCTTTGTCCTCGAGGCGCTCAGCGTCGTTGCGTTCCGGGATCTCGCGCGTGATCTGCGGCGCTTCGGCGCGCCGCGCTCGCTCCGTTCGCGCGTGTTGAGAGCGGCCCGCGACGAGGCTCGCCACGCGCGGCTGGCGCGCACCCTGCTCAACCGCGACGTCACGCTGCCCCCCGTCCCGCGTCGACAGCGCTCGCTGGAGGAGGCCGCGATCCTCAACGCGACGGAGGGCTGCGCGCGCGAGAGCTTCGGCGCGCTCGTCGCGATCGGTCTGGCGCGACACGGGCACGAGCTGTATGCGGCGATCGCCGATGACGAGCTGGAGCACGCGGCGCTCTCGCACGATCTGCACGCGTGGTTCATGGAGCGCCTCGCGAACCGCTCACGCGCCAGGGTCGAGCAAGCGCTGCATGGCGCGCTCTCCGCGCTCCCCGGCGCGCTCGGGGTCGCGCTTCGTGCGGAGCTGTCATGAGAGCGGCCGTCGCGCTCCTGCTCTGCGCCTGCGCGCACGATCCCGCGTTGGACGGCGCCTTCCAGCAGGCGGGCGCAGAGCCCAAACCGGAGCTCGCGATCGCGAAGGTCGTGATCCCGCAGCGGGAGGGTGTGGTGGTGGGGGGCGGGCGCTTCGGCATCGTGCTCACGCGCCCGGTCGAGCAAGCCGCCAATGCCCTCACGGTGCGGGACAAACGCCTCGGCGCCATCGCCGGCAAGACGGTGTGGCTCGATCGCCAGGCCCTCTACTTCGAGCCGAATGCGGAGCTTCGACCCGGCCTCGATCTTCGCTTTCACCTCACCGCGACGCTGCGCGCACCCGACGGCGCGACCATCTCGCCGCGCGAGCTCGCGCACGCGCGCACGAGACCGATCAGCTTCTGGTCGGCCAACCCCGTCGGCTACGGAGAGGAGCTGCGCGCGCTCGGCGCACTCGAGGTGAAGTTCGAGGAGAAGATCCCCGCGGCCGAGCTGCAGTCGATCGCGGTCCTCCTCGACGGCAGCGCCGAGCTGCCGTTCATGGCCCGGGACGAGGGCTCCGCCGTGCGGATCACTGCGGCGTTTCCGCCCGGCCACGAGCTGCTGTTCACGTTTCGTGACGACGTCGACACCGCGACCTCGGTCGGCGTCGTCGCGGCGCCCCACGCGAAGCTGAAGGTGGCCAAGGGGTTCCGCTTCACCACGTTCGGCGAGCCCGGCGATCAGTGCGTCGAGGACAACAAGACGATGACGTTGAAGTGCGGCGGCGCCGTCGCCTACCTGGTGCTCGACTCGCCGACGACGCAGGCGTCGATCGACGCCAACATCCATCCCGCCGCGCGCCTCGCGACCACGGGCGATCTACGGGGCCACCGCATCGAGCTTGCCGTCGCAGCGACCCCGACCGTCATCAAGATCGACAAGGAGCTCACCGACGTGTTCGGGCAGACGCTCGGCAAGCGGTATCAGTTCACGCTGCTGCGTAAGTGACCTGCGAGATCACCACTTTGCCGGCGCCGCGACGGAGCGATCCGTTGTCGTTTCGTCGGGAGGAGATCGTATCCTCCCGGAGTGGGGGGCCCGTTTCGCAACCTCGATGCGCGGGCCGACGTGTTCGTCGGACGCGCCGACACGCTCGCGAGCTTGCGCGATGCGGCCCTTCAACACTCGCTTTTGTTGGTGCTCGGCACCGCGGGCGCGGGCAAGACGCGAACGACGATCGAGCTCTTCACCCGGCATGGCCGCGAGCTCGGGCCGGATGGCGCGTGGTTCGTCGATCTGAGCGAGGTCACCGACGAGGCGGGGATGTTGGCGGCGTTCGCTGGCGCGCTCGGGATCGCGCTCGGGAGCAACGCGGCCGAGCGCGTGGCGGCCGCGGTCGCCGCCCGGAGACGCGCGGCGTTCCTGGTGGACGACTTCGAGAAGATCGTCGCGTCGGCGCCGACGCTCGAGGCGATCGCGCGCGCGGCGCCCGAGGCGCGGTTCGTCGTCACGTCCCGCGAGGTCTTGCGGATCGGCGAGCACCGCGTGGAGCTCGGGCCGTTGGCGTCCGCGGAGGCGGTCGACCTCTTCGTCGCGCGTGCGGGGACGACCCCGAACGACGACCTCCGCGCCCTCTGTGACGAGCTCGAGGGCTTACCCCTGGCGATCGAGCTGGCCGCGTCGCGTGCACGTGTCCTGTCGCCCCGTCAGCTGCGCGATCAACTTCATCGCCGCTTTGATCTGCTGCGCCGCGAGGGCGGCGGGCGTCGTGCCACGCTGCGTGGCGCGATCGACGTGTCGTGGGAGCTCCTCTCGGAGAACGAACGGCGGGTCCTCGCGCAGTGTTCGGTGTTCCGTGGCGCCTTCACGCTCGCTGCGGCCGAGGCGGTCGTGCGCGCGGAGGGCTGGGTGCTCGACGCGATCCAATCGCTCGCCGACCGCTCGCTCGTCCAGGTCGTCGTGGCCGAGCCGGTGCGCTATCGCCTGCTCGAGAGCATCCGCGAATACGCGCGCGAGAAGCTCGCCGACGCGACGGTCGAGGAGCGCCACGCCGACCACTTTCGTACCGCCGTCATGACCGAGCTCGATCGCGAGAACGTGATCGCCGCGCACCGCTTCTACCTCGCCAGGGGCGACATCGAGGCCGCGCTGCAGACGCTGAACGCGCTCGATCGACTCCTTGTTTGGCGCGGACCCACGACCCTCCGCCTCGCGCTCCTCGACGCCGCGCTCGCCGTGCCTGGTGGCACTCCTGCGACCCGCGCGCTCGTGTTTCTCCGTCGAGCGGGCACGCTCCTCGAGCTCGGGCGCGCAGCGGACGCCACCGCCGATCGAGAGCGCGCGCGGGAGCTCGCCGTCGGCGATCGCGAGGTCGAGGCGCGGGTGCTCGAGTCGTTCGGCCTCGGCGCGTGGCACGGCGGCGACATCGCCGGCGCGCGCGACTATTTCGAGCGCGCCGGCGCGGCGTTCGACGATCCCGGCCTCCGCGCGCGCACGCACGTGTTCCTCGCCAACGCGCTCTATTTCCTCGGCGCGGTCGACGAGGCGCGCAGGCTCTATCAACAAGCGAGCGTCACCCTCCGTGCGGCGGGCGATCTGCGAACGCTCGCGCTCGCGGTCGCGAACCTCGGCAGCCTCGAGCACGACCTCGGCAACCTCGACGCCGCGCGCCGCGGCTACCTCGACGCCCTCGAGATCGAGCAACAGCTCGGCATGCGGAGCGACGAGGGCATCGCCCAGATGAACCTCGGTCACCTCGCGCTCGAAGCGTTCGACATCGACGCGGCGCGCGCACTCTACGAGCGCTCGATCGAGATTCAACGCGAGGTCGGCAACCGCCGGTGGCAGGCGATCACCCTCGGTTACCTCGGTCTATGCCACGAGATCGCTGGACGTCGCGACGAGGCCCGCGACGTCTACCTCGAGGCGATCGCGAAACACGACGAGGACGGCGACGCGGTCTTCGGCGGGCTCACGCGCTGTTGGCTCGCGCGGCTGCAGGGCGCCCGCGGCTCGTACGACGAAGCACGCGCCACCCTCGCCGCGGGGCGCGCGTCGATCGCGCGCGGCGGCGCGACGCTGTTCGAGCACGTGGCCACGGTCTGCGAGGCCTCGATCGCGAGGGCCGAGGGCCTCCCGCCGGTCTCGGTCGACGCCGCGCGCACGGCGATCTCGAGCGAGGTTCGCATCGCGCTCCGGATGCTCGAGTCGCAGCGCGCCTCCTCCACCGCGTTGGTCGTCTCCACCTCCGGAAGGAGCGCGACGATGCCCGACGGCACCCGGTTCGACCTCGCCACCCGAGCTCCCCTGCGCCGACTCCTGCTGGCGCTGGTGGAGCTCCGTCTCGATCGGCCCGGCACGGCGCTGACGCTCGACGAGCTCGTGCAACACGGCTGGCCCGGCGAGAAGCTCGTGGGCACGACCGGCCCGGACCGGGCGTATGCGGCGCTCTCCACGCTGCGAAAGCTCGGCCTCCGCGCCGTGCTCGTCCGGCGCGACGACGGATACCTGCTCGACCCGGCGGTCCCGCTGCGGCGCGTCGAAGACTGATTTTGGATCCATTTGGAGGCCGAAAATCGGCGCGAAAGGGAGAGTGCTCCCCCATGTCGCGATACCTCCTCCTCGTGCCCTTCCTCGTCGGTTGCGCGGCCGCCGCCGAGACCAAATCCTCGACCGAGGCCTCCGATTCGGACATCTCCTCGGAGACCGTCGTCGCGAGCGAGGACACCGGGAGCCCGAGCGAAGAGGACACCGGCCGGCCGAGCGAGGAGGACTCCGGGCCGCTCCCGGACAGCGCGGCCATGGATACCGCTCCGCCCCTGGCTGACACCGCCGCCCCGCCGTCCGAGGAGTGCAAGAGCTACCCCTTCGCCGCCGAGACGTTGCTCGCGGAGAAGCTCGGCTTCGGCGCGTCGGCGAAGGGCGGCGATCCGAAGAAGGTGTTCCGCGTGAAGAGCCTCGCGGACAGCGGCCCGACGACGTTGCGCGCCGCGCTCGAATCGACGGAGCCCTATTGGATCGTGTTCGACGTCGAGGGAACGATCCTCCTCGGCGAGGACGCGATCCGACCCAAGTCGAACAAGACGGTCGACGGCCGCGGGCGCGCCGTCGTCGTCGACGGACTGATCAAGATCGGCGCGGGGACGAAGAACCTGATCTTCAGCGATCTGACGCTGCAGTACCCGCGCGGCTTCAAGACCAGCAGCGGCGACACCATCTCGATCAGCGGCCACGCCGGCGCGTCGGCGGACGCCTACGACACGCGCGACATGTGGTTCCACCACCTCGAGCTCGGGCGCTCGGGCGACGGACAGATCGACGTGCGCGGCGGCACCAACATCACCATCTCGTGGACGCACCTGCACTCGCACGCGAAGGCGTTCCTCCACCAGAAGGACGCGGACAACCTGCCGTCGCCCTTTATGCGCATCACGTATCACCACAACTGGTTCGAGAAGATCACGCGGCGCGGGCCGCTCTTCTATTACGGCCAGGCCGACTTCTTCAACAACTGGCAGCACCAGTGGTACGAGTTCGGCGCGTCGAGCAACTCGGGCGCGCAGTTCCTCAGCGAGAACAACATCTACGAGGCGCGGCCCGGCACGTATTGCATCCCCGGATGCCCCGACCCGAACAGCCCGACGGGCGACAGCGACTACCAGGTCTCGAAGGAGGCTCTGGTGTCGGGCTGGGCCGGCGAACCGGGGTATATCAAGAGCGTCGGAGACCTCGCCCTCGAGGGCGCGAAGATCGCCACCAACAACCCGACCAAGGTCTTCGACCGCGCGACCTTCTACGCGGCGAAGCCCGAGGTCGCCAACGCGGAGCTGAAGGCGCGACTCAAGGCGTTGACCGGCCCGCGCAAGACCTACTGCAAATGAGCGTGCGGACCGCGTGACAGGCGCTCGGATCGCGCACAAGATGCGGGAGCAGCAAGACCTTCCGATCGGACGGGACGATGCGCGCGTTTCCCGAGGACATCGAGGCAGAGGTCGATCGGCAAACTGCAGACCTCGGGCGACAATGGGCTTGGCTCGCGCTCGAGGAGGCCGTCATCGTGTGGGAGCGGCACGCTCCCGGGCTGAAGCTCGCGTATCGCGACAGCGTCGTGGGGATGCACCACGAGATCGATCCCGCGCTGCCGCGCCGCACGCTGCTCGCGAGCGAGGACCGCGCCGCGCTCGAGAAGGAATGGCTCGAGCCGATCACCGCGCTGCAGGACGACGACTGGGAGCTACCCGACGCGGCGCGCGACGCGTTCTATGCGGCGTACAACGCCGTTCGCGGGCGCTATGGGGCGTGCGTGGGCTTTGCGCGCGCGGCCACGTTCGCAGAGTACGAACGTGCGCAGTTCCACGAGCTATGGGCGCGATGGTGGGCGCACATCGCTCCCACGGCATCGACCGAAGGCCGCCTTCCGATCCAGCTCGCCGCCGAACGCTTCGTGGAGCTCGCGGCCGCGACGTACGCCGCGCTCGGCATCCCGTTTCGTGTCTCCGAGCCCGCGGTGCGCAATGAGCCGCCACCGCACGGCGTGGAGGAGGTCCGCATCTCGACGTGGCGCGACGGTGACAACGTCGTCGAGCTCCGGCGCGTGTGGGATCAGCCGGTCCCGATGGAGTCGCGCGATCGCAGCTTCGACGCGCGGATGACGATCCCAACCCACCGCGCAGAGCTCGCCGTCGCGGGGATGGATGATTTCTCCTCGTATCGTCTTGTGGCGAACGTCGATTCGCTGCCCGTGGTGCAATCGGCCGTGCGCGGCGCTGCGGCGCGCCTGGCCGTGCGCGCCGGGCAGTGGACGAACCGCTACGCCGCGCCGAGCGAGTGGGTCGCAGCAGCACGAACGGCGCCGATCGATGGGTGAGGCCTCCGCCCTGCTCGACGCCGGCGCGTTCATCAACGGTCGCGATCTCGCGGGCAACGCACCGCTGCACCTCGCTGCCAGCGGGAGCTATGGCTACGCCGACTACACGGGCGACGGCACCGAGCCCGCGGGCCGCAACGAGGCCGCGCACGCCGGCGTCGTGCGCGTGCTCCTCGCGCGCGGCGCCACGCGCCACGTGGAGAACGACAAGGGCCTCACGCCGCTCGCGCTCGCAGAGCGCGCCGGCAACAGGTGGATCGCCGAGCTGTTGCGCAAGTGAGCCGTGAGATACTCCATCCGGAGACCATGACCCGACCCAGTGACGGCCCTTCGCGACGTGCACCTCGCCGTCGCGGCGTCACGCTCGCGCTCGTAGTTGCCCTCGTCGGCTGTGAGCGAACGACCGCCGAACGACCGGTGACCGCCCCGCGCCTCGCGTCGCCGTCGTCATCCGCGTCACCATCACCCTCGGCGTCACCGTCGGCGTCGCTGACCAAGCCACGCGTCCCGCTCCATCGACCGAAGGCGCCGACTTGTTCGAACGCGAAGGTGAAGGGCGATCCGAGGCTCAAGGCGAAGGGCTGCCAGACCGACGCCGCGTGCACCAACGGCAGGAACGGCCGCTGCGCGCCGGAGTCGTACGAGGGCGCGTATCCGAACGTCTGCTACTACGACGGCTGCTACTCGGACGGCGACTGTGGTGCGGCGCGCGCGTGCGAGTGCGGCGCGGGCGTCGCGCACATTCCGCACCGGTGCGTCCCTGCCGAGTGTCGAACCGATGCCGACTGCGGCGCGGGCTCGTACTGTTCGCCGACCTACACCGACTGCAGCGGCGTCAGCGGTTGGTATTGCCGCACGGCGAAGGACACCTGCCTCGACGACGCCGATTGCGGCACCTACGAGGGCTGCCTCTTCGACAACAGCAAGGGTCGTTGGACCTGCGCGCACAAGTCCGGCTGCATGTGAGCATGCCGAGGCGCCCGGCGATTCCGAAGCAGAAGCTCACAGCGCAAGGCCGCCACGTGCGGATTTGCCCAAGGAGTCGTCGGCTGCCGGGTCCGTAGCCTCCATGCGATCTCTCCTTCTGTGGATGTTGCTCGCGTGCGCGTCCCCAAAGCCGCCCGACACACCGGTCGCGCCGACGACCGGCGCGTGCACCAACGGGGCGCTGCTCGACTCCAAGCGCGTCGACTGCGCGCCAGCGCGCGCGTGCATCCTCGCCGACAATGAGCCGAAGTGCGTGGCGCACGCAGAGCTCGAGGAGTCGTGCGGCATGATCAGCTGCGGCGCCGGCTGCACCTGCACCGGCGTGAGCTCGCACGAGTGTATGTGTCCGAAGCTCGGCGCGCCGTAGGCGTGGGAAGCGGGACGGGGTGATGCGGCGTTCGATCGGTATGAAGCGTGTGCTCGTCCTCCTCGCGCTCGTTGGGTGCACTCGTGTCGATGAAGCCGCGGTCCGCAGGGATCCGGCGAGCGCGCCGCCGCCCGCGGAGCTCTATCCGGTCGTGATCACCCCGAGTCTGCCCGCCCTCGAGCAGGGAATGATGGATCACGCCGACGTCTTCGGATGGTCCCGCGACGGCGCTGTCTTCGGCTTCTGCCAGACCGACGGAGGGATGGGCGCGCGGCACTGCACGCTGCATTCGTCGAGCGGCGCGGAGTCCCTCGACGACGTCGATCCGGCGACCCACGAGATCGACCCGGCGAAGACCGCCGCGATCGCCGCGCGCATGAAGGACCTCGCCCTCGGCCCGACCGCCCCCAAGTGGCGACACCAAGTCGAGGTGGTGTGGAAGACGAGCGATGCCGACTTGATGCACAGCGCGCCCGGCGCACCCGTGCTGCACGTCGGCGTGCGCGCGCCCGGCAAGGAGGCCGTCTATCCGATCACCCTCGCGGGCCTTCCCGGGATTCACGGGTCGGTTCACCCCGAGATCATCGCCGTCTCGCCCGACGGCACCATGCTCGGCGTGGTCGCGCACGCGTACGGCGGAGAGTTCACCGATCGGCTGATGGTGAAGGTGATGCCGATCAGCAAGGTGCTCGCTGCGGCCGAGTGAGCTAACGTGGCCGCATCGTGCGCTGGTTCTTGATCGTGTGCATGGCCTGTAGCTCCGAAGAGATCGGCAAGCGCGCCGAGAAGGCCTCGGTCGATCCCGCCGACTACACCCTCACGCTGCAACAAGCGGAGAAGGCGATCGAAGCGCACACCGGTCCGGGGTGCCTGCGCATGTTCCCGTATGTCGCGTGCCGCGGCTGCATCGCGAAATATCGGCTCGATCCGATCGAGGCGGGTGAGGCCGTCGGACCGTGCGAGCGCTCGACGTTCGTCGCCGGCCCCGAGGTCACGACCGCCAACGCGCCGCAGGGCAAGACGTTCACGTGGACCTGCAACGGCGGCGCGCTCGGCGGCACGTGGAACAACGGCGCGATGGAATCGACCGGCGCGCTCATCTGTCGCGATTAGCGAAGTAAGACCGGTCCGCCGACGTGGCGTTCACTTCTTGCGCTTCTTCGGCTTCGAAGCGTCCGCGATCGCCGACTCGAGGGCGGCGCGGTCCGGCACGTCGCCGGAGTAGGCGGCGAGCACGGGCCCGAGCAGCTTCGGGCGCTTCTCGGCGGCGCAGCGCAGGTGGTACCAACGCATCGTCGGTTCATCGGAATCGGAGAACCGATTGGGCGCGGCCTCGCCGAACCGGAGCTCGCCCTTCGCGATCTTCTCCTTGCAGCCGCGACATCCGGCCCGGCCCGACGACGCGACCTCGATCACGTGCGAGATGGGTGCGGTCTCCGCTGCGGGTTCACCTCGCAACGAGGCGATCCCCTTGGTCAGACGCGTGCGATCGGGTTTGCGCTTCGCGCTCGCGAGCTCGGCCTCGAGCACGGGAATCGCGGCCGGATCGCCGAGCGCGACGAGCTGCTCGACCGCGCGTTCGACACCCAAGCGCCCGAAGTTCTCGCGGATCAGGGGGAGTGCCTGCGGTAGCTTCCATAATGCGAGGACGCCGATCGCGCTCGCGCGAATCTGGTCGTAGAGG
Organism: Deltaproteobacteria bacterium; assembly: GCA_022843175.1. GTDB lineage: Bacteria > Myxococcota_A > Polyangia > Polyangiales > JADJMO01 > JALHOE01. The sequence goes on from JALHOE010000062.1 coordinate 20,087, forward strand.
TCGTAGGCGTAATCGCTCCAGTCCGGCCCCGTCGTCGATACGCGGACAATGAAGTCTTCCCACGCCGGCGAGCGACGTTCCGGACGCTCGTAGAACGAGCCCACGATCCAGCGCAGTGATTCGAGCCGTCCGGGGTGTGCACGCCGATCGCCCTCGATGAGTTTGTCGGCGCGAGCCGCGGCGTTCTCGGGATCGCTCGCGAAGAGGGCGTCGACGATCCAGCGATGGTTGTCGTTCGATTGCGGATCCTGCCGGACTCCGAGCAGCGACGCGAGCTGCACGTCGGCGTCGCGCCCGCCGAGCGCTCGCGCGCGTTCGTGATCGCGGAGGAACCAGTGCGGTGACGCGATCCAGATCCTCATGATCTCGCCCTGCGCTTCGCCGCGTTCCCAGAGCGCGTGCATCAAGACGAACGCCGCGAGGAGCTCTGCGTCGACGAGCCTCTCCTTCGCGACGAGCTCCCGCAGGCGCGCGAGCATGCGGGAGCTAGCGTCTTCGTCCCGGCGCGCGGCGAGCGCGCTGACCAGCGGACTCGAGGGAAGCCAGTCGCGGACGGTGAACATCGCGCTCTCCGGCAACAAGCCGGGGAGCTTCGCGAACACGTCGTCCATATCGCGCGCGCCGGCGATGACCGCGCCCTGCTCGGCGCGCTGCGCCGCGAGGTCCTTCAAGAACTGATCGACGCCACCTGCCGGCATGTGCTTTTCGATCATCGCGGCGACGAGCGCCTCGGCCTCGCCATACGCCTCGGTCTTCTCGACGGCGGCGGCCGCGTCGTCGTCGAGCTCCTCACACGTGGAGGCGCCGTTCGCGGCCGTCGCACGCAGACCGAATACGCCCGGATAGTCGGTGTACCCAACGACGGTGAGCGCGCCCTCGCCACCGAAGCTCGCCGCCTGACGGAACGCGCACACGAGTGGGCCGCGGCCGTCGAGGAACGCGTCGCCGCTCTTGTCGACGACGGCGCGGAGCTTCACCGTGTCGCCCTCGTCCTCGATGAGGCTCACGTCACCCCTGAAGTATGCGAGCGCGCCGGCGGGGGTGTCGTCGCCGTTCCCGTAGCTCCAGTCCTTCGGCGAATCGAAGCTCGTGCCGTCGAGCGCGCTTTCACGCCACGCGGCCTTTCGCTCGGCGTCGGAGAAGCGCAGATCACCCAGAAAGACGTAGCTGTAGCCCACGGCGCCAGCATATCGCGGAGACGATCGCGTCGCGCGACGTGGCGCTGATCGCGTGACGCCCATGCAATCGTGGGCGGTGTTGCTCCTCTCCGGGGGTCGGAGTCGAAGCGTCCGCGGGGGATTCCGGTCGCCCACCGAGGTCTACGCGGCGGATGCCGAGCAGCTCGAGTATCCGAACCGCCTTGTCCCGCCCGGCGCCGCGCGCGATCGCGCCGCCATCATCGAGGGCTTCGTCCGCGGCAAGCAGGTCATGCGCGAGCAGCACCTCGAGCTGCACGAGGTGATCGCGAGCGGCGAAGCGGCAGACTACGAGTGCACCTGGACGCCTTCGAACGCGACGTCCAGGTGCGATACCTTCTGTTCCGTGACGAGCGCTCGGCGCTGATTCGGTTCCTCAGTGAGTCGCAGTCTCGTTCGAGAAGCAGGCTGAGAGGAGGGCAACGGCCGTCGCGACATCGCGACCGGGGTTCTGTGGCAACTCGATCCTTATGGGGACGGGCCCCTGTCCACCAAGGAGCACGTTGCGATCGACGTGCACACGGACGCGGGCGCTCGCGCGAGGGTGACGGGGATCGTGGGAGGTCATGGCGATTTTGGTGCCGGCGCTGTCGACGTCGAAGTCGAACGCGTGCTCACCAATGAAGAAGACGACCGGCGGTGCGAGAGCCACCAGTGCTTGGAACGACGGGGCGCGCGTCATCACCCTCTGGAGCGCGCCGAGCACGCGCGTGGTCTCGTCGTTGAACATATCGAGGAGCCCGCCCCCCTCCGGCTCCGGTGGCTCCGGCGGCGGCGGCTCGTAGGGCGGGACGCCCGGCACGCTGGCACGACGTAGCGGGCCCGTGTCGCGAATGCCATGCGACGCGAGCAACTTCGCGACCTCGAGCACGCGCGTCCTGCGCGCGTACTGCACCTCGGCCATCGTCACCGGAAGGAGCAGCGTGAAGTGCGCGAGACCATTCCCGACCGGGAACACCTCGGGGAAGGTGGTTGGCGCGAGGATGAGGAAGCCGCCGATGTCGCTGTCGGCCAAACATTCGCCATTGAGCCAGACCCACTCACTGGGCAAGAGGTGCTCGGCGCGCGACGCCGAGACTCGAACCATCGCGCCGAGCTGATCGGACACGCGGGTGTCTCCCGGCTCGCAGAGCGCAATGAGCTCATAGCCCGCGCCCATCGCGCGCGGATCCAGGTTCCGAAAGAACTCCGTGGGCGCGCGTTCGGGGTTGCTGATCCCCGAGGTGACGGCGACATCGAGACCGCGCAAGCCGTTGCGATAGCGGAGCACCTCCAAGGTGCCGCTCTTCGAGCCCAGCAAGACGCTGACGTCGTCGCCGAACATCGTCGCGTAGACCAGGTCGCGTCGCTCCGTGAGCGGAGCCTCGAACCCCGGCGCCTGAAACGTCCGCTGCACGAGCCGCGCGAGCTTCGTCGGGACCGGCGTCGATCCGGCGGGCCGCATCTCGATCGGGAGCGACGCGCGCTCGTCGAGCGCAAGCAGCTTGCGCTTGTCGACGACCGCCCACGCCTGCACCTTCGCATCGCGGATCGAGGCGCACGGTTCGAACTTCATGCGCATCGTCTCGGGATCGCTGCGAAGGATCACTGCCTCGTCGTCGGCAAGGAAGCCGAGCGCGGTGACCCCGCGGGCGAGGAGCGCGCGATAGTCGGAGCGCTTGATGGCATGGCCGAGCGACTCGACAACCGTCCTTCCCATGCGCTCAGTCTACTGTGATCGGGACGATCGACCTGCGCGGCAGCTCGCGAGCTGGTCCCACGAGATCATCTGCAGAGGAGGCTGCAGTCGCTCGGTGAGACTCCCCAGAGGGCGCCCCGCTGATAGTCGGTCACTTGGGGCAGTCGCAGCAGATCTGCTTGGTCGCGGCTTGCATGGCCTTGTCGAGGGTCGCGGCGTCGCCGGCCTGGAGGAACAAGATCGGACCCTTGGTGTTGTCGACGGCGACGTAGCCGGTCGCACCCATCTTGCAGTTCTTCGCCATGTCCGGCGCCGTTTGACCGGCGCAGGCCATGTCGTTGAGGAACGGCACCCCGACGCCGTTGTCGACGAGCGTGCCGTCGTTGGAGAAGCCGAGGATGAAGGTCTTGATGCCCTTCTTCGCGTTCTCCTGGGTGATCTGCAGCGGATCCGGCGTGGGGCACGACTTGTCCCAGTCGGCGCCGTCGGTCACGAGCAGGATGTACTGATCGCGACCGGTCTCCTTCATCTTCACGAGGTGCGCGGCCCCCTCGATCAACCCCTGGCCGGTGGGGGTGGTGGTGCAGATCTTGGTCGTCGCCGGATCGAGCAGCGCGGAGATCTTCGAGCCGGTCGAGAGGGCCGGCGACACCAGGATTTCGCCCGTCTCGCACATCGGGTTGGTCGCCATCTGCTCGGCGATGCGCTGGGCGAGGGTGATGCACCCCGGCGACTCCTTCGGCCACAGCTCGAGGCCAAAGCGGATCGTCGTGTCGAGCGGCGCCCTCGCCACGTTCTCAATCGCGGTGATCGCCTGCCACCACTTCGAGCTCTTGTAGTCCGGGCCGTCGGTCGGGGTCGACGCGTCGGGTTTGCGGTGCATCGTCAGCGTGCGATCGAGCGCGATCAGCATGTCGGGCGGGATGCACGCCGGCGGGCCTCCCTCGCCGGGGCTGACCTCGCCGCCGAGGCCGCCGGTGTCCTCGAGCGTCATCGTCGTGTCGGAGCTCGCCCCGGAGTCGGTGGCGAGATCGTCCTTCGATCCCTCGGCAGACGAACACGCGAGCAGACACACCGAGAGGACGATGGAGCGCATATCCGGTGTATTTTAGCGCAGTGCACGAGCTCCTGCGCTGGATCGAAGGTCTCCCGCCGTCGCAACGCGATGCGGCCGTCGAAGCGGAGCTCGGGATCGGTGCGGCCGATCCGGCGCCGCCCGGCGCGGAGCTGATCGGCTATCACCCGAGCGGCGTCGACGCGATCCTCCGAGCGCTCCGCGAGGCGCCGGTCACCGGGGACGACGTCTTGGTCGATCTCGGCGCGGGGCTCGGGAAGGTTCTGCTCCTCGCCCGCATGCTGACCGGCGCGCGCGTTCGCGGGATCGAGATCCAGCCGTCGCTCGTCGAAAGGGCGCGAGCGACCGCCGAGCGCCTCGGCGTCGAGATCGAGATCGAGGTGGGCGACGCGCTCACCGCGCCGCTCGAGGGCACCGTGTTCTTCCTCTACCTGCCGTTCACCGGCGAGACCATGAAGCGCGTGCTCGCGCGGCTGTCAGAGGTCCCGCACCGCATCGTGGTGTGCGCGCTCGGCGTCGACCTCGTCGCCCCCTGGCTTCGGGCCCGGCAGACCGACTCGTTCTGGCTGACGATCTACGACGACATCAGGCCCAGAACCCGGGAGTAGCTGTTCGCGGCCATCGCCTCGCACCACGCAGGCGGGGTACGCTGGCCCGATCGTGCCGGCCGGTCGAAAGCGTTGGCTCGCGCTGCCGCTGTGCGCGCTCTTGTTGGCGGGCGCCTATGGGGTCAAGCGCCGCTACGAGGCGCGCGTCGACGAGCAGCATCTCGCGGACGCGTGGGATGCATACCGTCGCTGCATGCTCGGCGAAGCGCCCCTCGAGGGCGAGGATCCCTACTATCGCGTCCGCCGGCTCACGTTCACGTCGATCGTAGACTCGGAGCTCGGAGTGCCATCGACGCCGGGGTACCCCTGGACGTGTCGACCGTTCGCGGACGCGCTCGAGGCGGCGGTGTTCGACGATCGCTTCTTGCTCGAACGGCCGGGACGGCACACGGTCAAGGCCGAGGAGGGCTCCATGCAGAGCCCGTATCTCCCGCCGTCGCGCGAGAGCTGGGCCAAGCTGTGGGCCGACGCGGCGCTCCTTCGCGCGAAGCCGGTCGTGCGAGCAGTGCCGTGGCCGCCTCCGGCGGCGAGGCCCCTCGAGCTCGACGAGATGACGCCGCTCGGTCCGCCGCCGCTGGGGGCGCGCGCGCGGGTGATCACGCGGACCGCGCGCGTAGTGGTCGGCGACCGCGTGTGTGCGATCGAGAACGGCGTCGCGCACTGCGAGAAGGGCGCCGTCCTCGGCGACGAGGACGCGTACGTCTTCGACGACGGGAGCGTCGCCTCACTGAAGAAGACCGAGCTCACCGTCACGAATGGATCGAACACAGTGCGCGCCACCCTCGAGAGGCCTGCGGTGCTTCGGGGCGACGCGGTGGTGTGGATCGAGGACAAGAACCTCGTCGCGCGCGATCTGCAGCCGCACGAGCCGCTGCTCGGACCACGGACCGTCGTCGGGCCGTTCGGCAACTTGTTCGGCACGACCTGTCGCAACGGGACCGATCTGTTCATCCACGGCAACGGCCTCGCCGCGCGAAGCGGGAAGTCGTGGTCGGCCCACGCCGCGCCCGAGGGGAAGCTCAGCTGCTACTCGAGCGCGGTGATCACGTCGATGAGCTACGCCGACAGACACTACTCGTTGCGCGCGTCGCGCTGCGGCGCCGAGTCCTGCCGCGACGAGCATGGAGCGGTTCGCGAGTGGACGTGGGGGAGCTCGAGCGAGGCCCCGCGGCTCGGTCCGCTGTTTCTCCAAGCCGGCACCTCGCTCGCGGTGGTCGACGATCGCGACGGGCTGTCGGTCCGCGCAGCACCGACCGCGCCGGCGCTCGGATCGACGCCGCGCCGGATCGTCCTCGACGACAGCCCCGTCGACGGCAAGCACCGCGCATGGCTGCGCGAGGTCGTCCCGGTGGTGGGCGGGCTCGTGTTGTTGATCGAGTCGCGCGGAGCGATCTACGGCATGTGGGTGTACGGCGACGTGGTGTCTGCGATCACGGTGAAATAGTCGCAGTCGCCGGAGTCGCGCTCGGGATCGCAGAGAGGTCCTATTCCACGCCCGCGTCGTTGTCGGGCTCCGTGGTCTCGATTTCGCTGAGCTTTCGGTACAGCGTCGTGCGGTCGATTCCGAGCATCCGCGCGGCGACCGTCTTGTTTCCCTCCGCCTTCCGAAGCGTCTCCATGATGTGTCGGCGCTCGAGCTCCCTGAGCGATTGGACTGCGTCGCGCGCTTCCGTCGCAGCGCCCGTCGATCCTGGTGGACGACGTGGGTCGGCTCGGTCAATGGCGGCGAACAGGGGGTCTGCGGTCAGGGGCTTGACCAAGAAGTCGTATGCGCCGGCGCGGATGGAAGCGATCGCCACATCGAGGTTGGGCTTACCGGTGATGATGATCACCCGTACGTTGGGCCGATTCTTGGTGATGTGGCCGCAGAGCTCGAGCCCGTCCATACCGGGCATCGCGATATCAGCGAGGACGATGTCCACCTCTTCGTTGGCGAGGAGGGCAAGCGCCTCGGGTGCCGAGGCGGCGACGAGCACCGAGTGGCCCCTGAACTGCAGCGCCTCCTTGATCGTCTGCAGCACGTCTTCGTCATCGTCGGTCGCGAGGACCTTGGCCATCGCTGGTCCTTTGGTGTTCGGCGCGGCGCGGCCGGGGTCAGCCGGGCGCCGCCGAGGATAATCGACTCGAACGCAGCGAGGTGGTGATCGCCCGCTCGAGCTCGTCGACGAGCTTCGCGACGTCGAAAGGTTTCTTGACCCAAGTCAGGCGAAACTCCTCCGCAAGTGGCGTGGCGAGCTCGCCGGATGCCGACAGAAGAAGCAGCGCCGGCGCGAGCGCGTCACTGACCACCCCCCGCACGAAATCGCTGCCCAGCTCGCCGTTGCCGAGCCGTAGGTCGACGAGGACCGCGTCTGTGTCGCCGACCGCGACGATCTCGAATGCCTCCGCCACACTCGTCGTGCCCGCGGCCGCGTATCCTTCGAGCGAGAGCGCCTCGACGAGCGCCTCACGAATATCGTCGTCGTCCTCGAGAACGAGAACACGCGAAACGCAATCCGGTTTGGTCACAGCATCTTGTGATGTTCGGGGGACGGAAGCGCAGCTGAACGCCTGGCGAATATCTCAGAGGCTGCCAGAGGCCGGCTGCTTGGGGGCGCGTCGGGGCAAATTGACCGTGAAGCTCGTGGCTCCCTCATCGCTGGTCGCGACCACAGAACCGCCGTGGGCGCGCACGATCTGGTCGACAATGAACAATCCGAGGCCGAGGCCGCTCCGCGGGCTCGCCGACTCGCCCTGGCTGAACGCGTCGAACAAACTTGTCCTGGAGCTCTGCGGAATCGCGCCGGTGTTGGTGATTCGGATCGTCACGGCGTCGGCAGTTCCCTCGGCTTCGACCGTGATCGGCGTCGCCGGCCTGCCGTGCTTGATCGCGTTGTCGAGGAGGTTGCTGCAGACCTGCGCCATGCGATCGACGTCCCATTCGCCGGCGAGATCGTGGCCATAGCTGGTGTCGATTTCGTGCCTGGCGTGGGCGGCGCGCGCTTCGTCGACTGCGCGCTCGACGATCGTGTCGAGCGACACGGGGACACGGTTGAGAAGCATGCCCGCGCCCACGCGGCCGCGGCTAAAATCGAGCACGTCGTCGATCATTCGCGCCATTCGCTGCGCGGCGCCCTCGATGCGCTTCGAACCCGCGGCGACGTCCGAAGAGCGCGAAAGGGTCTGCGCGGTCGCGTAGATCGCGCTCAGCGGCTGTCGAAGATCGTGGCCGAGAACGGCGATGAAGCGCTCTCGAAGCTCCGCCTCGTCGCGCAACATGCCGGCCGCCGCCTGCAACCGAGCGTGAAGCCGTCGCGAGCGCTCCAGGCCCTCGATTCGCGCGGTGAGCTCGCCGCCATCGCAAGGCTTGCGCACGAAGTCGTTCGCGCCAGCGTTGAACGCGGTGATCAGGTCGTTCTGGTTGGAGGTTGCCGTCAGGATCAGAATCGGGAGCTCGGAGGGCCCGCGCGACTCGCGGACGAAGCGACAGACGTCGAGGCCGGAGACCTCGGGCATGTGCCAGTCGAGCACCAGGATGTCGGGCGTCGTCCGGGTGAACGCTTCGAGCACGCTCGCGCCGTCGTGGAAGACCTCGACGACGTAGCTCGCCTGCAGCGCTCGACGCACGACCTCGGCCTGGCCCACGCTGTCATCGACGAGCCACACGCGTGCGCAGGCCGGAGCGCGAGTGCAGTTCATCGCGGCCAACCTAGCGCGCGTACAAGGGTGCTGCTAGGTCGAGAAAACAAGTTGTGAGCGTTGCATTTTGCAACGCCAGAGCACTCCGCAGCCTCAATCGTCGCGCCCAGTTTTTGTCTCACCAGGTTCTCAACCGCTACCTCGCCTCGAAGAGACTTGGGGAGGAGGTCGAGGCGTCTGCGGGGGCGTAGGACGGCATCGGGTATCGTGGGGCGATGAGGCGGCCCGCCTTCGCGATCACGCTTGCACTTCTCGGCGCGGCCGCGTGCCGTAAGCCCGAGAAGGTTTCGCCGGAGCCAGAGCTCGTCAGCAAGGCCGACGCAGAGCTCCCCGAAGCGGACGCGCCGAAGGAGCAGAAGCCCCCGCGCGTGCTCCGAGATGACAAGGGCGACCCTTCACGTCGTGCGAAGGTCCTCGCGAGCGTCACCGGCGCGATCGCTCTCTTCGCGGATAAGACCGATGTGTATGCGCGCACCGGCGCTTCGCCCTACGACGTCTTCGCGATTCCCATCGCGGGCGGCGCAACGCGCAAGGTCTTGGCCGCCGTGGACGCCGAGTGGCACGTCGTTCCGGGGCTGTTGCATCGCGCCGAGGACACGGGTCACGGTCGCGACCTATTCGTCAAGAGGTTCGGCGGCACCGAACGCAAGATCGCCAGCACCAACTGCTCGTCGGGAACGTCGTTCTACGACGACAAGGCGTTGTACTGGCTGTGTCACGGCAGCGTCGGCGCAGGACCTCCGATGGATGGGCGTATCTGGCGCGTCGAGAGGCCCACACTCGCCGCGCGGACGATTGTGACGGGCCTCACGCTGCCCAACGTCGGAACCGATTGGTCGCCGGGCGGGGCTATCTCCGACGGCGCGATGATCTTCTGGCCCGAGAGGGAGCCGCTCGCCGTCTTCTCCCTGCCGGTCACCGGCGGCACCAAGAAGGTCGTCAACAGCAAGGAGATGGCGTCACCCCTGTCCGCCAACGCGACAACGCTGACCCTTCGAAGCTGGGATGGTCGACTGCTCCGCGTGCCGAGAACGGGCGGATCCGCCGTCGAGATCCCGCTCGATGCTGCGGATGCGCCCCAAGCGATCCGCGGAGACGCGTCGGGTCTGTACTTCACCACCGAAGACAGCGCGGTGCTGCAGCTCGTCGAGGGAGCTCCCCCTGCGGTCCTCGCGCTCGGTAAGCACGAGATTCGCTCGATCACGACGAATGACACGCACGTCTTCTGGGCCGACGGCGACGACATCGTCGGACTGATGAAGTAGGGCCCTTCTCCAGCCGGCCGGTCTACGCCGCACGTCTCTCCTCGCGCGAGGCGACGAGATCGTGGCGTTCACCGCGTGCGCGCATCCACACCCTCTGCGCCCTCGCGGAAGCGGTTGTTCCAACCGCCGTCGAAGAGGCGCTCGATCACGCACGTGCCGTGGCGCGCCGTGGAAGTTGGTGATCACTATCGAGTGGACACCGGCGTGGAACATCGACTCGCCGATCCGCACGAGGATCCGGCGGACCACGTCGAGGTCGTGTCCGATGGAGCCGGCCAACGGGAGCGGGTCGACGCCGAGGGGAAGCGTCGGATGCATGAGGAAGTGGCGGCTCGGAAACGAAGCGCTCAGCCGCTCCGCGAGCGCATCGGCGTAGTGCTCGGATCGGATGATGTCAGTGCCCAGGGGCAGGTGCGGGCCGTGCACCTCGAGGGGCGCGCACGGCACGATCACGGTGACCGGTTCGCGGACGAGCTTCCTGAAGCTCGCCCCCGAGAGACTTCCATAGCGAACGATCATGGTCTTCCTTTCCGCCGGGGCCGTGCCACGGAGCGGGTGCGACGCTGCGAGAGTGCGAGCAAGCCCGGGGAGAGGAACTCGGTGAGCAACTGGGCGAGCGCCTCTGCGGAGAGTTCGGGGTGGTCCTTCCACCACAGCGCGGTCGACTCCACCGCGCCGTTGATCGCCTGGGCGAGGGCCTCGGCGACGACAGGGTCGAGGGGCGTGTCGGCGTCGCTCCGGCTGATCAGCTGAGCGACGAGCAACACCTGCGCCCGCTGCATCTGGGCGAGGCTGGCGCTCGCCGGCCCGGCGCTCGTCGAGAGCGAAGTCAACAGCGCCGACCATTGGGCGCGATGCGCGCCGACGTAGCGGAGGAACGCGAGGATGCCTGCGTGCAGATGACGCCGAGGGCGCCGGGGGAGATCTTCGCCATCGCCGCGAGCGCGAGCGCGAAGCCGCCCATCGCCTCGCGCTTGGACTCGAACGCGAACATCGAGAGGACCGCGATCACCACGACCGCGCCCTGGGCGTTGCCGATCTGCAGGACCGAGAGCACCGGCAGGCTGCCGAAGAACAGCGGCGCGAGCAGCAGCGGTCGATGCCATCGCACGCCGCCGAACGCGCGCGCCCCGAGCCAGAACGCGAACGCGAGGAGCGCTCCGTTGAGGCCGAACCAGCCCGCGCGCTGCGCGAAGTAGTCGCCGCGCAGCGGCCGCACCACCTCGGCGACGAGGAGGAACGGCGGTGGATAGAAATACTCGTCGATGTCGAACGGCGAGAACGCGGTCTGCGGCCGAGGCCCATCGAGCCCCACGGTCTGGGGCCATCGCTCGGACAGGTAGAGGTTGTCGACGCGATCGTGTGCGAGCTCGTTGGCGCGTACATACGCGGTGAGGCACGAGTGGGTCTCGAGGAACTTCACGCCCGGCACCACCTGCGCGGTGGTGCGCCACGGCTCGGCGATGAACACGCTCACCCGCGCGACCTGCACGATCGAAGACAGCGCGACGAGGGCGTAGCACGCCGTGAGCGCGCGATGCCGCGCGGCGAGGCCATCCAACGCTGCGGGGAGTCGCGCCGGGAGCCACAACGTCAGCGCGACGCTCGTGACGATGACCACCGCGAGCGCGAGGAAGCCCGGCGCACGTACGCCGAGCGACAGACCGACCACCGCCATGACCACGCCCGCCACGCTCGATGGCACGACGACACTCCGTGACTCTCGCGACGCACACGCGAGCGACGCAGCGAACGCGACCAGCAGCGCCACAACCGTGAGCCCCCCGCCGCTCGGATGCGTAGTGAGCGCGTGCGCCAGCGGACGATCGAGCCCCTGCGCGATCACCGGCGCGATCAGCATCGCGACGAACCCCGAGAACAGCCAACGCTCGGGCTGGCCACGAAGGGGTTGGAACATCCGCGTCATGCTCTCAACGAAGCGGCGCGGACGCGACCGAAATCACGACTGCGAGCGCGCCGCCGACCAGCGCGATCCGCGGACACGGTTTGGGTTTAGAATCGGCCGCGCATGACGGTGAGCCCTTCCACGGCGCTGGGGAGCGCGAGCGATGGTGCGCTCGCGACCGCGGTGATCGGCGCCGGCGTCGCGGGCAGCCCGGCCGAGGAAGCGGAGCTGTGTCCACGATTCGGCCGCCGGGCTTCGGTGTGATGGCCGTCGACTTCGTAGAAGCCGCCGTGGGGGTGTAAGGGTTTGGCGAGCTACATGCCGGTGACGGTGAGTGTGGCGTTCCAAGAGCAGAAGGGCTGCGGGGGCGTGAGATTGGTCGTCGGGCGCACCCCCGTGGTGTTCGGCGCGACGACGTCGTGTCCGAACCCGTTGTAGTTGGTGCGCGCCCACTTCGCGCGCGCCCTCGAGGTCTTGAACCTGCACGGCTCCTGCACCCCGGGAATGGTGCTCAAGCCGCACGCGCCGCACACCGAGTCGCTCGTGCGGTTGGACTTGTACGTCGCGGGATCCGACCGGCAGAGCAGGTACTGCCGGTACTCGGCCTCGGCGTCGCTGTTCGAGTTGTGCCCGAAGCTACCCGTGATGAAGGGCCCCGACGTCGGCGGATCGCAAGCCGCGGATTTCTGCCCGCCGCCCTCGCAGTGCGTGAAGCTGTTCGGGTAGTAGGTCGACATGAGGTTGGTGCCACCCTGCGCCCGGACGTACGGGCCATCGGCGCTCGTCCCGTAGTAGCTCAAGACGGACGTGGGCTTCTTCATCCACGTCGTCCAAGCCGGTGCGGCGAAGCAGCCCGCGATCTCCGTGTTCGCGAGATCCCAGTAGCCGTCCTCGTCCTGGTCCATCGGGAAGGTGTAGCTGCAGTTGCCGCAGCGCTCGTCGCAGTAGCCCTCCTTCTCCGACTCGAACGCTCGATTGCAGTCGATCGTGTCGAACAGGCGCTGCTCCGCGGTGTTGACCACGCTGGCGCTCGACACCGCGAGCGGCGGCACGAGCACGAGAGTCCAGACCGGGTCTGCGGTGGCGCTGTCCCTGGGCGCGGTGATCTCCCCGAGGCCCTGGAGATCGATGGTCCGCCCGTGGTTCGAGATGTCGATCTTGTAGTCGACCTTGACGCTGCAGAACGTACCCGTCGCGCCCGCGGAGATCGCGCTGTCGACCAGGGACACCGCGATCCGATCGCGAAGGAGGTTGCGCTTCGCGTGGGGCCAGTTGAGCGCGAGCTGATCGGTCGCCAGCTCATAGAGTTGCTCGCGGGAGTAACTCGAGAAGGAGCGCTCGGGCGGGGCGGCCAAGCGGTAATCGAACGTCACCGTCAGGCCGAACACGCCGATACCCTGGTGCTCGCCGTTGCCCCAGGAGTCCGCGACGTTGTAGGCCGTGACCAGGAACTTCCCCACGAACGACTTGCCCGCGCACTTCGAAAGCGAGGTGCAGATCGGCAGGACGTAACCATTCGCGTCGCGGTCGTTGCAGGACGCCGTCGGCGTGATCACGTCGGGGCCCGTGTCCGCGTCGACCACATAGGTGTCGTTCGCGTCGGCGTCGGCATCCGCGTCGGCGTCGGCGTCGTAGCCCGAGTCGCAGAGCAAGCCGCAGCCTCCGCCCCCGCCTCCGCCTCCGCTGCCGTCGAGGACGTCGCCGTCGGCGTCACCGTCGGGGGCGGCGTCGCCGAGCAGCGGGCTCGCGTTGGTGCCGGTGGTGCCCTCGCCCTCCCGGGCGGGGGGCGAGCACCCCGGGGAGGCGATGCTCACGAGAGCCGCGGCGAGGACGGTCAGCGACAGGACGGCGGAGACGCGAAGGAGATGCATCCAGTTCCTTTGGGGCGGAGGCCGGCCGAGCGCTCGGCTGCAGCTCCCATGCCCATGCCTTGCGCGCGAAAATACGCGCAAATAAGTGAGCGCGAGTTCGCGTTCTGAACGCCGCTCGGTTCAGACTCCGCACCGCAGTACAGTTTCTTAAACGCGCCGAGTCGTTCCTCACGCACCCGTCGATCCTCGCGCTGCACGCCAAGTCGAACCAGTCTTCGCCGGTGCGCCGCGACGCTCTCTGTGAGCTTCTCTGCGTCTCAGCGCACCAGACCGCGGGCTCGCGCAGCCTCGACGAACCGATCTTTCGCGAGCTGGAAGCGCTTGCGGAGCCGCCCACTCTCTTTGCGGAGGTCCTCGTCGGTGGCGTCCTCACCGAGGAAGACGCGCGCGAGATCGAGCCATGCGAGCTTCTGTTCGAGGCGCAGGATCAACAGCAGACGATCCTCCTCCGACAAGGTCGCGCGAAGGGCGTCCAGCTCGCTCTGCGCATGTCGAAGCACGCTCGCGGTCTCGGTCCGAACGCTCGCCGCAAGACGCTCGATCTCGCTCGCCTGCGAGAGCGGGATCTCGCGCCCCCTCGGGCGGTTGGATCGCCTGAGATCGATCGCTGCGTTGCGCGCGAGGCGAAAGCACCACGATCGGAGTGAGCACCGCCAGGCGAATTGATCGAGCGTGGTCCACAGGCGTTCCGCGAACAGCGAGAACGCGTCGCTTCCAGCCTCGGGATCGTCGAGGAGAGAGGTCAGAAACCGCAGGATTTCCGGCCCGCGCGCGCGGATCGCGAGTGTCGCGGCGGCCGCTGTGTCCGAACGGCTGAGCAGCGCGCGCACCTCTGCTTCGAGGGGGTCTGCTTCGCGCGCGCTGACCTCGGTCACGGCGCTAGCGTATCGCGTATCCTTATCCTGCGCAGATGGTCGACGGCTCGCGCGACGATGAAGATCCGCCGTCGGCGCTGTCGCCGTCGGAGGAGCTCTTGCTCGACGTCGCGCGCCGCCCGCGCGCGTCCGCGGGAGAGGCCGATCTGATCGGTACGTCGTTCGGTCGCTATCGGGTCACGGAGCTCCTCGGGCGCGGCGGCATGGGCGTCGTCTACCGCGCGTGGGACACGACGCTGTCTCGGTCGATCGCGCTGAAGGTCCTGCCGACGACGTTCCTCGAGAACGAAGAGCGGCGACGTCGGTTCATGCGTGAAGCGCGCTCCGCTGCGATGGCCTCCGCGCAGTCCATCGCGACGGTGTACGACGTCGGGGAGATCGACGGTCGCCCGTATCTCGCGATGGAGCTCGTCGAGGGGCGAACGCTTCGCGCGAGACTGCTCGAGGGACGGCTGTCTCCGGAGGAAGCGCTGCTCGTCGCGCGCAAGCTCGCCGAGGGCCTTGCCGCTGCGCATCGCGCGGGCGTGGTTCATCGGGATCTGAAGCCCGAGAACGTGGTGCTCGATGCGCATGGCGATCCCAAGATCCTCGATTTCGGGCTCGCCAAGCTGTTCGCCGGCGGGGAGCTCGAGGGCGCCGAGGGCGGCACGGTCGATGGGAAGATCCTCGGCACCCCGGCGTACATGTCGCCGGAGCAAGCGAAGGGGCTGCCGGTCAACGCACGTACCGACGTGTTCTCGTTCGGCGTGATGCTCTACGAGATGCTCGCAGGCAAACGTCCGTTCGCCGGGCGAACGACCGTCGAGCTGCTGATCGCCATCGATCGTGACGTGCCGAACCCGATCCCCGGGCTGTCTCCTGCGCTCGAGTCGCTCGTCTCACGCTGCCTGAGCAAGGAACCGAGCGCGCGTCCCGCCGACGGCGCGGCGTTGCTCGCCGACGTCGTCAACGTGGAGCAGCTCTCCACGTCGACCGCGCTCGCGATCGAGCCGCGCGCGCGAACGAGCCTGCGTGCGGCGATCGGCCTGTTGCTCGTCGCGGCGGTCGCCGGCATCAGCCTCACGGTGGCTCGCGTGCGCCGCGTGAATACCGCGCCGCAGGCGCCCGTCGCTCCCGCGTCACCACTCGTCGGCGATGAGACACGGGTCGCGTGTCCGGTGCTCGCGGTGGAGGGCGTGCAGGAGCCGAGCGGTTGGCTCGGTGCCGCGGCCGCGAGTCGCGCGTGCCGACGGCTCCTTGTGGCGCTCGGTGGTCGCAGCGCACGCGTGCTTCTACCTGCGTCGCTCCTCGACCTGCCGCACGCGCCCACGACCGATTTTCCACGCGATCCCTTCGATGCGCCGAGCTCGCGAGCGCGCACGCTGCAAACGGCCAAAGCGCGCGGCGATGCGGTCCTCGACGGCAAGGTGACCAAGCTCGGCAGCCGCTTGCGTGTCGAGCTGACCCTACGCGCCAGGGACGATCGCGTCGTCGCGACCGCGAGCGGCGAGCACGAGACGCTGCTGCGCGCCGTCGTGGACGCGACCGATGGTCTGCTCGGTCCGCAGGCCGTGCCTCTGCGAATTGCGTTTCCCGAGCTCGAAGCGGCGGGCGCCACCTCCGACCCACGCGCTGCGCTCGCGCTCGCGGATCTGAGCGAAGCCTGGGACGCGCAGGACGAGCTCTCGTGGGCGGCCGCGCGTGGCGCTCCCTTTCGCAGCTCCTTGCCGGAGCTCGAACCGATGTTCCTCGCCACCGAGGCGCGCCTTCAGCAGATCGCACGTCCTCGATTCAGCGGATCGCCCGATGTCAGCTCGCCGCGCGCGCTGATCCTCGCCGCTGCCGCGCTCTCCGACTCGACGACGTCGCGCGAGACGCGCGAAGCATTTGCTGCCGCGCTCGCCAAGCAGCGCGCACTGGAGACCCGCCCCGCGGTTCGCTCTGCGTACGCGATGGCCGAGGCGAACCTGATGCTTGGTCTTGGGCGATCGCGCGCCGTGGCGGAGCTGCTGTTGCCGCTCGCAGAGGACGATCCGATCGCGTTTCCGTGGTTCACGCTCGCCCTCGGGGGAATTGGAAATCCCAACGCCGGCACCTACGCGCGTGCGTTCGAGGCGTGGCAGCCCGAGTCGGTGAACGCGCACCTCAACGTCTCGAAGATCCCCGGGGCGAGCCCGGAGGTGAAGCTACGCGCGACCTCGCGGGGGTGGCTCCTCTCGCCGACCTCGGGGGACTCGGCGAGTGGCTACGTGACGAGCCTCCTCGCGGTGTCGCGCGTCGAGGAGGCGCGCGCGGTGGGTGGGCGGCTGCTCGGCTCGTCGGAACCGCGTCTGCGCTGGGTCGGTGCTGCAGGTGTCGCAGGCGCCGAGATCCATGACGGGCGCATCGCTGCTGCGGCACGTCGCGTCGATGCCGTGATGGACGAGATCGTCACCTACGGGGGAGACACGTATGCAACGCGGGCGGTGATGGGACCGTGGATCGATACCCATTTCGCGATCGGCGACCTCGACGCGGCGTTGATCCGACTCCTCGACAGGTTCTTCGACCCGAAGGAGCCGCACGCTGTGCTCACGACGCCGACGGTCAACGAGCTCCTCGATGCTTGTACGAGGGCGAGCGCCGCCGTGGCTCGGACGTGCGCGACGCGGGTGCGCGCGGTGTTGGATTCCGGCATTGGAGTGGAGGACGTCACCGACATCGTTCGCGTCCATCTGCGTGGCCTCGAGCGGTTTGCTGCCGGCGATTCGAGAGCGGCGGCGGAAGCATGGCGACCGCTCGTCGAGCTCCGCAGCGCGAAGCGACAGCTGCCCGTGTCGGTCTTCGACGCCGCCGGCGACCGCGAGCTCGCCGACAAGATCGAGGCGCAGGTCGTGGCCGAGGCGGGGGCGCCCCACTTCGCGAGCTGGCTGTGCCCGGCTCTGGCCAAGCGAGCGCTCGCACGAGGGGACAGGGCGAGGGCGCGGCTCTTGGCGCAGCGGGTGATCGATGCCTTCGGCGCGGTCGACGTGACCATCCCCGTCGTCGCGGAAATGCGGGCGATTCTCGCGAAAACCTAGGAGGCTTCACATCCGGCGGCGGCTTCCGTCTCTCCTAACAGGCCACCTCGGCCTGCCATCGGGAGGAGATCATGGCGCATGGTTCAAGCTTGCTCGGGTCGTGTGTGTCGCTCTCACTCGTCCTGCTCGTAGGGTGTGGAGGTGGCGGCGATGCTGCCGCACCTGCCAACGATGCCGGCGACAGCGGCGTGCTCGATGGCGGCGAAGCCGGCGTCGCGGCGATCGAGTGGGAGCGCTGTCCCATCATCACGGGCGGCGAGGGCACGGGTGCGTTCTGCGCCACGGTGCCGCTCCCCTTGAACCCCGAAGCGCCCGACGGCGAGAAGATCGGCGTCTTCGTCAAGCGGATCCCGGCCAAGGAGAAGGCGCGCAGCGCGCTGTGGTTGCTCAACGGAGGGCCGGGGCTCTCGGGCGTTGGCTTGGAACCGCTCGGTAAGCTCGCGCTCGACGAGCTGCCCGCGGTCGACGTCTACATCCCCGATCACCGCGGCACGGGTCGATCGTCACGGCTCGGATGCAAGACGAACGAAGCGCCCGGGAGCGCGAGCGGTGTCGGCATCGCGGCAAACGAGTGGAAACGATGCGCGGCCGACGCGAAGGCGGAGTGGGGTGATCGGCTCCTCGCGTTCAGCACGACCAACGCCGCGAAGGACGTCGCGGCGCTCATCGATCGCACGCGCGTGCCCGGTCAGTCGGTCTTCGTGCACGGAGCGTCGTACGGATCGTACTGGGCGCAGCGCTACCTGCAGCTGCGACCGGATGGGGTCGACGGCGTCATCCTCGAGGGGATCGTGCCGCCGGGCTTTCGCTTCACGTCGTACGACCAGACCTTCAACGCCGCGGGACAACAGCTCGCGAAGGCGTGTGCGGCCGACGCCTTCTGCAGCGGCAAGATGGGCGCCGATCCGTGGGCGCGGATCGGTGCGACGCTCGCCAAGCTGGACGGAGGTCACTGCCCTGCGTTGTCCGAGAAGGCACCGGCTCGCGTGCTACTGCGACTCGCCGCTGGCAACGCGGTTTGGGATCCCCGGCTGCGACCGCTGGTCCTCGCGCTCTCGTATCGCGCCGAGCGTTGCAACGAGGCGGACGTGAAGGCCCTCAAGTTCCTTTTCGACAAGCTGTTCTTCAAGGCGCCGCCTCCCGACCTCATCGTCAATTCACCCGTCCTCGCGAGCGTGATCGGGATCTCGGAGCTGTGGCCGAACCCCGGACCCACCGTCCCCGAGCTCCAGGCCATCGCCGACGCGGCGTACGTGTCACGCGATCTCGGGCCGTACTTCGGGGCTGCCGCGCCGCACTTCCCTCGCTACGAGGATCCGCTCATCGGCAAATACCCGACGACCTCGGTCCCGATGTTGATGATGAACGGGACGCTCGACCCGGCGACTCCCCTCGAGAACGTGATCCCCTTTGCCGAGCACTTCAAGGCGCCGAATCAGGAGCTTGTCGTGTTCCCGGGCGCTACGCACGCGGTGCTCGGTTCATCGCCCACCAAGGACGCGGTGGCGAAGTCGTGCGGCGCGTTGGTGGTCACGAGCTTCCTCGCCGATCCCAAGAAGCCCGTCGACAAGAGCTGCATCGCCAACATGCGACCGGTCGACTTCACCATCCCGACCGACGCGAGCAAAGAGTTCCTCGGCGTCGCGGACGCGTGGGAGGAATAGGATCCCCTCTCCGATCTTCACCTCGGACGGCCCGGTGCGTCGCGACGTTTCTGTGAGTCGTCTCCGTCGCGCGCGATCCGCCAACCCGGATACCATCGCGGAACCATGGGTGGCATCGGCGTTCTCCTTCGATTCGCGAAGCAGCCCGACCAACCCGCGAAGCGCGAGAGGCTGCACAAGGCGCTGTGGAAACGCATCGAGAAGCGTCTCCGCGGTGCGCTGACCTCGCGGCTGACGCGCAGCATCTTGGACAACTACATCGGCGATCAGACCAGCCACTGGTACGAGGAGCCGCTGGACGGGGGCTTCCGGGGCGTGTCGTTCACGTTCCGCGATGGTGGCGACGACTTCCCGATGAAGTACGCGGCGTATCATTGGACCGATCGCGCGTGCGTCGATCCCGAGGTCTTCGCGGATCTGCAGGAGATCGCCGAGAAGCACGACGCCGAGCTCGAGCCCCGGGCGTGGTATCCGCCCAAGACCCTCTATTTTCTGCTCGATGACGGCGACGCGCTCGTGGCCGTCTACGGCGACTACCTCGACGTGTGGACGAACGCGGGCCTGGTCCGCATCGACTTCGCCGAGTGTCCGATCCTCGACTACGTGAGGAAGCTCGTCGCCGAGCAGCGTTGTTTGTGCGAGGTCTGTCGGAAGCCAACGGACCAGGATCCGGGCCCGCCCCTCGATGCGGAGACGCTCGCCGGCATCGCGTCGGACATCGACGTGCCGGATTCACCCGCGCTGTTCGCACGCCTCGAAGAGGCGCTCGACGATCCCGACGAGGAGCTGCCCCTCGACGAGATCGCGGCGCTGAGCGGCACGGCGCGGCGGAAAGCGGAGCTGCGGATCGCCATCGCGTTCGAGGACGACCAGGACGACCTGCGCTTGCCCGTCGGGCTCGCGAAGCTCGGCGCGCGCTGGGCCGCGCCTGTGTTGTTCGGTCCGGCCATCTACAAGTCGACGTCGGGTGACGTGCGCGAGGCGTTGCGCGAGAGCCTGCGAACGCTGCTAATCAAGCCACCAGTCATCACGACGGGTGAGCTCCTCGACGTGGATGGTGTGCCGGTCCTCGTGTTCCACTTCGTCGGCGACTACGTGGGTGAAGCGGACGCGAAACAGATGCGCGCCGATACGGATGCCCTGCTCGCCGCGCATCCCGAGGCGCAGGGCATGGTCCTCGACGCGACCGAGCTCTCGTACACCTCGGGCGCCGGCCTCGATGACATCGTCCTCAAGGGCCGACCGCGCGTCTGGGCCATCTCCGACAAGTCGCGCGGCCTCCACGAATTCATCAAGTCCGAGCGCGGGCTGTCGCCCGAGGAGTGGCTGTTCCCCTCCGTGCAAGACGCGATTGCCACGGTGCGCTCGCGCGTTGTCGACGGATTTGTGCTGCACGCGGCCGACGGAACAACCCCCGTCGAGACCAACTACGTCGAGCCGGGCGGGCGACGCATCGAACGCGGCAGCGAGGACGACGGTGTGCCGGTGGCTCTCTCGCAGTTCGTCGATCTTCGCGGCCAGCTGATCGAGAGGCTCACGACGTGGCAGGACGGCTCGCAGCGGCGCGTTCAGTTTCCTCGCCTCGACTCCCTCGGCAACGAGAACGAAGCGTGCCGCGTCGGCGGGCAATTGACCGCGTGGGGCGACACCTTCGTCAAGGTCGACTTCAATCCCGCCTGGCGAGAGCGGCCGATGCCAACGGACTGGATCGAGCGCCTGGTGGCGCGTCCGAACCTCGTCCGCGTCTCGCTCGACGACACCAACGTATCGAGCGCCGAGATCTTGCAGCTGCTCGAGCGGTGCCCTCACCTCGAGGAGCTCTACCTGCACCGGGTGAAGCTCGACGCCGAGCTCTTTACGTCACCGCTCTTCGGTAGGTTGAGGCGTCTTCAATTGCATGGCGCCGAAACACCGCCGGGCGCCATCGCGCAGCTCGCTGCGTTGCACCCCTGGCTCGTCATCGACCCGCCGCCCGTGTTCTCGAGCTGGAGCCGCGTGGTCGACGCGGAGGGCATCGCGATACTCGTCGTGAGCTTTGCCGGCGAGTACACCCCCGACATGGCCGCGTCGATGAAGAGCGCGTGCACCACCGGGCTGACCGAACATCCGGACGTGCAGGGCATCGTGCTCGACGCGACGTACCTCCACTACGCGGCGGGCAAAGAGGTCGACGATCTCGTCCCGGAAGGGCGCCCGTGTGTCTGGGCGGTCTCGCCGCTGTCGCGGGGCCTCTTCCAGCACATCCGCGTCGACAGACAGCTCGAGCCTCGCGAGTGGCTCTTCCCGTCGGTCGAGGCCGCGATCCTCGAGGTGCGCGCCCGCGTCGTGGACGCGCAAAACGCGCGGCCCGGGTAAGAGACTCACGTTGCGATAGCGGCCGAGCGCCAAGGTCGAGCCAGTGCTTCACCGCCATCGCGGCGATGAGCACCCCCATCAAGCTCTCTCCTGCGAGGGGGTTGGAAGTCGAGGCGCCGATCACACGCACGCCAGTATGCGCAACACCGCGGGCCTCGTCGTCGCGCTCGGCGGGATCTCATCGGCGGGAGCATCGACCAGCGCTCGCTCGCAATCGACCCGCTGACGCGGATGGTTGCCGGCCGGCACGGACCTGGCCACGCTGCCGCCCATGAGCCGTGCTAGCTGGAACCCGTGAGCAAGACATGCTGTCGCGACTTTGGATTCTCTTGCCGACCGTAGTCTCGCTTACGGCATGCCGAAGCGCTGAAGTCGCTTCCGAAGCCGCGAGGCCCGATGTTGGCGCGGACCTGTCGTCCGCAGACGTTTCCGATGGCGATATCAACGCCGGAGATGGCGCCGCAGAGAGCGATGTCGTTGTCGAGACGGGCGACGTCGCATCGGACATCGATGCAGCGGACGCTTTCGATGGCGCGATTTGCCGGTCGCTGGCGCCTGCCGCGTGCGCGTCGAGCGGCTGTCAAAAGATTCGCTGTCGTCGCATCGACCGGCCTCGAGCCTGCAAGGAGAGCACGCTGAAGACCCTGGGTTGTCGGAGCAAGGGGCCGGTTCTTACGGGCTTCGACTGCTTCGTCGAGATCGCGACTTGATCCTCCCCCGGTCTCGTGGACGGTCTGACTATGCCGCATCGCGGTGGATTTTGGACTTCAATTCGAACTCGATCGGACTGACGTAGTCGAGATGCGAGTGCAATCGCTCAGCGTTG
>JALHOE010000063.1 GCA_022843175.1 Deltaproteobacteria bacterium
CGCGAGGCGGTCGGCCGCGCACGGCAGCCGTGACGGCTCGCGGACGACGCCGGTCGAGAGGCGGCCGACGAGCTGCGCGCTCGCGCCGGCGCGCGTGAGGTGGAGCGCGATCGGCCTCGCGCGGTCGGCCACGTAGAACGCGCCCTCGGCGTCGAAGCCGACGGCGCCGGGGATGAAGACGGGATCCCACAGCGACAACGGGATGGACGCGAGCAGGCGCACCCCGGTGGGGGCAGCGCCCGCCGCCACCGCGTCGCGCGGGACGATCCCGAGCTCGGCCAACGCCGAGACGGCGGCGCGCTCGACGCCCTCGTGCGCGAGGGTGGGCGCGCGCCGCAGCAACGCCTCGGCCACCGCGCCGCCGAGCGTGGGGGCGACGGTGACGAGGTTCTCGCCGAGGTTGAAGAGCAACGTCAGCGTCGGGAGGCGCTCCGGCGATGGCAGCATTGGCAGCAACTGCGGGACCAGGTCGAGCCACAGGATCGGGAAGTAGCGATCGGGCCAGCCGGGGTTGTCGCGCCACGCGTCGCTCGAGACGCCGAACGCCCGCGAGCCGATCGACTCCATGTGGAGGCGGAACACCGCGGCGAGGAGCGCATCGTGCCCGGGGCCGAGCGCCTGCTCCAGCGGCTTGAACCCGCGCTCGAACAAGTACTCCGCGACCTCCGGGCGAAACGCCGCGTAGGCGCGGTGCGCCTCGGCCAGCGTCCGACCCAGAGCCTCGCGAAGGTCCCCCATCTGCGGGGGAAGCGTAGGGTCGAATGGGATAGCGATCGAGGGAGGACTCTCGCGAGCGCGCGCGAACGTGCGGCGACTGATGTAGGCTCCCGCGCCATGATTGCTCGACGCGCTTTCCTCCTCCTCTCGCTGCTCGTTCTCGCCCTCGTCGGCTGCGGTCCGCGCTGGGTCATCCACCAGCAGGCCACGCCGAACCCGCTCAACGGCCAGCGCAAGTTCAACCTCGAGGGCATGCACTGGGAGAACCTCCGCATCGGCGGCAAGGACGAGGCCGGCTACCTCGCCGAGAAGGACGAGAAGCAGCGCGCGAGCTTCCAGGAGGACAAGGCCGCGTTCCAGGAGCGCTTCATCGCGGGCCTCACCAACCGCGCTCAGGGCATCGGCCTCGTTCCGGCGCCCCCCGGCGAGCAGGGCCTCTACACGCTGCGCCCCTCGGTCACCTTCTTCGAGCCGGGCTTCTACGCCTACGCCGCCGCCCGCGACAGCGAGGTCGACATCACGGTCCAGATCGTCGCGCAGGACGGCAAGCTCATCGACGAGATCACCATCCACTCGCGCGTCGCCGCCACGATGACGTCGCCCGCGAGCGGTGGCCGCATGCGCACCGCCGGCGAGGACGTCGGCAACGTCACCGGCAAGTACATGCTGCTCCGCACCGGCCTCGCGAACTGACTACGACAACCTCCTAACCCGGGCCGCGCGCGCAAGCGCGCGGCTTCATTTTGTGCGCGGCACAACAGTTGAAATGGAACTCATGGAAGCGAAGGAAACGCCACCATGAAGACCATTGCAGCGCTGTTGTTGTCCGTGTCGATCGCGGCCGTTGGGTGCGGAAGGAGCACTCCAGAGCCCAAGGGCCCCGTAGAGATGGTCAGCACGGATCCGAGCGCGGCCGCGCAGGGCAAGGTGCATGTGACCGACGCGGGCAGCGGCAACGCCCACGTCGTGGTCGAGATCCACCACGTGCCGAGCGCGGCCAAGACCGCCCCCGGCGCCACGACCTACGTCGTGTGGGCCCACCCCGTCGGCGGCAAGCCCATGAACCTCGGCGCGCTCAAGGTCAACGACGACCTGACGGGCGAGCTTCGCACCCTGACGCCGATGAAGCACTTCGACCTGTTCATCACCGCCGAGTCGACCCCCGAAGCGAGCGCGCCGACGAGCGTCCCGGTCCTCAGCGCGCGCGTCGATCGCGATTGAAGCTACGAACGCTCGCGGCGTACGCGGAGCCGCCGGCGTACCCCATGGACTGACGCGAGCAGCGCGAGCACCCACGCGCCCTCGGTGGCCTTGCCGGGCGTCGAGCAGCCGCACGAGCCCTGCGCGGCGTCGGGCTCTCCGGGCGTGGCGCTCGGACCCGCGTCGTCGCCGGGCAGCGCCGCGTCCACGCCCGGGCCCGCGTCGGCGACCCCGGCCTCGCAGTCGCCGGCCACGAGCGGGCACTCGTCGTCCTCGTCGAACTTACCGTCGTTGTCGTCGTCGCCGTCGCACGCGTCGCCGAGGCCGTCGCCGTCGGTGTCCTTCTGATCGGGGTTGGCGACGTCGGGGCAGTTGTCCTTGTCGTCGACGGTGCCGTCGCCGTCGAGGTCGGTGGGCACCGCGGACTTCTCGAGCGGGATGTCCTCCTTCACGTCGGCGCCGGCGGCGACGGTCTTGGTGACGCTGGCCGTGACGTAGCCCGATTTGGTGACGGTGATCTTGTAGGTGCCGGCGGCGGCGAGGAACGCGTACGCGCCCTTCGCGTCCGTCACGTCGGCGCCGAGGCCGGTGATGGTGACGTTGGCTCCCGCGATCGGCGCGGTGATCCCGCTCGTCTCGTGGACGATCCCGGAGATACTGCCAATGCTGCCAGACTTGGGCGCGAACAGCGCGAGGTGGTTGCCGACGACGCGCTCGCTGCCGTCCGACGGGCGATTGACCACGCCGATGCCCGTCACGTACATCGCGCTCGACCCGCCGCCGTCGAGGTTGAGCGCGGTCCACGCGCCGAGCCCCTTGAGCAGCGTGCCGAGCTCGGCGCACGTCATGCCGATGCTGGCGCTGGAGCGGCCGTCGACGACGACCATGTACACCGTCCTGTTGTCCTTCGAGAGGCCCACCGCGGTGCGCGGGTGTCGGTTGGGGCACAGCGTGCCCGACGTGTTGGGCTGAGCGACCCCGTCGACGACGATCGCGGGGTGGCCGGACACGACGCCGCGCATCCACGTCTTGTCGAACGGCACCACCAACGACGGCTTGGAGATCTCGACGCGCGTCGCGTCCTTGTCGAACGAGAAGGTGCCCGAGCTGGTGGTGTCCTTGGTGTCGGTCCACGCCACGCCCGCGCCGGCGGCGAGCCCGCTCGTGGAGTAGTCGGTGTACGAGAAGAAGTCGGCGTTGATCGCGGCCTGCGCGGAGATGAGCTTGGCGAACGCCGAGGGCGTGCGCTTTCGCTGCGCCGTCGCGGTGGACTCGAACCGCACGCCCGGCACGCTGAGATCGACGACCAGCGCGTGGATTCTCCACGGGTTGGTGGTGGTGCGCATCAGCCGCCGCACGCCGTCGTACGGCGTGGTCCACGTGTCGGCCGCTCGGGCGGCGGTGGGCACCAGCGCGAGGAGGGCGACGGCGGCGACGGCGTGCAAGCGCATCCATCGAGCCTAGCGCGCGCGACCGCGTCGGGAATGGTCACTGGACCCCCGGGGGAGGGTGTTACGTTCGTCCGCGGATGGGACCCACGAACATCGTTCAGGCCGGCGATCCCGTGCTCCGCACCGCGGCCAACCCGGTCACCGAGTTCGGCACGCCGGAGCTGCGCGAGCTCGTGTCGACGATGATCCGCGTGATGCAAGAGGCGCCCGGAGTGGGGCTCGCCGCGCCGCAGATCGGCGTGCCGCTGCGGGTGATCGTCCTCGAGGACGAAGAGGGCCGCATGGCGCGCCTCTCAAAGAAGCAGCGCGACGCGCGCGAGCGCGTGCCGTTCGGCGCGATCGCGTTCATCAACCCGACCCTCGAGCTCCTCGGCGACGAGCAGATGACGTTCTTCGAGGGCTGCCTGAGCGTCGCCGGCTGGGCCGCGCTCGTCCCGCGCGCGCGCACCGTGCGCGTGACGGGCTTCGACGTCGAGGGCCGTGAGGTCGAGTGGGAGGTCTCCGGTTGGCCGGCGCGCATCCTCCAACACGAGGTCGATCACATCAACGGCACCCTCTACATCGACAAGATGCTCAGCCGCACCTTCTGCGCCGCGAGCGAGCTCACGGGCCGCTGGGCAGACTCGACCCCCGACGAGGTGCGCAAGGCGCTCGGTGCGTGATCACACGGGGAACGCACGCGCGAAGCTGTCGATCGCCCCGCGCTCGTCGACCTCGTGCACGAAGCCCGTGGCGCGGCGGAACGCGGCGTGGTCGACGAGCACCGGGTACTTGAGGTGCTCGATCGCGCCGCGCGCGAGCTTCGGGAGGCCGAAGCGCCCGAGCATCGCCGCGAGGAGCGGCTCGGGCAGCGGCACCCGGGTGCGGCCGGTGAGGCGGATGATCATCGACAGCGGCACCGGCGCCGGGCCGGCCACGTTGAACACTCCGCGCGGCGCCTTGTCGATGGCGAGCTCGAGCGCGCGGACGACGTCGCTCTCGTGCATGAACTGAAAGAGCGGATCGAACCCCGCGACGGTGGGCACGCGCTTGCCGCGCACGAAGCCGGCGAGCGTGCCGTGGCCGGTGACGCCGAACGTGTAGCAGAAGCGGAGCACCGTGGTCGCCATCTCGGGGTGGCGCCACAGCGCGTTGCTCGCATGGAGATCGGCGGCCACGAGATCGGCCAGCTCGGGGAAGCTCGCGAGGGCGAGCGGCGGCTCCTCTTCGACGTGATAGAGCGGCGACTCCGGGCCGGCGCCGTAGAACGTGTGGCGCCCGACGAACACCACGTGGGGCACGCCGTAGTTCTGGCAGTGCTCGAACACCGCCTGGGTGCCGCCGAGGTTGATGCGATAGCGCTCCTCGGTCACCTCGGCGAAGTGCGAGACCGTGGCCATGTGCACCACGGCGTCCGGGCGCAGCTTGCGGAACACGTCCTCGGCGGCGCGCTTGCGCACGTCGACCTTGTGCACCTCGATGTTGGCCGGAGCGTCGGGCCAGCCGCGCCGGTCGACGCCGACGACCTGGTCGCCGCGCTCGGCCAGCCGCTTCGCGAACAGGCGCGCGATCGGCGTGGAGATGCCGGGGATGAGCACCTTCACGGCTGCGACCTCCCGAACTCGATGAGCTGGGCGACGCGCGACTTCACCTCTTCGACGTAGCTGTGCACGATCTCGTCGTCCTCGCGGCCGGTGCCCTCGAACCGGAGCGGCTCGCCGTAGTGGATCGAGATCTTCGCCGGCACCGGGATCGGCAGCAGCCAGGGCGTGAAGGGCAGGTAGGGCACGCCGAACGCGCGGCCGATTTCATAAGCATTATATACAGTCGGCAGGGCGTCGCCGGCGCCGCACACGGCGAACGGGACGATCGGCGTGCCGGTCGCGAGCGCGAGCCGCATGAAGCCGGTGCCGAAATCGACGAGCGAGTCACGCTGGTGGTAGAGCTTCGCGGTGCCGCGCGCGCCCTCGGGGAACACCATCAGCAAGCGGTCGTCGCGGAGCAGCCGCTCGGCGTTCTCGGGGAGACCGGTGAACTGCCCGCAGCGGGAGGTGGTCATCGCGGCGAACGGGATCTGCTCGATGAACTTCTCGGCCATGCCCTGCGCGAGGCGCGGCGGCTCGAGCTCGAGCATGCAGGAGGCGAGCACCATCGCGCCGTCGATCGCGACGCCGCCGGAGTGGTTGCCGATCAACATCCCGCGGCCGCGCGCCGGGATGTGCTCGGCGCCGGTGACGCGCACGCGGAAGTAGTGCCGGTAGAACCAGCGCAACCCGGAGAAGAACCGCGAGAGGGTGACCTTCTCGACGCCGTACGGGTCGACGCCGACGCTGCTCCAGGGGATCTCGAGTCGATCGACGCGAGCGGCGATGTCGGGGTGGATGAGCAGCGCCACGCGGCCGGAACGTATCACCTCCGGCGGACTTCTTCGTGGCGACGCGGCGGTTTTCGGGCTCCAATGCGCCCGACGAGGAATGAGGCGTGGGATCCTGATAGCGCTGCTCGCCTGCGCGCCGCCGGCGAGCGCGGCCAAGCCGCTCCGCACCGAAGAGGTGATCTACGCCGTCGCGAGCCCGCCCCACGTGCCGGTGTTCGAGGTCGGCACGTGGAGCGGCCTGCAGGACACCCGCAAGCGCCTCGGGATCGGCAGCGCGCTCGCGCTCGACGCGAGCCTCAACACGCGCGTCGCGTACGTGATCGCCTCGATCGGCCTCCGCCCGTTCTGGGAGCGCTACGGCCTCGCCGGCGACCACGGCGGGCACACCGCCGACGCGCTCGGCCTCGGCCTGCCGGTGACCGTGCGCCTCCTGCAATACGCGCTGTGGGTCCCGTTCGTCGCCGTGACGCCGCAGCTCGTCTACCAGCGCGTCCGCGCCAACGTCGGCGTCGCCCCGGCCGACGCGCTCCCCGACCGCATCGCCGAGACCCGCCACTTCGCGTTGCAGCTCGGCGGCGGCATCCGCCTCGGCGGCCACAGCCCCTTGGCGCTCCACCTCGAGGCCGGCTACCGCCTCGCGCCGCTCCACTCGATCGCCAACGGCGACGTGTCGCTCGCGGGCGCGTACTTCTCGATCAGCGGCCGCTTCGGGTTCTGAGGGCCTCGGCGGCCCGGGTCCCCACGGTTACCCTCGGCGAATGTCCCAGGAGTGGTCGTCGCTCGTCTCGCGTCTCTTCACCGGTCGCGCGCACGCCGAGGGGCCGCTCGAGCTCAAGCTCTCCGCGCGCGAGGGCCCGTCGCTCGCGGCCAAGCTGCGGCAGGCCTACTACTGGATCGTCAACAACGCGGTCATCGCGCCCTACTACGACATCGAGTACGGCGAGCAGAACGCGCCGCGCTTCGCGTTCCCGAGCGGCGCCGCGGTGCAGCTGCCCACCGAGGCGAGCTACTGCTCCTACGTGTTACTGCCATTGCTGACATTTGCGACGCGCCGCCGCGCGCTCCTCGTCGGCGGCCCCGGCAAGGGCAAGACCGCCACCGCGATCCTGATGGGCATCCTCGCCGGCTACACCTACGAGGACGTCCGGCGCTCGGTGCAGCACGGTCATCCGCAGCTCACCATCGCCGATCTCCTCGGCACGCCGCTCCCGAGCGCGATGATGGAGGCGCGCGCGCTCGAAGAGGTGAAGGTGAGCTGGCGCCGCTGGCTGACGATGCGGGTGAAGATCGTCGACGAGTACAACCGCATCCCCACCAAGACCCAGTCGGCGCTGCTCTCGCTCATGGCCGAGGGGTACGCCGAGATGTTCGACCAGGTGGTCGAGGCGCGCGACGCCGCGTGGTTCCTCACCGCCAACGACGACGCCGGCGGCGGCACGTTCCAGGTGATCGAGGCGCTCAAGGACCGCATCGACCTCACCATCAAGGCGATGCCGTTCAACTCGCGCTTCCTCGGCACGCTCTTGAGCCGCGTCGAGCGGGGCATCGATCCCAACGAGGTCGTCCCGAACGACATCGTCTTCTCGCCCGAGGAGCTCGACGAGCTGCGCCGCGAGATCCGCGCGATCCCGATCCCCGCGCCAGTGCTCCGGCGGCTCGAGTTCTTCGTCGGCCAGCTCGAGTTCTGCCAGCGCGCGAGCGTCCAGTTCGAATACAAGAACAAGGACACGCTCCGCCTCGCCGGCATCCCGCTCGCGCAGGTGTGCAACGAGCAGTGCCCGCTCGACAAGACCAAGCACCTCTGCGCGCAGACCCAGCAGGGCCTGTCGGTCCGCTCGTTCCAGACCATCCTCGAGCTCGCCAAGGCGATGGCCTACGTGCGCGGCGGCCCCGAGGTCACCGTCCAGGACCTCCGCCAGGTGATCCCCTTCGCGCTCCACGAGAAGATCACCCCCAACGCCGCCGGAGACTTCTTCCAGATCGAGGGCAACCGCCCGCTCCTCTCCGACAAGATCGCCTGGATTCGCCGCATGTTCGACGCCGCGCTCGCGAGCTACGACCAGCTCGATCGCGACCACCACGACGCCGCTCACCGCCTCGCCGAGGAGCTCGATCGCGGGCTCGAGGGCGTCCCCGCGCAGCAGATCGAGCAGCGCATGAAGGAGGTGCAGGCCCTCATCCAGAAGTCGACCAAGCAGGGCGAGCTCGCCCCGTGGATCTACGAGGAC
Source organism: Deltaproteobacteria bacterium (assembly GCA_022843175.1). Lineage (GTDB taxonomy): Bacteria > Myxococcota_A > Polyangia > Polyangiales > JADJMO01 > JALHOE01. Next base: position 7,953 of record JALHOE010000063.1, read on the forward strand.
CTCATCCGTCTGAAGTCGATCTACATGCGGTATCAGAACCAGCTGCTCTGGCTGCGCGGCGGCTGATAACATCCACCCCGTGTCCCGCCTCCTGCTCCTGCTCACCGCCGTCGCGCTCGTCGCGTGCCACCGGTTCGGCTCGTGCGAGCCGGCCGACGTGAACGGCTTCAAGACCGACTGCTCGGGCCCGCAGGGCTGGATCTGGAACGGCAGCGCCTGCGTCTTCGCCCACGCGTGCAACTGCACCGGCAGCGACTGCCAGAACCTGTATCAAGAGCGCGAGCACTGCGAGACGGCGCATACGCACTGCGGGCACTGAGGGGCGTCGACAGTCGACAGTGCGCTGTCAGCGGTTGGATCGCCGCGCGTGCCAGCGACGACCTTCAAGCCGGTGTTCGCCGCTCAGTAGTCGCAGCCGCCCGTCGTCAACACTCCCCATGTGCGCGACACGTTCTGGCACCGAGCAGTAAACTTTCCGAGCAAGTATCCCGGCTACTTCGCGACCTTCACCGCGGTCTTCGTCCAGCGTGGGCTCACCGCCGAGGCGAGCGCGGTCTGCCCCGGCATCCAGAAGGGCACGTTGCTCGGATCGACGCTCCCCGCCGCAGCGAGCTTTCGATCGATCGCGGTGATCCACATGTTCTTGCAGAGCGTCATGCCGGTCCCCGCGAAGCAGCTCGCGGGCAGCGTCATGCCCTTCGCCATGCGGTGCCCGTACGGGCGCTCGGCGGAGAACGCGAGCCACGCATAGTCGGTGCCGACCGTTGGCGCCCATTGAGGCTGCGTCACGTCGCTGTTCGGCGGGCCGTTCGCTTTGCCGAGCTCGACGACCGTCCCGTCGGCGCGGCGGACGATCGCGATCCGCCCGGTGACGTTGATCACCGCGGGCGACTGGTACTTCACCGGCCACCACCCGTCGAAGCGCGCGAACGCCACGAGCGACTCGTCGGGGGAGATTTGCGGGAGCGTGTTGCTCTCGGTGACGTCGAGCGACGCGCCGACCTTCGCCTTCACGAGGACCTTTGGGGCGCCGAAGACGAACTTCTTCGCCGCCGCGTCGTAGGTGACGGACGCTTCGACGATCGAGCCGCCAACCGAGTCGTCGCCGAGGAGACGTACCCACGCCTTGGGCGGCGATCCGGCTGGATCGGGGTTCGGCATCTCGCTGTCGTAGGCGTTGAACACGACGACGCCGCTGTTCGACCAGTCGGGCTGCAGCAGATCGCGCGGCATGCCCGCGGGGAACGCGGCGAGCCACTCGGTGAGGTTCGAGGGGAGCTCCGCGCCGCTGTCGGGGTCGATGAGCGCGAGGCGAACGTGCCCGGCGGTGTTGTCCGGCACCTTGTCGGCCTTCGTGACGAGGAACGCAGGGCGCGTGTCGGACTCCTTCGGGTTGAAGACCCCATGGGTCCAGCGGAACCCGGGCGTCACCTTCGTGCCCGGCTCGATCGCGGCGACGAACGAGGTCTTCTCCTTGTTCGCGACGAGGGTGCCGAGCTCCATGCCGCCGCTCGTGTACGCGAAGCGGGTGCCATCGCGTGACACGGCGTGGCACGCGACGCACTTGCTCGGATCGCCCGGCGCCCAAGCGCTCCCGGTCACCGGCAGGGGCGCGAGCTTGCCGCTCGCGAAGTCGAGCACCTTCATGGAGCCGCTCGACGACTCCCAATAGAAGATCGACGTGTCATCGATGCGATCGCGCGCGACCACGAGCGTCACCGGCGTAGAGCGGAACAAGCCCGAGGCACCGAGCGCGTCGACGGTGATCTCGGCCGAGTGACCCGCGGCGCTCTCGGCGACCGTCGCCCACTGCGCCGCGGTCAGGAGCGCCTCGCGCGACTTCGCGTAGATCGCGAGGTCGAGCGTGTCCGTCGTCTTGACGTTCACGCGCCAGACGTTCGCGTCGGCGCTCTGCGACCACTGCACCTCCATCGGCGGGACGTTGCGGGGGACGATCGCGCCGTCGAGCGGATACTCGATCGCTGGCGCCTTGGTCGGATCGCTCTTCGCGGTCGCCGCGTCGAAGGACGCCTTGGTCTTGTCGTCGGTGCCGGGCAGGTACGCGTCCCCGACGAGCTTCACCTTCAACGTGGCGTCCGCGGAGGCGCGCGGCGTTCGCGCGGTGATCGTGGCGACGCCGCCGCGCGTCGCCTTCCCGACGGTGTTCCCGTCGATCGTCGCGAGCGAGGGATCGCCGAGCGTGAATGCCGCCGTGACCTCGGTCTCGGGCGAGCTCGGCGTGGCCTTCTCGAAGACCTTGATGGTCGCAGACGTGGACGTCCCATCGAGCTTCGCGGTGAGCACGATCTCGGCGGGCTCGACGCGGAGCGAGGCGGTCGAGGACTCCTCGGCCCCATCGGCCGCCGTCGAGTCGGCCCCGCTCGCGTCGGTGAGGTCGTTCCCGGCGTCCTTCGAGGCCCCGCTGCACGCGCCGGCGAGGGTGGTGAAGAGGACGAGTGCAGAGCCGAGGGTCTTGCGCGTCATGTCTCGAAGTGTACGTCAGAGCCGTCGGTCGAGGCGGGACGCGCCGCGTTGCGTAAGGGCTATTGGGACCGGGCCCATGCCCTTGCTCCGACCGCAGCGTGAACCGCCTCACCGAGGGGACGTTCGATGTCCTCGTCCCGGGACAAGGGGCACGGATCGATTTCGCGGAGATGGGCCGCTCAGGGTCTCGCGGCCGCGGGCTGTCGACTGTCGACTGTCGACTGTCGACCGCTGCAGGCGAAGAGCGCGGCCCGGAACTCGGCTTGCGGATCGAGCCCGCTCCCGCGCGGCACCTGCAGCGTGCGCGCCTCGAGCACCGCGTCGCGGACCTGCTCGGGCGTGACCGTCGACGCGCGGAGCATCACGCCCGCGCCGGCGTCGCGGATCGCCGTCATCGCCAGGAACTGATCGAGGTTGCTCGGGATGCCGACGATCGGCGTGCCCTCGGCGAGCGCCTGATAGCCGGTGCTCGCGCCCCCGTTGCACACCACCACATCGGCGCGGCGCGCGGCGAGGTCGCCGGGGATCATGTCGACCACGCGCACGTTCGACGGCAGCGCCCGCGGCACGAAGCGTGACGCGGTCGAGAGCACCACGTCGGCGTCGAGCATGCCGAGCCCCGCCAGGACCGCGGGCATCGCCCCGAGCGCGCCCGACGAGCCGAGCGTCGCGTAAACGAGCGGCCGGTCGCTCGCGCCCCACCACTCGGGCAGCGGCACCCGCGGCGCCCACAGCACCGGGCCGAGGAACGTCTCGTGCGGCGCGACGCTCGAGAGCGGGGTGATCCGCGGATCGTCGGGGAACAGCACGCGGTCGCCCCAGTTGATGACGTCGAACAGATCGCCGATCGGCGACAGCCCGTAGCGGCGCCGCAGATCGTTGACCGGGGCGACGAAGTGCTGGAACACCTTGGGGAGCGCGATCGGGAAATACTTCTCGGCCATCGGCACGCCGAGCAGGCGGACGATCGGGTGGTCGGGCACCGGGAACGCCTCGCGCACCGCGCGGCGGCTCCAGTACGCGTCGATGAGCGTGCACACCGGCACGCCGCTGACGGGGCCGGAGATGCACGTGGACCAACGGAGATCGGAGACGATGACGTCGGGCTTCACCGCGTCGATCAGGCGCAGCTCGTCCTTCACGTACCGCGCGAGGGTCGAGGTGGAATAGATCCGGCGCCCACCGGCGGCCGCCGCCTCGACCTTCTCGGGCGAGAGCGACCAGATTGGCCACCGCTTGAACCGCGTGCCCTCGAACAGCTTCTCGTCGAAGCGCGCCGAGGCGAAATGCACGTCGAACCCGCGACCGAGGCCGCGCGCGAGCACCATCAAGCGAACGACCTGCGACCAGGTCACCGCCTCGGCGAGGAAGAGGACCTTCACGCCGTCCTCCGCTGGAGCACCGCGCCCGAGAGCAGCGCGACGGACCCGAAGAGGAGCAGCACGCCGCACGCAGGGAGCACCTCGGCGATGGGCAGCCCGCGGAACGTCGCCCCCTCGAGCGCCACGATGCCCCACTTCACCGGGCTCGCGCTCGACAGCACGCGCATCCAGTCCGGCATCACCGAGAGCGGCACCATCGCGCCCCCGATCATCGCGAACAGGAGGAGCGTGGCCCACGACGCGCCGCCGACCGACTGCTCGGTCCGCCCCATCACGCCGAGCAGCACGGTGATGCCGCCAAAGCAGACCGCGCACGACGCGATCGCGAGGGGCAGGGCGGCGAACCGCTCGATGCGCACCCCGAACGCGACCCGCGCGATCAGCACCAGCAGCGCCGCGTCCGCTGCGCACGCGACGATGCACGCGATCAGCTTGCCGAGGAGCAGCGTGTGCATGCGGATCGGCGCGGCGCGGAGGCGCAGATGCGTGCCCGAGCGGCGCTCGGCGACCGAGGCCGCGGCGAACGCGCCCGCGCACCCGATGAGCCCCCACAGCACCGCGGCCGGGAACGCGAGCTCGAACCCCGAGCGCGGCGCCGTGCCGCTGATGTTCCGCCGGGTGAGCGGCACCGCGCACCCGGCCGAGAGCGCACGGGTGAGCGCGGCGTCGACGTAGGCGCCCTCGGCGCCGCGGCTCGGATCGACGGCGAGGTTGAGCGCGCCGCCGCGCGCGATGTGGAGCGCTGCCACCGCTTCGCCGCGTTGGACGCGCGCGTCGGCGTCGGCGGTGTGGATGACCTCCATCCCGACGAGCCCGGTGACGAGCGCCGCCGTTTGGGGAGAGCGCTCCTCGTCGTGGACCGCGATGGCGATCTTCGCCGTGGACGAGCTGTGGGGATAGATCGCGCCGAACAGCAGCGCGAACGCGAGCGGGAAGACGCACGCCCAGAAGAGCGCGCCCTTGTCGCGGAGGAGCACGCGCAGATCCTTGCCGGCGATGGCGAGCGCGACGTTCACGCGGCCCCCTCGGCGCGCAGGAGCGCCTCGAGATCGAGGTGGATGGCGTCGAGCCGGTCCTCGGCGATGACACGTCCCTTCGACAGCACCACCACCCGATCGCACACGCGCGCGACCTCGTCGAGGTGGTGGGACGCGTAAATCACCGCGCAGCCCTGCTCGCGGAGCGCGGTCACCCCGTCGAGCAGGTGCCCCCGTGATGCTGCGTCGACACCCACCGTCGGCTCGTCGAGCAAGAGGAGGGCCGGTTGGTGGATGAGCGCGCAGGCGACGTGGAGCCTGCGTTTCATGCCGCCGGAGTAGGTGCCCACCCGATCGTCGCGCCGGTCGATGAGCCCCGCGAACGCGAGGCCGTGCTCGACCCGTGCACGAAGGGCGCTCCGGCCGAGGCCGTGAACGCTGCCGAAGAACCGAAGGTTCTCTGCAGCGGTCAGCTCGTCGTACACGGCAGTAGCCTGGGGAGCGAACCCGAGCGCACGCCGGGTGCGCGGGCGCGTGGGATCGCTCGCGCCGGCGATCTCAATCGTCCCCGCGTCGGGTGCGAGGACGCCGGCGAGGAGGTGGAGGAGCGTCGTCTTACCGGCGCCGTTGGCGCCGAGCAGGCCGACCACCTCTCCTCCTCTCACGGTCAGGTCGACTCCGGCGACCGCGGCCGTGGAGCCGAGCTTTTTCCTTAAACCCCGCGCTTTCAGCGCTGGAGCCAGGGTTAGACACAAATTCGACATGCCGGCATCCATATCCATGTTGACGTAACCTCGCCTGAGACTAACATTGGACGAACATTCGTCAATGGAGGTTGCGCATGAATCACGAAATGGTCCTGGTCGGGGGCGGCCTGCAGAGCGCGCTGATCGCGCTCGCAACGCTCGCCAAGCGGCCACGCGCGCGCATCGCCATCGTCGAGCGTGACGCGCGGCTCGGCGGCAATCACCTGTGGTCGTTCCACGAGGGTGACGTGCCGGCGAGCGCGCGTGAGGTGATCGCGCCTCTCGTCGCGCACGCATGGGACGGCTGGAGCGTTTCGTTCCCCGGCCTCGCGCGCAGCTTCGAGATCCCCTACGCGTCGATCACCAGCGAGCGGCTGCACCGGGTCGTGCGCGATCGCGTCGAGGCGCTGACCAACACCACGGCGACGGCGATCGAGGCCAACACCGTGCACCTGAGCGACGGTCGAGCGCTCCACGCAGACGTCGTGATCGACGCGCGCGGCCCCGAGCAGGGCTCGTATCCCGGCTGCGGCTTCCAGAAGTTCGTCGGCCTCGAGCTCGCCCTCCGCGCGCCGCCGAAGAACCTGCGCCCCACGTTGATGGACGCGACGGTCCCGCAGACCGACGGCTACCGATTCTTCTACGTGCTGCCGTTCTCGCCGGAGCGAGTGCTCGTCGAGGACACGTACTTCTCGAACACACCCACGCTCGGAGACCTCGACGGAGGAATCCTCGAGTACGCATCGCGCATCGGTCTGGAGGTCGACCGAGTTGTTCGTCGCGAGCACGGGGTCCTCCCGCTGCCGCTCACGATGCAGTTCGCGCCGACCGAGCCGCTCGTCGCCGGGTATCGCGGTGGCTTCTTCCACCCGACCACCGGCTACTCGTTCCCGATCGCGCTGCGGCTCGCGCTGCACGTCGCGGACTCGTTCCCCCACGTCTTCAACGACGCGTTTCGCACGCTGTGCGATCGGCACAATCGGCAGCTCCGCTTCGCCCTCCTCCTCAACCGCCTCCTCTTCGGCGCCACCCCTCCCGAGCACCGGGTCGACGTGATGGAGCGTTTCCATCACCTCCCGGAGCCCACGGTGCGGCGCTTCTACGCCCTCGAGACCACCGCTGCCGATCGCGCGCGGGTGGTGTGTGGCCGTCCGCCGCGCGGCGTCTCGCTGCGCGCGGCCCTTGCCCAAATGGTGTCTGCATGAGCGCGCATCCGCTTCCGTCCGTCCCCGTCCTCCGCAACATGCTCGACGATCACTTCGACCTGCGCGAGCTGTCGCGCGCGCTCGGGCTCGACGATCTCGCCGGCCTCGAGCTCGCGCGGCGGGTGCTCCAACCGCCGGTCGCCGACATGGTGTCGCGTCCGGGCAAGGAGGTGCGGGCGCGCCTCGTCGAGCACGCGTTCAACGTCGCGCGGGCCGCGTCGCCGTGCGAGTGCGCGCGGCTGCCGCCCGAGCTGCCGCAGCTCGTGGAGATGCTCCACGCCGGCTCGCTCGTCATCGACGACATCGAGGACGAGGCGACCCATCGTCGCGGCGCGCCCGCGTTGCACCGCACCTGGGGCGTGCCGATCGCGCTCAACGCCGGCAACTGGATGTACTTCTGGCCGCTGTTCGTGATGGCGGGCCTGCCGGTCGATCGCTCGACCGCGGCCTCGATGTTCCGCCGCACCGCGACCACGCTCCTTCGCTGTCACCAAGGGCAGGCGCTCGACATCTCGTTGCGGGTGGACGCGCTCACGCAAGGCGACATCCCCTCCGCCGTCGCGGCCACCACCCGGCTCAAGACCGGGAGCCTCCTCGCGCTCTCTTGCTCGCTCGGCGCGATCGCCGCGCACGCCTCGCCGGCGGTGGAGCAGGCGCTCGCGATCTTCGGGCGCGAGGTCGGCGTCGCGCTGCAGATGTACGACGACCTCTCGGGCATCGTCTCGCCGTCGCGCAAGGCGAAGGGCCAGGAAGATCTCTCCGCGTCGCGACCGACGTGGGTGTGGGCCTGGCTCGCCGAGGAGCTCGAGCCGCACACGTTCCGCGCGCTGCTGCGGGCGCCGCTCGAGGTGATCCGCGGCCACCTCACCCCGCAGATGCGGCGCAAGCCACGCGAGCACCTCGATCGCGCCATCCACGAGCTGCGCCTCGCAGTTCCCAACGTCTCCATCCAAAGCCTCGAACGCGACATTCGCACCCTGGAGCACGCCTATGCATAAAGTGGCTATCATTGGTAGCGGTTTCGGCGGGATCGCCGCCGCGATCCGCCTGCAGGCGGCTGGCGTCTCGACGGTGATGTTCGAGGCCCGCGATCTCCCCGGCGGTCGCGCCTACGTCTACCGCGACCAGGGCTACACCTTCGACGCCGGTCCCACGGTGATCACCGCCCCGGAGTGCCTCGAGGAGCTGTTCGAGGTGGGCGGGGCGCGCATGGCCGACCGCGTGGAGATGCTCCCGGTGAAGCCGTTCTACCGCCTCGTGTGGGACGACGGCGACACCTTCGACTACGACGGCGACCTCGAGCAGGTGATCGCCGCGCGGAGCGAGCGCGACGCCAAGGGCTACCGCAGGTTCGTCGACTACTCGAAAGAGGTGTTCGACACCGGCTACAGCGAGCTCGCCCACGTCCCGTTCCTCCGGTTCATGGACATGGTGCGCTGCGCGCCCGATCTCATCCGCCTCGGCGCGCACCGCTCGGTGTACTCGATGGTCGCCAAGTTCGTGAAGGACGAGCACGTGCGGCAGGCGCTCTCGTTCCACTCGCTCCTGGTCGGCGGCAACCCGTTCGAGACCAGCGCGATCTACACGCTGATCCACTACCTCGAGCGCAAGTGGGGCGTGTGGTTCCCCCGCGGGGGCACCGGCGCGCTGATCCAGGCGCTGATCGGCTTGTACCAGGAGCTCGGCGGCGAGCTCCGCCTGTCGACTCCCGTGTCGGGGATCGAGGTCGTCGACGGTAAGCACCTCGTCGACGGCGAGCCGTTCGACGCCGTCGTGTCGAACGCCGACATCCACCACACCTACAGCAAGCTCTATCGCGACGAGGCGACGACGAAGAAGCTCGAGAAGTCCGACTGGTCGATGTCGCTGTTCGTCCTCTATTTCGGCACCGACATCAACTACGACATCGCGCACCACACCGTGCTCTTCGGGCCGCGCTACGAGCCGCTGCTCAAAGAGATCTTCCACGGCCCGTCGCTCCCCGACGACTTCAGCCTCTACCTCCACGCGCCGACGGTGACCGATCCGTCGCTCGCCCCGCCGGGGTGCGGCGCGTACTACGTGCTCTCGCCGGTCCCGCACCTCGGCAACGCCGCCGTCGACTGGGAGGCCGAGGCGCCCGCGTACGCCGAGAAGATCCTCGCCTCGCTCGAGCGGCAGATGCCGAACCTTCGTCAGCACGTGGTCACCAAGCGGTGGTTCACGCCCAACGATTTTCAGTCGAAGCTGATGGCGTACCAGGGCGCGGCGTTCTCGCTCGCGCCGCAGCTCACGCAGAGCGCGTGGTTCCGGCCGCACAACCGCGATCCGAAGATCCCCGGCCTCTACATCGTCGGCGCCGGCACCCATCCGGGCGCGGGCGTGCCGGGCGTCGTGGGCTCGGCGAAGGCGACGGCCAACCTGCTTCTCAAGGATCTCGGCGTCGAGCCGCGCGCCGTGCTGGCGGAGGCGGCCGAGGAATGAGCCACGAGGTCATGGCCAAGCACAGCAAGAGCTTCTCGCTCGCCGCGAGGCTCCTGCCGCCCGCGTCCCGCGACGCGTTCGCGACCGTCTACGCGTACTGCCGGCACGTCGACGACGCGATCGATCTCGCGCCGCACGACGAGCGCCCGGCCGCGCTCGCGAAGCTGCGCGCCGAGCTCGACGAGCTCTACTCCGGCCGCTCCACCGAGCCCTTCGCGGCGGTGGTTCGCGCGTATCGCATCCCGCGCCTCTACGCCGAGGAGCTCATCGAGGGCATGGCGATGGACGTCGCGCGTACGCAGTACCGCACGCTCGACGACCTGCTTCGCTATTGCTGGCGCGTCGCCGGCGTGGTCGGGCTGATGCTCTGCCACGTGATGGGCGTCCGCGATCCGAGTGCGCTGCGCAACGCCGCGCACCTCGGCATCGCGATGCAGCTCACCAACATCTGCCGCGACGTCGCCGAGGACGAGCGCGACGGTCGGCGGTACATCCCGCCGAATCACGGCGTCGCCGACATGCTCGACGAGGCCGATCGCTACTACCGCTCCGCCGACGCCGGGCTCCTCGCCCTGTCGTTCCGCTGCGCGCTCGCCGTGCGCGCGGCGCGCCTGATCTACGCGGCCATCGGCGGAGAGCTCCGGCGCCGCGGCTGCGATCCCTATCGGGGCCGCGCCGTCGTCTCCACCCCCAAGAAGCTCCTCCTCGTGCTGCTCGCGCTCGTCCTCACGATCGCCGAGCTCCCTCGTCGCCTCCTGCTCCGACGCGCGCCCGCGGCGCCGGACCGCACCCTCGGGTTCCCCCATGACGTCGTACCGATCTGACCTGGCGATCTACTTCGGTCGCTTCCGCGAGTTCCAGCGAGAGGACTGGCTGGTCTACGTGAGCTGGGTCGGGCTCATGCTCGGCCTGTTCTTCTCCACGGGCGGCTTCCTCCTCTTCGGCTCGACGCACGGGGTCCGGTTCCCCGCCGAGGCCTGGCTCGTCCCGGTCGGCGCCGCGATCTTCGCGCTCGCGATCTCGATCGACACCATCGGCCACCGCACCGTCTACAAAGAGGTCCTCAAGGGGGCCGAGGGCCTCGTCCACCACGTGACCATCTTCTGCGGGATCGGCTCCTGCGTGCTGCTCTGCGCCGCGTACAGCCACCCAGCGACCTTCTGGATCCCGGCGATGGTCCTCACCGTGCTGTCGTTCGTCTACAGTCTCGTGGACGAAGCGTTCCACTGGACCCGCTATGCGAAGAAGAACTCCGACCGCGTCGAGATGTGGAGTCACGCCCTCATCCTCATCGGCCATGGCACGATGATGGTCGGCTGGTGGCGCTGGTTCTTCCTCGGCTACCCGGGAGTCGCAAAGACCGTCAGCCTTCTATCGGGAACACCCTCGTGAGCAAACCCTCAGCGCGCGCGCTGTATCGCATTCAGGCAGTCGCTCGCGCGACGGGCATCTCGGAGCACGCGCTGCGCGTGTGGGAGCGGCGTTACGCGTCGCTCTCCTCCCAGCGTTCACCGTCCGGGTATCGGCTCTACACCGACGAGGACGTCTCCCGTATCCGCCTGATCAAGGAGCTCCTCGATCAGGGCCACGCGATCGGCGAGATCGCCGTGCTGGCTCCGAGGGAGCTCGAGCGCATGCGCGATCGCGCCCGCGGCGTCGCGCCCCCCGCGCTGCCGCAGCCGATCGCCGACGTCGCGCGCAAGCGCTTCCTCGATGCGATCGCCGCGCTCGACCCGGAAGAGGCCTCGCGCGTGGCTGCGGCCGCCCTCGTCGCCTTCCCGCCCTTCGAGCTCGTGAGCAACGTCTTCGCCCCCATTCTGGCCGAGCTCGGCGCGCGCTGGCAGGACGGGCGGTTCACCGTCGCGCAAGAGCACGCAGCGAGCGCCGTGATCCGCCTCCACCTCGCCGAGCTCCTCCGCATGGTGCGGCCGAGCGACACCTCGCCGTCGATCGTCGCGAGCACGCCCCCCGGCGAGCTGCACGAGTTCGGCGCGATGCTCGCGGCGGTCACCGCGGCCACGGCCGGCGCGCGCGTCATCTACCTCGGCCCCAACACGCCGGCCGTCGATCTCGCTTCGGCGGCCCGCGCCGCGCATGCGCGTGTGGTGCTGGTGTCGGCGGTCGCGCTCACGCAGTCCGCGGTCACCAGCACCCTCGCCGAGATCCGTCGCGCGGTGCCCAAGACCGTCGCGGTGTGGGCGGGCGGGCAGGCGATGGTCAAAGCGCCCCCCGCCGGGATCACCTGGCTGAAGACGCTCGAGGACGTCCGCGCGCAGACCGCGGCGCTGTAGCTAGTGCCGGGCGGCGGAGGTTCCGCCCGTGGTCGTGCACGTCATCCGTGGTCGTGAGCGGGCACGGGCACGGGCACGGGCTCGATTGGCTCGCGCTTCAGCTGCGCACGCAACCGTCCCCCGTTTGGGCGTCGATACGTCCGCATGACGGAACGCCCGCTCCTCGATCACGAGAACCTCGACGCGTACCGCGTCGCCGTCGAATTCCTCGCGCTCGCCCTCGCGGTACTCGACGACCTGCCGCGGCAACGGCGGGAGCTTCGGTCACAGCTCGAACGCGCCGCGATGTCGATTCCGCTCAACCTCGCCGAGGGCACCGGGAAGCCGTCGGCAGCGGATCGCGCGCGCTACTACGCGACGGCGCGCGGCAGCGCGCTGGAGTGTGGCGCGGCTCTCGACGTCTGCGCACTGCTCGGACACGCATCGGCTGAGCAGCTCGATCGAGGCAAGCGCATGCTGAGTCGAATCGTGGCCATGCTTACCCGAATGTGCCGGTGAGGCCTCGTGCCCGTGCCCGTGCACGCTCACGTGCCCGTGCACGCGGACGAGCACGCCCACGAGTCAGAACCTCTGGCCAGATTTCCGCCGAGCGGCACTACGCCTGCGGCTCCAGGCGGTCGGTGGGGATCCAGTGCTCCTGACCGTCGGGGAACGTCACGAGGCAACCCGTCGCGCGCACCGTGGCTGGGTACTTCTGTCCGTCGGTCCACACCACCTGCACCGTCGCGCCCGGCGCGAAGCCCGTTGGCTGAGGCGGCGGCTCCTCGACGGACGGCGGCGGCGGGTCGGTGATGGTGTTGACCCGCACCTCGATTTTGGGGAGCTCGATCGCCGCGAATGTGTCGCGCTCCGAGTCGCCGGTCCACGCGGCGAGCACGTCCTTCTTGAGCGCATCCACCATCTTCGACGACTGCAGGCTGGTGAGGTAGCGATCGCCGGCGAGGGTGTCGCGCACCTTCGACTCGAAGAGCTCGCGCACCTTCGCGCGCACGCGCGCCGACAGCGCCACAACGTCGAGGTCCTCGGACTGCCACACCACGAAGTCGGACGGCTCGTCGATCCGCACGCGCACGGTGCCGCGCACGACGATCTTCGCCTTGTTGGCCTTGGTGTCCTCCATGACCCCGAGGTCCTCGTCGAGCGCGAGGTCGAGGCCATCGTCGTGGATGAACCAGCCGCCCTCGAGCTCTTCGCCGACGTTATGGCTCCCCGGCTCGAGGATGACGTCGCAGCTCCCGAATCGCAGCCCGAAGAACTTGTCGCGCTCGCCCACGTTGATCAGGCTGCCGGCGGGGATCCCGCCGTGGACCCGCGACGCGAACGGGCTGCCGCTGCCGCGCGCGAGCGTTCGCCGCGTCGGCATCGGTGAGCCGCACGTCCCGCAGAACTTCCCGTCGCCCTCGGCGCCACACTTCCCGCAGACCACCATCGTGCGGAGAAGGATACGCCGAGGCTTGCCCTAGCTCACAATCTTGAGCCGACGGCGCGCCCGGGACTCGGCCTCGAGACGCAGCGCCGAGTCCGGCAGCGTGACCGTACCGAGCGCGGGCGAGAGCGGCAGCGCCTGGTTCTTTGCGTAGACCGGGTGACGCCCCTTGTCGCGGTACCACTCGGCGGTGGTGGCGTTGGCCTTCATCTGCTCGATGATCTGTCGCCAGCCGACGCCGGTGTTGTAGGCGCAGAAGGAGATCTCTCCCATCTGCGTGCCGTAGGGGATGATGCACATCTCGGTGCGGCGGAAGTCGTAGTTGAAGAGGTCTTGGAACCACATGCCGGCGACGAAGAGCACGCGCCACTCGAACTGCGCGGCGTCGCTCTCGAACTCGCCGACCTTCTTTCCGCGCGCGCCCGTCTGCGACATGAACTGCTTGACCAGATCGAGGAAGCCGTAGTTCGGCGGGGCCTGATCGGGCTTGAAATTACGGAGCAGCGCGACGAGCAACTCGGCGACGGTGACCGCCTTGCCGTGCTGGCCGCTCGCGATGTCCTGCACGTCCCGCATCAGCTGCTCGAGGTCGAGGAAGCGGGTGAGGGGGACCATCTCTTTGGTCTTCTTGTTGACGAAGAGGACGGTGCCGATGCCGCAGTTGGGGTGACAGCCGCAGTTGACCGCGCCGAACTCGGCGTTCTCGCCGAGGAGCACGTCGGTGAGGTCGGCGAAGGGCGCCATCGACGAGAGCGGGAACCAGTCGCGCATCGACTTGATGGCGCCGGTCTGCGCCTCGAGATCCTTGGCGAGGTGGCTCAGCGTGTAGCGCTGCGCCTGGCGGCGCGCCTCGGTCACGTCCTCGTCGCGGCCGGTGAACGAGACCGGTTGGAACGAGACGACGGTGATCTTGTCGGCGTTCTCGATCGCGAAGTCGACGATGGGGCCGACCTGCTCGTTGTTGATGCCGTTGACGACCGTGACCACGAGGATCACGTCGATGCCCGCGGCGTGGAGGTTCTCGATGGCGCGGAGCTTCACGTCGAAGAGGTTGCCGACCTTGCGGTGCGAGTTGGCCTCGTTGGTGACGCCGTCGAACTGCAGGTAGGCCATGCGCAGACCGGCCTCTTTGGCGGCGCGCGCGAACGAAGGGTCCTGCGCGAACATCACGCCGTTGGTGGCGCACTGCACGGCGAAATAGCCCACCTCCCGCGCGTATTTGATCGCGTCGAGGAAGTGGGGCGACAGCGTGGGCTCACCGCCGGAGAACTGGATCGACATCTGCCGCTTGGGCTTGATCGAGACCGCGTCGTCGAGGATCTGCTTGATCTCGTCCCACGACAGCTCGTGCACGTAGCCGACCTGATTCGCGTCCATGAAGCACGGATCGCACATCATGTTGCAGCGGTTGGTGAGGTCGACCGTGAGCACCGCGCCGCGCCCGTACTTCACGCTGGAGGTGCCGTGGTTGCGGAGCTTGGTGAGGGGCGCGAGGAAGTCGCGGCCGGGGAACAGCGACTCGATTCGCTTGAGGAAGGCGGCGTCGATCGCCATCAGGTCCTCGAAGCGGCCGTGCTTCGGGCACTCCTTGTCCATGAAGATCTTGCCGTCGCGCTCGACGATCTTCGCCTTGATCTCGCCCGGGTTCTCGTGGACGTAGACGGAGAGGTCCTTCTCGCCGGTGAGCACAGCCGTGCGAACTTCTTTGACACAGTGCGGGCACAGCGAGTCGGTCTCGCGCGGGAAGCCGAGGGTGGGGAACGTCTTCTCGGCTTTGCGGAGCAGCGGGGCCGGGGCCCACTTCGGCTGGAGCGGCTTGCCGGGGAGCGCCTCGTTGAGCTTTTGGAGGGCCGGCCACGCGAGATCGGCGGCCTTCGTGAGCGCCTTCTCGAGCGCGAGGGCGAGCTGGCTCCGCTCGGTGCTGTCGGTCTCGACGGTCTCAGCGACTTCCTTCGCGAATTCTTGCGGGGTGGTGCGCGGTGCTTCGGTCGGGATGTTCACGCGAAGGTCTCCGTAAATACGCGGGGTTGAGCGCGACAGGCGATGGTGGAGGGGGACGGGGCCGGCGGCAAGTGAAGATCAAGTTGACCGAGGCGGGACGACGCGGAACGCTTGAGTGAACGCAGTGAAGTCAGCCTCTTTCGCCACGATCGCTCTGATCGCGCTCGGCTGCGCGGCGGCCCCCAAGCCGGCGACGCCGTCGAAGACCCTGGTGCGCTCCATCGCCGCGATCGAGGCGCGGGGCACGTTCCTGCCGCCCCCGCTCGATGGCCCCCGCCTGCTCGCCAAGAACGTGGAGCTGCAGCTGCCGCGCGGATGCGCTCCGCTCGACATCCCGAGCTTCGTCCGCGTGGCGGAGCTGGTCGACGACGAGGAGTCGGAGTTCCTCGGCGGCTGCAACATCACGGACGACGCGGGCGCGGCGCGCGCCACCATCGTGCTGATCCGCCACCGCATGACCTTGGAGACGGGCGACGACGCCGCAGCTTCACTCAAACGCACGCCCGGCACCTTGAGCGTGCGCACGACCACGGCGGGTCCGACGGCGGGCAACGCGCTCGGCCCCGAGGTGGTCCTCAGCGAGAACGTGCCCACCGGGCCCAAGTCGCGGCCGTCGGCGTCGGTCTACTTCGGCGCGCAGGACGGCCTCTACGTGCTCTACACCGAGGTCGACGGCGATCTGCGCTCGCTCGACGCGTGGGCCGAGGCCGCCACCTCCACCCTCCGGCCCACGCCGTCCGCGCGCCCGATTCGCTGGCGCGCGCCCACTGGCCTCGCGCCGTCGGCCACCGCGATCGGCAAGCACAAGCTCAAGCTGCCCGAGGGCGTGCAGCTCGTGCCGCCGTCGCGTCGCACGTTCGGGATGCTCGTCGGCGACGCGACCGATCCGCTCGACGTGCGCGAGTCCGAGCCGATCGCGCGTCTGCGGGACGACGCCGGCGTGGCGCTCGGGGGCATGGCCTATCGCGCCAAGCTCCTGGCCCCGATCGCGGCGACCCCAGCGCACCTCGCGAAGATCACCGCCGACGTCCGTGGCGTCACCGGCACCGAGACCAAGCTCGTCGCCGCCAAGCTGTTCGACGTCGCCCGTGTCGACGGCACGCGACCCGACGGCACCCACGAGGTGTTCGCCGCGTTCGAGTCCACGCCCGGCGAGGTCACCGTGCTGCGCCTCGCCTTTACCAAGGCCAAGTGGCCGGCCTACGCGCCGTTCATCGACGCGATGCTGGCCACGCTCGAGCCCGACGTCGCCGCCGAGCCCTACTGACTCCGCTCAGAACGTGAGCGTCGTGTCGCTGCCCGGCGAGACCTTGGCGTTGTCTCCGCTCATCCAGCTCTCGTCGTTCCGCAGGAGCTTGATCTCGGTCGGGGCGGAGAGCTCGGTGAGGACGAGCGCGAACCCGCTGGCGGTGCCTCGCATCGGCCACCCGCGCGTCCAGCTCAGCGGGGGACCGCCGCGGAGCGAGAGCCAGTCGTCGCCGGCGAGCATCGCGCGACCGACGATCCGGGTGATGGTGACCTTCTCGCGGGCGATCGGCCGGAGCGTAACCAGCACGCCCGGGTGATCGGAGACGCGCGGCCCGTCCTTTCCGTCGAGCACGAGGCGGCCCGAGCCGGTGAGGCCCGAGGCGCGGTGCGCGACGACGTGATCGATCCCGCCCGAGGCGGACAGATCGCGGAACCCGAGCTCGGTGAACGCGGCGTGTGCGTCGGCGCCGGCGCGCGCGTTGAAGTCGCCCGCGACCACCGCGCCGAAGAGCGGATCGCTGTCGACGAGCGCGCGCACCGCGAGCTCGCGCGCCTGCATCGTGCGCGCGTCGGCGTTCGCGTGATCGAAGTGCACCGAGTACAGCCTGAGCGCTCCGACCCTCGCCGAGACCGCGACGCGGGTGAGCGCCGTCTGCACGCGATGGGGGATCGCTTCTTCGCCGGTGATCGCTCCGCGCACCAGGATTCCGACGCCCTCGTCGGCCTCGTCGGGGGTGCCCTCCCACGCGCGGTGGGCGAACGTCCACGTGCTCGACCACGTGACGCTGGTCGCGCGCGACAGCTCGGCGGCGAGGATCTTCATCGCGTCCTCGCCGCGCGCGACGCACGCCTCCTGCACCGCGATGGCAGAGACCTGCTCTCTCGCAGCGAGGTCTGCGATCGCCGCGAACCGCGCGGCGGTCGAGGCGAAGGCCTCGTTCTTCAGGCAGTGGAGGTTGAGCGAGAGGATCGTGGTCGCCGGGTCGGGTGGCGCGACGTCGGATGGCGCGACGTCGGATGGCGAGGCGTCGGGGGCTGCATCGGGTTGGGCCTCGGCCGCGTCCTCCATGGGTGGCGCAGCCGCGGGCGCGGAGCTGCACGCAAGCAGCCCGAACACGCAAATCCCCGTGGGCCAACAAAACCGCACCAGCGTGTATTGACATGTAGGTGATCGTCCGTCAACGTAACGCACCTCTGAGCTAACAAGACAGGCGGGTCCCATGCGATCGGCGCTCCTTCTCGGCCTCCTCTCCCTGACGTCGGTCGCGTGCACGCTCGAGCGTGCGGGTGACGAGGACGTCGTCGGCAAGCGCCTGCAGCGCCAGACCACGTGCACGATCCTCGGCGACACGCGCGTCGGCAGCCCGCGCGTCTACTTCTCGCCGTTCGACCCGGTCGAGGACCAGGTCCTGTGCGCGCTCGACTCCGCGCAGCGCGAGGTCGTCGTCGCGCACTACAACATCCGCAGCGAGCGGGTGCTCGACAAGCTCGTCGCGCTCAAGCGCCGCGGCGTCGACGTGCGCATCGCCGTCGACGCGAGCAACGCAGCCAACGAGTGGAACAGCGGCGACGACCGTCTGGAGCGCGAGGGCATCAAGCTCGTGCGCTTCAAGCCCGCTGCGGCCGGCGCGATCATGCACCTCAAGGCGTCGGTCATCGACGGCGCCTTCGCCATGTCCGGCTCGTTCAACTGGAACGAGACCGCCGCGGCCGGCAACGACGAGAACATGATCGCCTTCCGCGATCCCGAGCTCGTCGGCCGCTACCGCGACCAGATCCTCGAGCTCCTCGACGAGCGTCCGCGCAGCGTCGAGGTCGCGCGGGCCAACGCGTGGGCGGTGCTCCAGTTCGCGCCCGAGTCCCAGGTCGATCGCAGCATCGTCGGCGCCATCGACGCCGCGAAGTCGTCGGTCGACGTCGCGATGTTCACCTTCACCATGAAGAACGTCGCCGACGCGCTCATCCGCGCGCAGCAGCGCGGCGTTCGCGTCCGCCTGATCGTCGAGGACAAGCAGGACGGCTTCTCCGACGCCGACGAGCGCCTCGCCGCGGCCGGCGCGCTCGTCGTGCGCGCGGCGAACAAGACCGGGCCGCACTCGGCGATGCACCAGAAATACGCGGTGCTCGACGGCACCCGGGTGATCACCGGCGCCACGAACTGGACCTTCAGCGGCACCCGCAACAACGAGGAGGACCTCCTCATCCTCGACCTGCCGTCGCTCGCCTCCGCCTACGCCAAGAACTTCCTCGACCTGCTCCACGTCTACACCGGTCACGACGACGGCTCGCAGCCGAACGCCGCGTCGCCGATCCTCTTCACCACCGTCCAGCCGGCGACCGCGCTCGGCGACTTCGTGGTGGTCGTCGGGAGCGATCCCGCGCTCGGCGCGTGGAACCCGTGGGCCGGCGTGCCGATGGGCGGCGAGATGTTCCCGCACTGGACGGCGCGCGCGAAGCTGCCGTCCGGCGCGCGGGTGGAGTGGAAGCTCGTCACCATCCGTCGCAACGGCTCGGTGGAGTGGGAGCCCGGCGACAATCGCCACCTCACGGTCCCCGCGAGCGGCCGCGCCGTCGTGCTCGGCGGAGCGTTCGGCGACACCGGCAACACCTCCACGCCCGCGGGTCGCTGATGCGCGCGCTGCTCCTCTTGTGCATGCTCGGCTGCGCCACCGCGGCCGATCGCGGCGACGACGAGCGCACCGCCGCGCAGGCCGATCGCATCGACGCGCCGTCGTGGCTCCTGTCGGTCGACGGCCACGGCACCTGGCAGGAGAACGGCGTCGTGCGCGCGTGGGCCGACGCCCGCGTCGCCAACGTGCGGTTTCACAAGCGCGTGCTCGCCGAGGTGGTCGCCGGCGGGATCACCACGCTCCACCCCGCCCAATACAAGGGCGCGATCGGTGGGCAGGAGCGGTGGGGCACCGACGCGATCGAGCTCCACAGCGGTCCGGCGTTCGTGCGGTTCCGCCTCCAGCACGACCTCGACCACGACGGCCGCGACGAGATGGTCGAGACCCCGTGGACGGCGCTGCACGGCGAGGGCAGAGAGCCCGCGTTCGATCCCTGGGCGCCCGGGCTCACGTCGCCGGTCCGCCCCGGCGCCGCGCACCCGCCGGAGCTTCGGTTCGCGCCGTTCGACGACCCCGGCGCGATGGTGCTCCGCGAGATCGACGCGGTCATCGCGGCCAAGCGCGCGGATCCGAGCGGCCGGCACACCATCCACGCCGCCATCTTCAACATCAACGACCCGCGCATCGTCGACCGCGTGATCGTCGCCCACCGCGCCGGCGTCGAGGTGCGGCTGATCACCGACGCGAAGAAGCTCCGCCCGTCGGCCACCTACCTCACCGGCGACGACGCGCTGCTCGCCGCGGGGGTGCCGCTGCTCGGCATCGGACACGGCGGTCGCGCGGCGATGCACCTCAAGGTCGCGCTGTTCGACGGCAAGAAGGTCGCGACCGGCTCGGCGAACTGGGAGTGGGGCTCGAGCTTCGAGAACCACGAGCTGATGGCGCTCTTCGACGACCCGGCGATCGTCGCCGCCTACGCGCAGCGCTTCGAGCGGCTCGCGGGCGGCGCGATCGGCCCGCGCGAGGGCAGCCGCGACGTCGTGTTCGGTCCCGACGAGGAGCCGCACCGCCGGCTCGGCGCGCTGCTCGACTCGGCGAAGCACACGATTCACCTCGCGATGTTCACCGCCAAGGACTTCACCTGGGACGCGCGCCAGTCGCTGTTCGCGAAGCTCGTCGCGGCCAAGCAGCGCGGCGTCGACGTGGTCCTCGTCACCGACGAGGGCGTCGCCGAGGGCAGCGAGTATCACGGCGTCACCACCCCCGACGACCCGACCGACGAGTGGCTCGAGCGCGAGGGCATTCGCGTCGTGCGCGCGGACGTGCCGTTCGCGAAGTATGCGTCGATGCACCATAAGTTCGTCGTCGTCGATCGCGAGACCACGGCGCTCGGCGCCTACAACTGGTACTGGGACTCGGCGTTCCTCAACGACGAGGACGTGCTGTTCCTCCGCGACCGCGCGATCGCCGCGCGCTTCGAGGGCGAGGTGGCCGAGCTCTGTCGGCGCTACGACCGCGCCTTCGATCCGTCGCGCTGGCCCGCGGTGCAGGTGACGATCGAGGCCGAGCACCGCGGCTCCGCGTGGGGCGAGAGCGTGCTGGCGATCGGCGAGGTCGCCGCGCTCGGCGCGTGGTCACCGGTCCGCGCGCTCACGCTCACCGGCTACCCCACCTGGCGCGGCACGCTCGTCGCCCCCGCCGGCGCGCGCATCGCGTGGAAGCTCGCGACCCGCCGCGCCGACGGCAGCATCGTCTGGGAGCAGGGAGACAACCGTCTGCTCACGGTCGCCACCGGCACGTCGGCGCAAACGGTCACGGCCACCTACCGCTGAATCGTCACTCCACGACGGCCGCGAAGACCGCCTCGGCCCAGTCGCTCCCGCCCTTCGGGGTGGGGTGGATCCCGTCCTTCGCGCGCTCCACCTTCACCGCGCCCGAGTCGTAGAAGCTACACGGCGCGGCGTTGGTGCGCTCGACCGAGACGATGCCGGTCTCGCCCTTCCACAGCGGCGGGCTCACCCAGACGCAGGGGCGCGGCGCGAGCTTGTGCACGATCGTGCGGACGCGTGGGGCGACGGCCTCGGGCGCCGGGAGGAAGACCTCGTTGGCGCCGAGGGCGACGATCACGACGTCCGGGCGATGCACCACGAGCAGGTTGTCGAGTCGGTCGCCCTTGCTCCACGACGTGGTCGACGACGAGACCCACGAGTCGTGCACCAGCGTCGCGCCGCGGGATTCGACCAGCTTCTGCAGACGCTGGGCGAACCCGGCGTCGACCATGGAGTCGCCGAAGACGAGCACCTTGGTCCCCTTGGTGACCGTGAGCTTGTTCATCGGCGGCGGCGGCGGTGGGGGGGCGACGGTGGCCATGACCGCGACGGCCGACGCGCTCGGCGACGCGCTCGCCATCGCCGGGATTGCGCTCACCGACACGCTCGGGGCGGCCTTGTTCGCGCGGCGCTTGCCCTTCGAGGCGACGGGCGTCGACGACGCCCCCGCGACCATCACCGCGAGCAGCACCGCGGCCACGCTCGCACCCGTCGCGATGATCGATCGACGCCGCGCCATCTCGGCGCTCACAGTTGCCTCAAGCGGCGGCGACACGGCGACTTTCCTGCAAGTAGCATGGAGCATCGCATGACCCAACGCCCCAAGCACCCCCGCTCCGCCCTCATCACCGGGGCCTCGGCCGGAATCGGCCGCGCGCTCGCGGAACGCCTCGCCAGCCGCGGTACAGACGTGGTCCTCGTCGCCCGTAGGGCCGAGCTGCTCGATGAGGTCCGCGCGGGCATCGAGAGGAGCGGCGGCCGGGCGCGCGTCCTCGCGCTCGACGTCTCACGACCGGACGAGGTCGTGGAGGCGATCGCCGCGCTCGACCGCGAGCTCCCGCTCGACATGGTCGTCGCCAACGCGGGGATCGGCGGCAGCATCGCGGCGAGCGACATGACCTGGGCGAAGGTCGCGCCGGTCCTGCAGATCAACGTCATGGGCGCGATCTCCACGCTGTGCGCGGCGCTCCCCGGCATGATCGCGCGCGGGCGCGGGCACGTCGTCGGCGTCTCGTCGCTCGCCGGCATCCGCGGGTTGCCGAAGACCGCGCCCTACAGCGCGAGCAAGGCCGCGCTCTCCACCTTCCTCGAGAGCCTCGCCATCGACCTCGAGGAAACGGGCGTCTTCGTCACCGACGTGCGGCCGGGCTACGTGAAGACCGACCTCACGGCCGGGCGCACCTACAAGATGCCCGGCCTGATGGAGCTCGCCGACGCGATCGACATCATCACGCGCGGCCTCGACGACGGCGCGCGCGTCGTCGCGTTCCCCAAGCGCCTCGCGGCCGCGCTCGGCGCCACGCGCGCGCTCCCGATCGCTGCGTACGCGAAGCTCGCGCGTCGGGTGATCTCGCGCTGATCAGCCGCCGTCGGCGGCGTCGGGGCCGGCCTCGACGATGGGCGGCGTGCCGGTGTCGGTCTCGGCCGGCTTCTCGTTGGCGGTGAGGAACGGGCAGAACTTCGCCGGATCGGCGACCGCCTCGCAGTTCTCGCGGATGGCCTTCACGCACGCATCGAGCTCGGTCTTCGACGGCTCCTTGGCCGACTCCTGCACGCCGCGGCCGCACTGCACGTCGTAGAAGCGCTGACAACTGCCGACGTCGCCGTGGGTGGCCGTGAACGACGGATACTGTTGCGGGCACGCCGGGGCGCGCTCGCACCGAGTGCTCTCGATGCGCCGGCACGCGTCGGTCGCCCGTGCGTCCGACCCGCAGCCGCTCGCGTGAACCGCGAGGCCGAGGGCGACCACACCGATCGCCAATACCAACGGACGGGCGCGTTTCATAGTGTCTGCTCCCCCTAGCACGCAGCGCTTTGCCGTGGCCAACTAAGCGGCTCGCCATGGCGCCCTCGCTCGCCGGTTTCGTGCTCGCTGCTGGTCTCGGCACGCGCATTCACGCGCTGTCGCGCACCACGCCCAAGCCGCTCCTGCCGGTGGGCTTGTCCACGCCCTTCGACCGCGCGATCGACGCGCTCCGTGAGGGCGGCGCGACGCGCGTTCTGGCCAACGCCTCGCACCTCGCCGCGGCGATCGTCGCGCACGCGCGCACGCGAGATGTCGCGGTGGTCGTCGAGGAGGGCGGCCCGTACGGCACCGCTGGCGGCCTCGCGAACGCGCGCCTCGACGCCGACGCGGTCGCGATCTGGAACGGCGACATCGTGGCCGACCTCCCGGTGCGGCCGCTCGTCGCGGCGCTGCCCGGCGCCTCGGCGGTCCTCGCGGTGCGCGGTCGCGAGCCGATCGGTCGCGGCAACGTCGGGCTCGCCGGCGACCGCATCGTGCGCCTCCGCGACCAGCGCGTCGCCGAAGAGGAGCACGGCGCGTGGTTCGCCGCGGTGCAGGTGCTCGATCGCAGCCTCGTGCAAGCTGCGCCGGCGCGCGGCTGTCTGGTCGGCGATCTGCTCATTCCGGCGTTGCTCCGCGGGGTCGTGTTGCGCGCGGTCGAGACCTCCGGCGCGTGGCACGACGTCGGCGATCTCCGCGCCTACCTCGCTGCCAACCTCGCCGAGGCCCCGCTCGTCGGCGAGGGCGCGCGGGTCGAGGTGCCCATCGGGCGTTCGGTCATCGGCGCCCGCGCCACGGTCACCGGCTCGGGCGCGCTCGATCGCGTCGTCGTGTTCCCCGGCGCGCACGCGGTCGCGCCGCTCTCGTCGTGCATCGTGACGCTCGGCGAGGTCGTGCCGGTCGAGGGTGTCGATGCCGTTGCATAGGAAGCACGGCAACATTCGGGTCAACGACCCGCGGCTCCGCGTGTGGAACGACCGTCCAATCCTCACCGGCGACTACGTCGTCTACTGGTGCCAGGCCAACCGGCGCGCGGTCGACAACGTGGCCCTCGAGTACGCGATCAAACGCGCCAACGAGCTCTCCATCCCGTGCGTCGTCTACGAGGCCGTGCGCCCGGATTACCCGCACGCGAGCGACCGGTTTCACACCTTCCTCCTCGAGTGCGGCCGCGACAACGCTCGAGTCCTCGCCGAGCGGGGCATCGCGCACGGCTTCTTCCTCCCCCGCACCGCCCAAGAGGCGCGCGGCGTCGCCGCCAAGGTGTTCGAGCGCGCGGCCCTGGTCGTCAGCGACGATCACCCCTCGTTCGTCTTTCCGTGGCAAAACCAGGCGGGGGCGCGCCACGCGCCGTGCGCGTTCCTCACGGTCGACGACGCGGCGATCGCGCCGCTGGCGCTGATCCCGGCGCACGAGTCCCAGGCGCGCACGATCCGGCCGAAGCTGCTCGCGCTGCTCGACGAGTGGCTCGCGCCCGTGCGGCCGATCGAGCCGAGGGTGCGGGGCGAGCTCGATTGGCCGTTCGACCCCGTCGACTTCGCGCGCGACAAGATCCCGGCGCTCGTTCGTCGCTGCGCGATCGATCACGCGATCGGGCCCATCGAGGACCGCGTCGGCGGCTCGCGCGCGGCGTGGGCGCGCCTGTCGAACTTCCTCGCGCGCGGCGCTCGTGGCTACGACGAGGGCCGCGACGACGCGACGTCCGACGGCACGAGCGGCCTCTCGCCGTACCTGCATTTCGGCGCGATCTCCGCGCGCACCTGCGCGCTCGCCGCCCGCGACGCGACGCTGCCGAAGCCCGCCTTCGACGCGTTCATCGAGCAGCTCGTCGTCCGCCGCGGCCTCGCCTTCAACCACGCGATCCGGGACCCGCGGCACGCGACCTACGAGTCGGTCCCGCAGTGGGCGCGCGACACGCTCGCCGCGCACGCCCACGACGAGCGTCCCGGCGCCAAACCGCCGGCGGTGCTCGAGCGCGCGCGAAGCGAGGACGAGGTGTGGAACGCCGCGCAGCGGGAGCTGGTCACGCGCGGTCGCATCCACAACGTGATGCGGATGTTCTGGGGCAAGCGCATCGTCACGCTCGTGAAGCGCCCGCGGGACGCGTTCGAGTTCGCGGTGCGCATGATGGACCGCTACGCGCTCGACGGCCGCGATCCCAACACCTACGCCGGCGTCGGCTGGTGCTTCGGGCTCCACGACCGCCCGTTTCCCGAGCGGCCAATCTTCGGCACGGTGCGCCCGATGGGCCTCGGCGCGCTCAAGAAGCGCTTCGACATCAACACCTACGTCCAGTCAATCCCGTAACCAGATAGGCGCGCGCGTAAGCGAGCGCCTGACCCGCAAGCCCGACCCACAAGCCCGACCCGCTAGCGGCAGACGCCGTAGCCGCCGAAGGTGATGCGGCACGTGGTGCCGAAGCGGCACTCGGCGTTCGACGCGCAGAGCTGCACGCCGGCGCAGAACAGCTGGCAGGTGGCGGTGGGCGTGCCGCCGCCGAGGCCCGCGAAGCAGCAGATGCGCGGAGCGGGGCAGCTCGCGGAGCTCGAGCAGCCGAGCGTGGTGCCGCCGCCGCAGGTGCCCTTCTTGACGCACGAGACGCCGGTGAAGCTCGCGCAGCAGTCCTCGGTGGCCGCGCTGCAGAACTCGGAGCCGCAGAGGATGCCGCCCTCCGGCGGCGGACCGTCGGGCGCGGTATCGAACGCCGTATCGAACACGCCGGTGTCGAAGCCGACGCTGGTGTCGAAGCCGACGCTCGTATCGAAGCCGACGCTGGTGTCGAAGCCGACGCTGGTGTCGAAGCCGACGCTCGTATCGAAGCCGACGCTGGTGTCGAAGCCCACGCTCGTGTCGAAGGTGACCGAGGTGTCGAACGTGCCGGTGTCGAACTCGATGAACGTGTCGGGGCCGATGCTGGTGTCGAACTCGACGAACGTGTCGGGGAACGACGTGTCGAACTCGCCGGCCGTGTCGAACTCGCCGGCCGTGTCGAACGACGAATCGAGCTCACCGGCGGTGTCGCTGGCGGCGGTGTCCGAGGTGGTGTCGGTGTCGACCGAGCCGTCTCCGCCGAAGTCGAAATCGCCGAGGCCGCCGCGACCGCAACCGGCGGACAGGACGAGCAGGGCAACCGCAGCGGCTCGGAGGATGGGGCGCGACACTTCGCAGACTGTACCACGCGAACTTGCCTCGGCACGTCTTCGCGACCAACCTCCGGCCGCGGTGAACACTCGTGCGGCCTTCGTGTTGCTCCTCGCGCTCTCGGGCGCGTGCGGCTCACCACCGCCCGCGCCGCGCGCGGCGGTCCGGCCGGTCGCGGCGCTATCCGCATCGAGCGTTCCACCTCCGGCAGCGAGCGCGGCGCCGGTCGAGGAGCCCGACCCGGTCGCCACCTTCAAGGACGACGAGGGGGTCCCGATCGCCGCTGGCCCGGCCGGGCACCTCGGCGCCTGGCTCGCGCTCGGCCCGTTTCGCGTCGACGACCCGAACGCCGGGGCGTTTCGCCCCCCGGTCCGCGACGAGTCGGGCAAGTCCGACGGCACGACGATCGACGACCACGCGCTCAAGCCGACCTACGGCGGCACGCTGCCCACCCGGGTCGACGTCTTCGATAAGAAGAAGAATAAGTGGTCGACGGCGCCGGCGACCTGGACGGTCGCCAGCAGCGGCGAGGGCGCGATCGATCTCGAGAAGGTCTTCGGTTCGCAGGGCAAGCCGGCGATCGCCTACCTCGGCGGTGTCGTCCGAGTGCCCAAGCGGCAGCGCCTGCTGTTGCTCGTCGGCAGCGACGACGGCTGCGAGGTGATCGTCGACAGCAAGACCGTCTTCGCCCGCGACGCCTCGCGGCCGCAGCGCGACGACGACGACCTGATCCCCCTCGACCTCGACGCCGGGGACCACACCTTCGTGTTCAAGCTCCACCAGCGCGACGGTGGCTGGGCGATCCGGGCGCGGCTCGTCGATCGCACCTTCGCGCCGCCGCACGGGGTCCGGCTGCTCCTGCCGCTCGCCACCGAGGACGTCGCGCGCGCCCTCGGCAAATCGATGAGCTGGGTCCGCATCCTCCGCGAGCCGACCGAGGCCGGCTACGCGATCGGAACGCTTGTTCGCTACCCGGAGGGTGCGCCGGTTCGAGAGCTCGAGGCGCGCGGCAGCGTCGTCGACGTCCTCGAGCCCCGCTCGCTCGGCGGGGTGCCGATCGGCCCGCGCGGCGTCGGCGAGCACCGCGTCCCGATCGGGGAGCTGCCGGCCATGATCGAGGACGCGGGCAAGACGGTCACCGTGCGGGTCGACATCGCCGGACGTGTCGTCGACGGCTCGTTCGCCCCGCGGCGCGCGGTGCGCGCGGCGATCCTCCGGGCCCGCGCGGTGCTCCCGAGGGTGTCGGGCGACGTGCGCGCCACCATCGAGCACCTCGAGGGTCGCCTGACCCAACAGGTCGCCCGCGGCGATCTCGACACCACGGCCCAGCTCGCGGACGCCAAGTTCCTCGACGCGTTCGTGGCCGACGCGGAGGGGGGCGCCGATCCGATCAGCAAGCGCACGGGCATGATGCGCCTCGCCCACCTCGCGCGCGCCGACGACAAGCCGCAGGCGGTGGGCGTCTACGTCCCGAAGACCACGAAGAAGGTGCCGCTCTACGTCGGACTCCACGGCATGAACGGCGGCCCGATGTCGATGATGCGGGTGTTCTTCGGCGGCGACGACGAGAAGAAGTCGATGGGCGAGCTCGAACGCGCGATGGGCCCGACGCCGCCGCTCGACGCGTTCGTGATCGCGCCGCACGCCCACGGCAACGCGATGTACCGCCAGCTCGGCGAGGAAGAGGTCATGGACGCGATCGCGTGGGCGCGCGCGCGCTGGCCGCAGATCGACCCCGATCGCATCTACATCACCGGGTTCTCGATGGGCGGCATCGGCGCCGCGTCGATCCCGCTCCATCACCCGGACTTCTTCGCCGCCGCGCAGCCGCTCTGTGGCTACCACTCCTACTTCATTCGCCGCGATGTCGCCGGTCGGCCACGGCGCCCATGGGAGCAGCTGCTCCTCGAGGAGCGCTCCAACGTGTCGTGGGTCGACAACGGCGCGCGCCTGCCGCTGTGGATCATCCACGGCCAAAAGGATCTCCCCGAGGAGAACAGCGGCGTGCTCATCGAGGCCTATGAGAAGAAGGGCTTCTCGATCAAGCACGACCACCCCGACCTCGGCCACGACGTGTGGGGCTTCGCGTACGACAAGCTGCAGCACGTGTCGTGGTTCGCCGGAAAGAAGCGCGACGCGCACCCGCGGCACGTCCGCTTCCGCACCACCCGCCCGCGCTTCGGCGACGACGCGTGGGTGCACATCGACCAGACCGCCGGCGAGTGGGCGACGATCGACGCCAAGGTGGTCGACGGGACCCACGTCGCGGTGACCACCAAGGGCGTCGAGGCGTTCCACCTCGATCGCGATCCGGCGCTCCTCAAGGAGGGCACCGTCACCGTCACCGTCGACGGTACGCCGCTGACCGAGCTCGCCGCGCACCGCGAGGGCGGGGCGTGGGTCGCCGGGCCGCCCAAAGAGGGCAAGCGCGGGCGGATCACGGGGCCGATCCGCGACGTCTGGAACGATCCGCTCACGCTCGTCTACGGCACCGAGGACCCGACCCAGACCCGGGTGAACCTCGAGGTCGCGCGGGCGTTCGCCACCATCCGTTGGGGCGTCGACGTGGCGTACCCCATCCTGAAGGACACCGAGGTCGATCCCGACGCCGTGCCGACGAGGGCGACGATCGTGGTCGGCAACGCGAAGGGCAACCGCCTCCTCCGCGCGCTCGAGCCGTCGCTGCCGATCAAGGTCGATGACAGCAATGGCAGCATCACCTTCGCCGGCAAGTCCTTCACCGGAAGCCAGCTCGGCGCGGCGTTCGTCGTGCCGCACCCGAAGGCGCCCGATCAGTACCTGCTCGTCATCGAGGGCGTCGACGCGCTCGGCACCTTCCGCGCGCTGAGCCTGCCCGAGCTGCTCCCGGACTTCGTGATCTGGGACGAGCGCCTCGCGCCGGCGCGCGGGCAGAGCCTCCTCGGCTTCGGGTCGGTGCTCGCCGCCGGGTTCTTCGACAAGGCGTGGCAGCCGCCCAAGACCTTCGACGATCCGCTGGTGAAGCTGCCGACGCCGAAGAACGAGAAGGACGCGACCCCGTATCTGCCGTGATCAGTTGATCGTGGGCGGGCAGGTCGAGAGCACGTTGATGCTCGAGAGGATCGGGGTCGTCGCCGAGGTGATGCTCTCGAGGCGGAACTCGACCTCGAGGTACTCGCCCTTCGCCGCGTCGCCGAGCTTGGCCGCGATGTCGATCGGCGGGACGTCGCCCGGCACCTTCGCGACGGGGAGCCACGGCGCCGCTTTCACGGCGGCGAGGGTGGCGCCAGCGCGCGCGCGGATGGTGATCGAGGTGCCGGCGACGGTGGTCGCCTTGTAATCGAGCTTGAGCCAGCGAGCCGTCGCGCCGCACCCCTTGAAGAGGTGGAGGTACTTGCCGAACGGGTCGGCAGCGTTGCGCAGCTGGAAGCCGGTCATGTCGCTGTAGGTGTAGGGGCCCTTGCCCGACGCGACGGTGGTGACCGCGTAGCTCTTGGGATCGATCTTGTAGGCGGTGCTCTCGCCCTGGTTGATCGACCAGACCATGCCATCGAAGTCGATCGCCATGCCGACGAAGTTCTTCGCCGCGCTGCCGAGCGGGATGCTCTTCACGACCGCCATGCTCTCGGTGTCGAGCTGGTGCACGCCGAAGCCCGTGTTGGCGACCCACACCGAGCCCTTGGCGTCGACCGCGAGTCCGCGGTTGAAGCCGTCGACCTTCACCGAGTCCCACTTCGCCGCGGCGACGTCGTAGCGCGCCACGCAGCCCGAGCCCGACGTCCACACGCGGCCCTTGGGATCGACGGCGATGCCGTACGCGCACGGCGGGTTGGCGATGGTGGTGAACTTCTTGGTCGGGCCGTTGATGTAGCCGACACCGCCGCCCCACACCCAGACGTTGTGGTTCGCGTCGATCGCGGCGCCGTACGGCTTGAGCGGGGCGACGTTGACGGTGGCCTTGATCGCGCCGGTCTTGGAGTCGAGCTGCACCATTTCGCTCTTGGACCACAGCCCGACCCACACGCTCGTCGAGAGCTCGCCGTCGAGGCCCTTCTCGGCGTCGAACGCCGCAGCGCGGCCGAGGGAGCCCGAATCGAACTTGGTGTTCCACAGGACGCACTTGTCGTCGCCCCACGCGCGCACGTCGGTCCCGCCGGCCGAGGTGCCGGTGCCGGGGCCGGTGCACTCCGCGGGGTTGGCGGCGATCTTCGTCGCCGACGCGCCGCCGCGGTTCACGACCACGACGTCGCCGTTCAAGCTCACCGTCGTGCGCGACGGATCGGGCGACGCGGGGCCGGTGCGGTAGCGCGCGAGCTCCTTGAGCGTGCGGGTGTCGATCTTGGAGACCGTCCCCTCGGCGCTGTTGGCGACCCAGATCACCGGCGACGTGCCGCCCGCGAAGCCGCTCGGGTCGATGACGATGTTGCCCTCGGGATCGAGCTTCACGCCCGAAGAGCCCTCGCCCTTCGGATTGAACGGGTTCGGGGTGCCCTTGCCGACCGTGACGCCGCCGCCGTCGCCGGTGCCCGTCGGATCGGGCGTGACGCCCGGATCGACGCCGCCCGCGTCGCGGTCCTCGCCCGGGTTGCTCGGGTCGGCCGGGTTGCCGTTGCCACCGAGGTCTTCGATGGACCCCTCGGCGCCGGTGCACGCGGTGGCGACGCTGACGACGAGGGAGATGGCGAGGGCTTGGAACCGCATGGGGTGGTTCAGTGCACGTGGCGTGCTCAACGCCCCGGGTGAAAAATTACGAACGATGGTCACTCGAGACCCGTCACATGACCGTGACGCCGTCATTGAATCAAAACGGCGTCGATGTAGGCCCTTGGTTGTTACGGGGTGATCCAGATCGGATTCGTGATCGCGAGCGCGCGCTCGTAGCCCGTAAGCCCGATCGCGTCGTTAATCAGTGGGGATTCGACGATCGCGACCAGCGGTCGCTTGCGCGACGGCAGTGGAAGCGGTGCGTCGACCACCCACGCGCTGCCCTCGAGCCGGGGCTCCACCTTCGGCAACGGGTCGGGTCCGAGCATGAGGTCGACCTTCGGCGCGCCGAGCCAGGAGGTCTTCGCGATCGTCAGCCGAACCCGCGCCGGATGCGCAACGGTGTCCCCGACGTTCGCCTCCCCGACGCGCAAGTCGAGCAAGGGGCCGCTCGACACGTACGCGCGCCCCTTCTTGAGCGCGTCGACGATCGCGTCGATCGAGCGTCCACCGCTCCGCCACGCCGCGCCGACCCGCACGAACGTCCGCGGAAACCCGGCCCACGGAAACGAGATGCCGTGCGAGTCCGACGAGCCGGTCGCGGTGTGGACCTCGCCGCGATCGAGCAGCTGCAGCCACTCGAGCGTCAGCGCGCGCACGCGACCGAGCTCGCGCAGCTCGTAGCCGTTGAAGATCTCGAGCGCGTCGTAGTCGCGCTGGTAGCTGTAGGGGCCCTTGGCGACGCCCGTTTTGGCGTCGAGCGCGGCGAAGTCGAAGTACCCGATCGACGCGTCGACGTTGCGCATGCGTGGGTGATTCACCTGGAAGATGAACGAGCCCGGGAGCGAGCGCACCGCCTGGAACAACGCGCTCGGCGTCGTCGCGCCCGTGCGCGGGATCGGCGCGCCGACGGGCCACGGGAACACGTTGAAGTGACCAAACCCCCCGGCGACGGTGGTCAGCTCGACGCCGCTGAGCGCGCGAAAGCGATCGTCGAGGTGGAGCGCTGCTGCGGCGGGGCCGTGGTCGCCGACGTGATCGTGCTCGGTCGCCGCGGCGCACTCCACGCCGACCGCCACCAGCGAACGAACCCGCTCCTCGTAGGACACCGCGGTGGCGTCGAAGCTGGGCCGCGCGTGAACGTGGAAATCGCAGCCGATCCACTCGGGGAGCGGCGTCTCCTCGACGACCGGCAGCGCGACCCGCAGCGCGTCGCCGGCGACGACCTCGATCTCGGCACGCGCGATCGAGAAGCCATGCCCGTGGGTCGCGCGGAGCGTCCACTTGCCCTCGGGGATCGACACCGTCGTGCGTCGCGCGGTGACGTCGATGATCGGGATCGTTCGCTCGGCGTCGCGCGCCGGATCGAGCACCACGGCGGGGCCGGGCACGCGGCGGACGCCCTCGATCCACACCCGTGCGGCGTGGGCGCCCACGTCGAGCAGGACGTCGGCGTGGGCCCGCGGCGCGACGCTCGCGAGCCGCGCGCCGAGCTGGGAGGCCTCGCGGGTGCTCGTCGCGGTGCCGACGAACGCCGAGACCTCGACGGCGTCGGACGCGGCGGCCTCGGCCTCGGCCGTGGCGGTGAGGCTCGCGTCGCCGCGGACCGCGAGCTTCGCGGGCGAGGCGAGCAACGTTTTCTCGAGGACGACGTAGCCGGAGCGCTCGGCGAAGAGCTCGCCCTGCTCGAACGGCCCCCCGCGATCGAGGACGATCGGGTGGCGTCGCGCGGTGGTGAGGTGGAGCGCGAGCTTCTGGTGCGGCGCGAGGCGCGGCGCGCGCGCGAGCAGCATGACGTTGCCGCTGTCGATCGTGAGGAGCAGCTCGGCGTCGGTGCCCTCGATCCGGTGGCGGATCGCGGCGGCGCCGCGGAGGCTCGTGGTCTCGCGGCCGACGAGCCGATGACGCTCGCCGCCGATTGAGACCGCGACCTCGACCGGTGGCCGGTCGGGCCACGGCGCGATCGACAGCGACGACGCCGGACCGCTGACGAAGACGCTGAGCGTGCCGCCCTGGAGGAGCATGCCGTCGGCGCGCTCCTCGATCGTCACGCCGCCCCCCTCGTGGCGCTTGGTGCACGCCATCAGCGCGAGGAGGATGACCGGCCAACGCATCAGTGGTTGCTGAACGGGATGGGCATGAACAAGAGCACGAACGTGATGAGCATGGCCCACGCGACGGCGCGGCGCCCGACCGTGAGGTCGCCCGGCTCGGTCGGTGGGTGCTCCCTGGCGCCTGTCGCGCGACCGATCCCCGCGATGAGCCCCCACCACACGAGCCAGTTCAAGCCCGTGAACATCTGCAGGTAGAGATCCTTGCCGCGGATGTGCGACTGATACGCCCGGCTGGTCGCGTAGATCGCGACCGCGAGGAACACCGCCAGCATCCCCTGGTGCACGAGGCGCGAGTAGCGGTCCTGGCGCTCGCCGAACAGCGAGTAGGCGATGTGTCCGCCGTCGAACTGACCGACCGGGATCAGGTTGAACATCGTGAGGAACAGCCCCGTCCAGCCGGCGAAGGCCGTGGGGTGGAGGAACACGTCGTGGCCGCTCGGGATCGGTCCGAGCACCACGCGCTTGAGCGCGAGGTAGAGGAGCGACTGCCCCTCGTCGGCGCCGTGCTCGGGGATGGGGAGGACGGGCGAGAGCCGCAGGCCGATGATCAACACCGGCAGCGCGATGACGAGCCCCGCGATCGGCCCCGACGCACCGATGTCGAGCAGCGCGTTGCGGCTGGAGATCCTGCCGCGCATCGAGATCACCGCGCCGAACGTGCCGAGGCCGAGCGGGAAGGGGATGAAGTAGGGCAGCGACGCGTCGACGCGATGACGGCGGGCGAGGAAGTAGTGGCCGAGCTCGTGGGTGAGCAGGATCGCCATCAGCGGTACCGCGTAGAGCCAGGCGCGGCGAAGGCTGCCGCCCGCGTAGTCGATCCCGACGTAGAAGGTCGAGGCCACGGTCGCGAAGAAGAGGACGATGTGCAGCGCGAGTTTACGCACGACGCCGAACCTCGGATGCGAGGACGTCGCGGATCGCTTCGACGAGCGCGTCGATCTGCGTCTTGAGCTCGACCCGCGCATCGCCGAGCTCGGTGACCACGACGAGCACGTCGTCGGCGAGCTCGGCGTCGACGGCGCGCTCGACGCCGAGATCTTCCAGGCGGGCGAGCGTCGCCGCGCTGCCCCGCACCACCACCTGCCGCGCACCCTTGAACGTCGCGAGGGCTTCGCGCGCCCACGGCGTGGGGTCCTCTGCCAGGGCTCGACCGAGCGCGCGCTCGGCCACGGCCTTGGTCGCGGTGACGACGAGGTTGGTCGCGTGCTCG
>JALHOE010000064.1 GCA_022843175.1 Deltaproteobacteria bacterium
GGTGGCGGCTACGGCGGCGGCGGCGGTGGTGGTTACGGCGGCGGTGGCGATCGCGGCGGTGACCGCGGCGGCCGTCGCGACCGTTACTGATCCCACAACCCAAGCAGCGTACGCGTCGGTTCTCACGAGCTGGCGCGTTCGCCTTTTTGTCCCGCTACGCTGCGCGTCGTGGGCGAGTGGCAGGTCGAGATGCTGTGGCGCTGCACGTCGTGCAGCCACCGTAACCGGGGCCGCGACCTGGTCTGCGCGCAGTGCGGAAGCCCGAAGGACGGCACCGAGTCCTACGAGATGCCGGGAGACGTGTCGGGCGCGGTCACCGACGAGAAGCTCCTTGCGATCGCGCGCGGCGGCGCCAACTGGTCGTGCCGCTACTGCGGCAGCGACGTGCGACGGCGCGACGGCGCGTGCGGACGATGCGGCGCGGGCGAGGTCGCGGCGGCGGGCGCGGTCGTCGCCGCGCGCAGTCGTCCGCGCTCGCTCTGGCCATACGCGCTCGCGGCCGTTGTCGCCACGCTGTTCGTCGTCGTGCTGCTCGGCGTCGCTGCGCGCCGTCCGCGACGCCCTCCGGCCGCGTACACCGCGCCGCCCGAGGCGCCGGCGTTCGTCGACGTCGACGCGGTCGTGACCGCGCGGTCCTGGCAGCGCAAGATCACCGTCGAGCGCCATCAACTGTGGCCGTTCGAGGGTTTCGCCGAGACCAAGCCGACCGACGCCGTCGAGGTGAAGGAGCTCGGCCAGCGGGTTCACCACCACGACAGCGTGCTCGACGGCTACGACACGCAGACGTGGACCGAACAGGTCGCCGACGGCTTCGACACCCAGTCGTACACGACGACCGAGGCGTGCGGACAGACCTGCGTGCCGCGCCCGCAGAACTGTTCGCCGGTGTGTACGCCCAACAAGAACGGCTTCGCCACCTGCCGGAACGTGTGCACTGGTGGCGGGCAGTCGTGCTCCACCAAGTACTGCACGGTGACCAAGCAGAAGCAGGTGCCGCGCACCAAGTCGGTCATCAAGTCGAAGCAGGTGCCCCGCTACCGCAAGGAGCCGCGCTTCGCCGCCTACTTCGGCTGGCGAGCGCTCGCGTGGCGGGCGGTACGAACGCTCGACAAAGCGGGCGAGGGCGCTCCGGCGTGGCCCAGCGACGAGGAGGTCGCGCTCCTCGAAAACGAACGCAAGCTCGCGTTCGAGACCTACGGCGTCACCCTTGCCTACGACGGCAAGACGCTCACCCACGCCCCGCGGAGCGAGGCGGCGTTCGCCGGCTTCGCGGTGGGGAGCAAGCATCGCGTCCGCATCCCGCGCTTCGGGGTGCCCGAGCTGCTCGGCCCAACGGTCGCCAGCGACGCGGCGAGCGATTGAGTCAGGGGCCGAACGAGGCCACGAACACGTCGCCCCCGGACAGGTCGAAGCCGCCGCGCGACACGAGCCGCGTGCTGCCCGCGCCGATGGCACCGAAGAAGCTGCCGACCACCAGCGCTCCGCCGCGCGGATCGACCGCGACGCGCGTCGCGCGCTGCTCCTCCCCGTCGCCGAGGCGCTCGAACCACGCGAGCTCGCCGCGGTGGAGTCTCGCCACGAAGGCGTCCGCTGCGCCCGCGGAGAGCATCGGCCCGAGCGAGGCCTGGAGCTCGCCGGCGATCAACAGATCTTCGCCGGCGAACGCGACCGACGAGATCGCATCCTGCCCGAACCCACCGAATCGTTCCGCGAACCGCAGCGCGCCATCGCGTTCGAAGATCGCGACCAGACCGTCCTCGCCGCTGGTGCTCGTGAGCTTCTTTCCGACGTCGAGCGTGTTGGTGAACCGCGCGCCCATCGCGACGCCCCCTTGCGCGTCGACGGCGAGCGAGGTGGGGAAGCACCAGCCATCGCCGGGCATGCCCTTGGTCCACACGTGGCGACCGTCGCGCGCGAGCCGGGCGAGGAACGCGCCGTCGAACGCGTCCGGCAGCGGGCCGCCGACGTCGATCGGCCCGCGATAGGTCGCCGCGAGGTAGATGGACTCGCCGTCCATCGCGAGGCGCGGGCGTCGGTCGAGGCTCTTTCCGCCGAAGCGTTTCGCGAACCGGGGCGCGAGATCGCGGCCGAGGAGCGCGACGAAGACGTCGGTCTGCCCGGCGGTGGTCAGCGGTCCGCTGCCGAGGTCGAGCGTGCCGTCGAAGTCGCCGGCGATCGCGATCGCGTCGCCATCCACGGCGAGCGCAGTGATCGCCTGACTGCCCGCGTCGCCGAAGGTGCGCAGGGCGATCGTCGCGCCGCGCTCGTCGAGCTCGAGCAGGTAGGCGTCGCTCTCTCCGGCGGACGCGCGGCCCTCGAGCTCGCCCTTGAAGTAGCCGCCGACCCACACGTGACCCTCGCGCGCCGCCACCACGTAGGCGCTCGCGTCGCCGCTCCCGCCGATCCGTCGCGCCCACCGCGCGCGACCGTCGCGATCGAGTCGTGCGACGTAGCCGCTGACCGCGGCGCCGTGCTCGAGCGCACCCGTGCCGAAGTCGATCGTGCCGCCGTACTCGCCGACGACATAGGCGGCGTCGCCATCGATCGCGACGCCGTACCCGAACTGCGTCGCGCCATCGCCCGCGCTCTTGACCCAGCGCGTGCGCCACGGGCGTTCGGACTGTTCCTCCGGCGCGCTCGCGCATCCTGCGAGCACGGCGCAGAGGAGCAGGCCTCGCATCAGCGTACGAGCTCGATGGGCTGCCCGTCCGGGACGTGCTTCATCGCGATCGAGTTGATGCAGTAACGTCGGTGGGTCGGCGGCGGACCATCGGGAAACACGTGACCGAGGTGGCCGTCGCAGCGCGCGCACCGCACCTCGGTGCGCGTCATGCCGAGCGAGCTGTCCTCGATCTCCGTGATCGCGTCGTCCTCGATCGTCCTCGTGAACGAGGGCCAGCCGGTGCCGGACTCGAACTTCTCGCCGGAGCGAAAGAGCGGCTGATGACAGCCGGCGCACACGTAGGTGCCGGGCTCCTTGCTGCCGACGAAGCAGCCCGTCCACGCGCGCTCGGTCCCGTGCTCGCGCAGCACACGGTATTCGTCGGGAGACAGGCGCGTACGCCATTCGTCGTCGGAGAGGTGCAGCTTTTCCACCCGCGAATTGTAGACCGACCGACGAGATGCGGTACCTTTCAGAGACTTTCCATTCCCGGGATCTGCCGTGAGGCGGGACCGGAGTACGAGACTTGGGGTGTCCCGTGAGCCAATCGTTCCTTCGTGCCGCGATCGCGTGCTCGTTCTTGTTGGGCTGCGCCTCGCCCGTCCGCGTGTTCGTGCAAGAGGGCCCCGAGGTGGGCGTGGATTCGTCGCCACCGGACACCACGCCGCCCAAGGCCGGTGAGGTGGGCGCTCCGTGCTTCAAGGACGACGAGTGCGCGTCGAAGTTCTGCCTCCCGATCGGGCGCTGCTCGAGGGAGTGCAGCCTCCCCGGAACCTGCCCCAACTCCACCAACTGGACGTGCCGAGTCATCGCCGGTCGCGGGCCGATGTGCGACTGCGACGAGCTCGGCCTCGTCGACCTGGCCTGCAACGGCATCGACGAGAACTGCGACGGCAAGATCGACGACGGCTCGCCCAAGTGCGGCGAGGAGTGCGTCGACACCAACACCAGCATCAAGCACTGCGGCGGCTGCGACAAACCGTGCCCCGGCGCTGGCACCCCCAACGCCGAGCCGCAGTGCGCGATGGGCTCGTGCAAGCTCAAGTGCGCCACCGGCTTCGACGACTGCGACGGCATGCCGGACACCGGTTGCGAGGGCGATCTCAACTCCACCACCCACTGCGGGATGTGCGGGAAGGCGTGCATGACGGGCGAGAGCTGCGTCATGGGCGAGTGCAAGACGATCCTGCCGGTCGACGTCACCATCCTCCTCGGCGTGACCGGCTCGTCGCATATGTACGTCGATCCCGCGATCCCCACGCTGCAGACGAAGCTCGTCGCACCGCTCCTCGCGGTGCCGGACGTGCAGGTCGGCGTCTCCTACACATCCGAGTTCCCGACCACGCCGTACGGCAGCGTCGGCGACCGTCCGTTCCAGGGCGGCGGCGAGCCCGCGACCGACGGCATGAAGCTCAACATGCTGATCGCGAGCTACCCGAAGCTGTTCGGGGGCGACGCGTCGGACGGCATGATCGAGGCGCTCGGCACGCTCGCCGGTCGACCGATCCACCCGACGAGCCTCGCGCTCACGTGCTCCGCGGGTCGCGCTCCCGGCGGCTGCTGGCGCACCGGCGCGAAGCGCGTCGTCGTCCTCTTCACCGACGACATCTTCCACAACGGCCCCAACGCGGTCGGCCCCGGCCTCTACGATCCGTACATGGGCATCGCGCCCGCGCCGCAGGACTGGACGGGCGTGCTCAAGGCGATGACCGACAACAAGATCTTCTTGTTGTTCATGTCCACCGCGCCCGCCGGAACGATGGGCGACCAGGCGCGCGCGCAGTACCGCCGCATGCTGACCGACCTCGGCCAGCCGATGACCGACTTGTTCATGGCGACGCCGGCCGCCGAGGTGACCACCGCGGCGGACGCGGTGGTGGCGCGGATCAAGGCGATCCGCGGGATGTGATCACACGACCTTGAGCGAGCCCTTGGGCTTGCCCTCGATGTCCGCGAAGAAGTCGTTTCCCTTGTCGTCCACCACGATGAAGGCAGGGAAGTCGACGACGTCGATCTTCCACACCGCCTCCATGCCGAGCTCCGGGTACTCGAGGACCTCGACCTTCTTGATGCAGTCGCGGGCGAGGCGCGCGGCGGGGCCGCCGATCGAGCCGAGGTAGAAGCCGCCGTGCTTCTTGCACGCCTCGGTCACCTGCTTGCTGCGGTTGCCCTTGGCGAGCATCACCATCGAGCCGCCGTTCTGCTGGAAGAGGTCGACATAGGCGTCCATGCGGCCGGCGGTGGTGGGGCCGAACGAGCCGGATGCCATGCCCGTCGGCGTCTTGGCCGGGCCGGCGTAGTACACCGCGTAGTCCTTCATGTATTGCGGCATGCCCTCGCCGCGATCGAGGCGCTCCTTGAGCTTGGCGTGGGCGATGTCGCGCGCGACGATCATCGGACCGCTCAGCGACAGCCGCGTCTTGATCGGGAAGCGCGAGAGCGTCTCGCGGACCTCGGACATCGGCCGCGTGAGGTCGATCTTCACCACGTCGCCCGAGAGGTCCTGATGCGTGGTGTCCGGGAGATACTTGGCGGGATCGCGCTCGAGGGCTTCGAGGTAGACGCCGTCGCGCGTGATCTTGCCGAGCGCCTGGCGGTCGGCCGAGCAGGACACGGCGATCGCGACCGGGCACGACGCGCCGTGACGCGGCAGCCGGATCACCCGCACGTCGTGGCAGAAGTACTTGCCGCCGAACTGCGCGCCGATGCCGGTGCGCTGCGACACCTCGAGGATCTTCTGCTCGAGCTCGACGTCGCGGAAGCCGCGACCGAGCTTGTTGCCCTCGCGCGGGAGCGTGTCGAGGTAGCGCGCCGAGGCGAGCTTCGCGGTCTTGAGCGTGTGCTCGGCGCTGGTGCCGCCGACGACCACCGCGAGGTGGTACGGCGGGCAGGCGGCGGTGCCGAGCCCGCGGAGCTTCTGCTCGACGAACGCGAGGAGGCTCTCCGGGTTCAACAGCGCCTTGGTCTCCTGAAACAGGTAGCTCTTGTTCGCCGAGCCGCCGCCCTTGGCCATGAAGAGGAACTTGTAGGCGTCGCCGTCGGTCGCGAAGATCTCGATCTGCGCGGGGAGGTTGGTGCCGGTGTTGACCTCCTTGTACATGTCGATGGGCGCCATCTGCGAGTAGCGGAGGTTGAGCGTGTCGTAGGCCTGCTGCACGCCCTGCGCGATCGCCGCCTCGTCGTTCCCGCGGGTGACGACGTATTGGCCCTTCTTGCCCATCACGATCGCGGTGCCGGTGTCCTGGCACATCGGCAAGACGCCGCCGGCGGCGATGTTGGCGTTCTTGAGGAGGTCGAGCGCGACGAACTTGTCGTTCGGCGAGGCCTCGCGGTCTTCGAGGATCTTGGCGAGCTGCGCGAGGTGCGAGGGGCGCAGCAGGTGAGCGATGTCGCGCATCGCCTCGAAGGTGAGCTGCGTGAGCGCCGCGGGCTCGATCGACAGGAAGGTGTGGCCACCTCCCTCGAACGTCGAGGTTCCGTCCTTGGCGATCAGCCGGTATTCGGTGTCGTCGTGGCCGAGGGGGAGCAGCTCTTGGTACTCGAAGGCAGGCATTGCGGGCGCAGGGTAGCCGCGCTGCGCGCGTCCTTCACGCTCATCCGTACCGGCCGGAGCGGCACTCGTCTTGCGATTCCTCGGGTCGGAGGTAATCGAGATGAGCTTCCCGCAGCTTTGCGCGACCGCGACCGCGACGGCGCTCCTCGGGCTCGCGGCCTGTGGGCCCTCGCGGGTCGGTCCGCCCGCGTCGTCGACGGCCCGTATGAACGAGCTCCTGCCCGAGGAGGAGCGCCGGCTCGACGCCGCCGTGGCGAAGAAGCGCGGAGGAGATCCGATCGGCGCGTGGCAGCTGATCGCCGATCTCCCGGCTTCGTCTCCCGCGCGGCTCGACGATCGGTACAACGAGGTGATGGCCGCCTACGCCGACGCGCGCACCAAGCAGATCGGCGCCGAGATCACCGGCGGCAGGGGCGGCGGCCCGGCCCGGGTGGAGACGACGCCCTCGGCGGGCTCGCCGGACGCGCTCAGCGCCAAGGCGATTGACCGCTTCGTGAACGAGCAGCGCGCGGGCCTCCGGGTGCAGTGCTACGGCGAGCGCTCCGCGCAGGTCACGTTCCAGCTGCAGCTCCGCATCGATCCCGACGGCCACGTCGTCGACGCCGCGCTCGTGGACGTGCGCGGCGACGCGAGCGTCGCGCAGTGCGTCCGCGCCCGCGCAGAGAGCTGGGTCTTCCCGCGCAGCGGCGAGGGCGCGGATCACCGCACCAGGTTCATCTTCAGTCGGTGAGCGGCGCTCGGGGCGTCCCGCATGATGAGGAACCCGCCGGGCAGGTGGTCGTAGCGGACGTACTGCGCGGGCGTCTCGGAGGCGTCCTCGAAGCGGACGAGGTGCTCGGCGCCGAGCGGCAGCGGCGCGACGAAGGTGTCGTCGGTCCACCGCAGCGAGCCGTCGGCTTCGACGCGGACGATGCGCAGCGTCTCGGCCGGGCCCTCGACGACGCTGGCGCTCCCCGCGACCGTCGCCATTCGCTCGGTGAGCGCCCTGTAGTTGAAGTCCGAGACGAACGTCGGATTGCAGTAGCTCATGAAGTCCACCGTCTTGCTCGGATCGATGAGCTTCTTGCCGACGATGTCGAAGCCCCACGAGCCGATCTTCCCGCCGGAGTAGGGGTAGCGCGGATCGGTGCCCGCCGGACCCCCGCACGGCGCGTGGTACCGGCCGCTCGCGTGACCCACCTCGTGGATCATCGTCTCCGCGGTCTCCGCGCCGGTGAAGCCGATGCCCACGCAGGCTCGGACCGACGAGTCCATCGGACTGTCGGAGAGACCGCACAGCCCGGTGACGCAGCCGCCGCCGCAGTAGGTGCCGAACGACGTCTTCGCCGAGAACGCGCCGTAATAGTAGACGTCCTTCGGCGCCTTGTCGGCGATGCGCAGGCGCACCATCGCGTTGAGGAGCGAGTCGAAGCCGGAGCCGCTCGCCGCGATCGGCGAGCTCCAGTCGTACGGTGCGCGCGCGGTGATCTCGACCTTGCGCGTCGGGTACGTCCGATACGCCGCCTTGCGATAGAGCTCGAGCTGCGCCGCGCTCACGTCGGGGAGTCGCCCGCTGCCGTCGGCGCCGTACTTCACCGGGACGATCACGATCTTCAGGGCGGGTCCGGTGTCGCGTGCGTTGAACGCCTCGTCGCCGGTCGCGGGATAGAGCGCGCCGGTCGCGGTGGACGGCCCGCTCCTCGACGGATCGCGGAGCGCGACGGAGAACCGCGAGTCGGCTTCGATCGTGTCCGGCGGGATGTCGAAGTTGATCGTCGAGGTGAGGACGCCGTCGGTCGACGCCGCGCTCGGGCTCGCGTCGGCCGTGAGCTTCTTCTCGCCCTTCGACGATCGGAGCGTGAGCTCTCCGACGATCGGGTGCGGCGACCAGGCCGCCTCGGGTCGCACGAACACCCGCAGCATGCCCTCGCGGCCCACGATGACGTCGGCGTTGGTCTTCTCGACCCGGGTCGCGCCCTTCACCAGCGAAATCTTCACGCCCTGGTAGATCGCGATCTCCTCGATCGCGAGGCCCTCGACCAACGGCTTCTCGGTCGGCGGCTCGTTCGGCGGCGGCGTGGGCGTCGCGTCGTCGCTCGGGGGCTCGGCGGCGCTGTCTCCCTTGGGGCCGGCGTCGATGCCCGGCGCGGCACCGGGCGCGTCTGCCGCTTCTTCGTCGCCCGCCGACGAGATGTCACCTGTCGCGAGCGTGCAGCCGGCGAGCGCAGAGACGAGCAGGAGGATCGAGCGCATGCCCGTGCGAAGAGCGACGCGCGTGCCGGGGGCCGTGGCGTGCGTCCACCACTGGAAAAGGGTGGCCAGCGTGCGCGAATGAAGTGGGAAGATGTAGGCCGTCGCGCGGTGACTCGCGCAACTCGCGCAGCGTGGTTGTCACACGCGCGTGAGCATCGCGGCCCCGAGTACCCCAGCGCTGTCGCCGATCGCGTGCTTCACGATCGGCGTCTGCAGCTCGTCGTTGAACACCCACCTGGCGACCGCCGCGGGGCCGCGCTCGGTGAACGCCGCGACATTCGAGACACCGCCGCCGAGGACCACGATCGATGGGTCGAGCACGTCGATCACGATCGCGAGCGCGCGGCCGAAGATCTCGACGGCGGCCTCGAGCGTCGGATCGTCGGGTGCGAGCTCGCGCAACGCGCGACGCTCGCCCGTTCGTCGCTCGTGCGCGCGTTCGATCGAGGGGCCGCTGAGCATCGTCTCGACGCACCCCCGTCGGCCGCAGTAGCACGGCTCGCCGTCGCGCGGCTCGAGGGGGATGTGGCCCCATTCGCCTGCGATTCCCTGCAGCCCGGACCACGCGCGCCCGCGAACGACCACGCCGCCGCCGACGCCGGTGCCCATGATCACCCCGAACACCACCTCCGCGCCGCGTCCCGCGCCGAAGACCGCCTCGGCGAGGGCGAAGCAGTTGGCGTCGTTGTCGAACGCGATCGGGCGGCCCACGCGCGCCGTGAGGTCGGCGCGGAACGGGCGACCGTTCAAGCACGTGGTGTTGGAGTTCTTGATCAGGCCCGCGCGGGTGATCGCCCCGGGCATGCCGACGCCGATCGGGGGCGGCTCGGCGAGGCCGGCCGCGGCCGTCACCGCGTCGATCGCCGAGGCGACCGTCTGCACGACGTGGTCGTAGCCGCGATCGCGCTCGGTCGGGACGCGATGCTTC
This sequence comes from Deltaproteobacteria bacterium, assembly GCA_022843175.1. Taxonomy (GTDB): domain Bacteria; phylum Myxococcota_A; class Polyangia; order Polyangiales; family JADJMO01; genus JALHOE01. Next base: position 9,376 of record JALHOE010000064.1, read on the forward strand.
GCGAGGATCTCGGGCTCGTCGCCGGTCACCCGCAGCACCACCGCCTCGGTCTTCGTCCCGCCTAGGTCAACGCCCAGGCGAAGCGTGTCCTTCATGTGCGTGCTAGCATCCTAGCCGCCATGAGTAAGCGTTGCGGCCCCCACGTCGAGCTCTCCACGAACGACGCTGCGCGGGTCACGCGCTGCACGTGCGGGACGATCCACGTCCACCTCAACGCCCAGGGCCTCACCTTCCGCCTCGCGCCCGACCAGCTCCGGCACGTCGCCAACGCCGTCTCCGCCGCGCAACGGTTGATCGATCTCACAGATCAGGCCGGCGCCGCCCCGAGCGAAACGGTCAACTGACGGCTCGTCCCCGGGGGACGACGGCTCGTCGGATCCGCCCTACACGACGGCGCTGCCGGCCCCATGGTGCCCGGCATGCTCGTCTCGCTTCCGATTCGTCCCGACGCGGCCGCCCGTCTGATCCACGCCGAGATCGGGAATCCACGGACCCGCGCCCGTCTGGTCGCCTCGGCCGTCCGGGTCCTCGGCAACGAGGCGGACGCCGAGGACTGCGTGCAGGAGGCCCTGATCCTCGCCGCGAAGAACGCCGATCGGTTCGAGGGCCGTTCGAGCCCCACCAGCTGGCTGTTCCGGGTCGTGCTCAACGCCTGTCGCATGCAGCGACGGGCCGCGCGTCGTGAGCGGCGCGGGGGCGGCGCGGCGCACGTCTCGATCCACGATCTGGTCGGGCACCACCCCGCCGCCGATCGCACGTTCGATCCCGAGGAGGCCATCGCGGCCAACGAGCTCGCGGGGGTCGTCGCCGACGAGCTCGAGCGGGTGCCGGACAAGGACGCGGCCCTCTTCATCCGTTACATGGGCGAGGATCTCCCCCTCGAGACCCTCGCTCAGCAGTCCCAGCTCACGCGCCAGGCGGTGAAATCCAGGCTCTTCCGCGTGCGGCGGCGCCTGGCGGAGCGCCTGGTCGAGGAGGCAGTGTCGGTCGCAACCGCGTAAGCTGTGGGGGTGGACGTGAACTCGCGCGAGAGAGAAGAAGACGAGTGCGTGGAGCACGTGAAGGCACGTCTCGAGCTCTATGGGTTCGGGAAGGTGCCGGGGCTCGACCGCGAGGAGATGCGCCGCCGCCACCGGCTCGCGCTCGGCGTACTGATCGTCATCGTCGCCGCGATGATGCTCGCGCAGCTCGGCAACGGTCAGCCGATCCGCGCGGTCATCCTGCGCTGCGCCTTCATCACGATCGAGCTGCCGATCCTCTTCGCCCTCGTGGCGCGCGCCTACGACTACACCCTGCTCCGCCGCCTCGCGCCGCTGCCGTCGCTCCTGATCAGCGCGGCCACCAGCGTCGCCACCGCGGTCGTCCTCGTCTCGCTCACCTGGGGCCTCTCGCGCGTCTTTCCGGCGCTCGCCATCGTGTTCCCCACCGGCGACCACTCCTACGTCGCCGCGCTCAGCGGCGGCGTGATGCTCGGCCTCACCCACCTCGGCGCGTTCGCCCTCGCGTTCGTCTACCCGTTCGCCGCGCAGGACGCGCGCCTGCGCGCGCTCGAGGCCGAGAAGCTCCGCACGGCCGCCGAGCTCGCGCGGCTCCGCGGTCACCTCGAGCCGCACTTCCTCCTCAACACCCTCAACGCGATCGCCGGGCTCGTCACCGAGGACCCGCGTGAGGCGCGGCGTCTGCTCGCCGCGCTCGGAGATCTCCTGCGCGACGCGCTCCGCGACGGCGACGAGATGCACACGCTCGAGCAAGAAGAGGCGTGGCTGCGTCGCTACGCAGAGATCCTCGAGGCGCGCCACAAGGGCTCGCTCGCGTTCAAGTGGGAGATCGCCCCGGAGCTCCGCTCGATCCGCGTGCCGCGTTTGCTCCTGCAGCCGCTCGTCGAGAACGCGGTCAAGCACGGCGCCCTTCGGCGGCGCGGCGGCGGCGTGGTCACGGTGCGCGCGTCGCGGCCGTCGATCGACGCGCCCGTGATCGAGTGCGCCGTCGAGGACGACGGCCCCGGCTTCACCGAGGGGCCCATTCGTCAGGGCGCGATCGGCCTCTCCGTCACCAAGCGCCGGCTCGAGCTCAAGTTCGAGCACGCCGCGTTCCGCATCGAGTCGTCCACCGAGGGCACCCGCGCGATCGTCGCCTTCGAGGTGCCGCCCAAGAGCGAGCCGGTCGCGCCCGCGGCGACGACCCATCGCGCCCCTGCGTAAGCTCCCATGCCCGACGAAGCTCCCCTCCGAGTCCTCGTGGTCGAGGACGAGTGGCCTGCGCGCAACTACCTCGTCGAGCTGCTGCACGCATCAAAGCTCGCCGAGGTCGTCGGCGCGGTGGCCGATGCCGAGTCGGCGCTCGGCGTGCTCGCCCCCGACGGTCCGGCGATCGACGTGGTGTTCGCCGACGTGCACCTGGTCGGGAGCGAGCGCGACGACGCCGGCCTCGAGCTCGTGCGCAGCTTCGCCAAGCGCCCCAACGCGCCGCTGTTCGTGCTCGCCACCGCGTTCAAGGAGCACGCGATCGAAGCGTTCAGTCTCGGCGTGGTCGACTATCTGCTCAAGCCGTTCACCGACGACCGCGTCGAGCAGTGCCTGCGGCGCCTCCTCGCGCGGCGTCCGAACCGCCCCCTCGGCGCGCCGAGCAAGATCGTCGCGCGCAAGAAGAAGGGTTTGGTGTTCCTCCGCCCCGACGAGGTGTGGGCGTTCGAGGCCGCCGACCGCCTCACGTTCGTCCACACCAAGCGCGGCAGGTTCGATCTCGATCTGTCGCTGTCCGCGATCGAAGCGGCGTTCGGGAGCGGGCTGCTCCGGGCGCACCGCAACTGGCTGGTCAACCCCGAGCACGTCCGCGAGCTGCAGCGCGACAGCGGCGACGAGCTCGTCGTCGGCGACGACGACGGCCTGCGGGTCCCGGTCGCCCGCGAGCGCGCCCAAGCCGTCCGCGACGCCCTCCTCGCCGACGCCACCGGCCTCCGCCGCTGACCGGCGTTGGGGCTGCGTTAGGGGCGAGTGCGGTCGCGGCCCTCGTTCTTGGCTTGGTAGAGGCCGTGGTCGGCGCGGCGGACGAACGCGTCGGCGTCGTCCTCGGGCATTAGCGCCGCGATGCCTGCGGAGCAGGTGATCGGCCTCACCGCCGCCGGCCGGTCCTCGAGGATCTCGGCGAGCGGGTTGGCCTCGGCGAGCCCCGCGCGCACGCGTTCGGCGAAGGCGCGGGCGGCGTCGAGATCCGCCTCCTGCACGACGACGAGGAACTCCTCGCCGCCCCAGCGCGCGACGACGTCGGTGGAGCGCGCCGTGGTCTCGAGTACCTTGGCGAACGCCCGCAGGACGTGGTCGCCCGTCTCGTGGCCGAAGTCGTCGTTCACCTTCTTGAAGAAGTCGAGATCGAAGAGCGCGATCGAGAGCGGGCGGCCGTAGCGGCGGGCGCGCTCCATCTCGGCGGTGAGCGCCTCGGCTCCGGCGCGTCGGTTCCTCACGCCGGTCAGCGCGTCGGTGGTCGCGCGGGCCGCGAGCTCGGCGAGCAGGCGCTCGCGCGCGTCCTCGGCCGCGCGTTGGGCGGTCACGTCGCGGAACATGGCGAGGGTGCCGATCCGACGATCGCCCTGCAGCACCGGCGTCACGCTGAACAAGAGGCTGCGCGGGTGCGGTCGCTCGAGGAGCAGCTCGAGCTCATCGGGCGCGGCGATCCCGGAGTGGCGAGTCGTGCGCGGGCCGCTCCCGCGCTCGTCGTCGTCGTTGTGAGCGATGGAGCGGAAGGCGCTGGGATCGCGGAACATGCCGGCCAGGCTCTCGACCAGGTGTTCGCGCGGCCGACCGAGCACGTCGGTTTCGCGCACGCCGAACACGTCGTGGAAGCGCTCGTTGACGAACCGGACGCGGTGGCTGCGGTCGATGAGCACGACCACCGAGTCGACCGACGAGAGGACCGCCGAGAGGAACAGCGCCTCCTCGCTCAGGGCGGCCGATACCGCCTCGGAGGCGGCGAGCGCGTCGCCCAACGCCTCACGGTCCATCTCCATGCGCGTCCGCGATCGCAGCAGACCCGCGACGCCGAAGGCGGCCACGAGCACGAGCACTGCACCGAGGAGGAGCCCGGCGATCTCCCCGGCGTGGAGGGTCATTGCAGCGGGCGCTGAGCATAGGCTTGCGTTCTGCGGCGCGCACGACAACTGTGCGCCCGACCGTGACCCGTTCGCTCGTCGTCACGTCGGGGGACTTCGAAGCCCCGGGCAGGACGCAGTTCGTCCAGCGTGCCCTCACCTGGGCGTCGCCGCTGTGTGCGCGCCTCTCGCATGCCGGCGTCGACGTCGAGGTCGCGCCGCTCCCCGCCGCCGAGACCCACGCGATCGTGCTGCGCCGGCCGGGCCTCGGGCCTCGGGCGGGGCTCGTTCTCGAGATCGATCAGCGCGCGATCGAGGCGGCGCTCGAGCTGCCCGTCGCGGCCCGGGAGATCGAGATTTTTCGCCAACAGCTCGTGCGTGCGAGCTCCGCCGAGCGCATCTTCTGGTCGCTCGCGCACCTGCCCGAGCCGTTCGCGATCGCGGTGCACGGCGACGACGCGGTCCCGCTCGCCAACATCGACGTCGTCGCGCTCCAAGAGCTCCTGCGCCGCGCCGTCGAGGAGTCCAAGCGGCTCCGCATCGGCTGGCACCTCGAGCGCGACGTGGCGCTGTCGCTCCCACCGGACGACCTCACCCTCTCCGAGCAGCTCGAGGGCGCGCTCGCCGCGCTCGCGGTGCCGTTCGCGCTGCTCCTCCGCGAGGACGCGCGCCCGCCGCGCGCCCGCCTCCCGCTCGGCGCCAAACTCTTCCGCACGTCGCTCCCCACGCTCCGCCGCGCGTCCGCCAAGCGCCCGACCGTCGTCGTCGGGTCGCGCGTCCGCATCGCGAGCGGCCCCTTCGAGGGCAAGGAGGCGGTCGTCGAGGAGCTGGACGGCAAGGGGAGCGCGCGGGTGCGGCTCGGCCTCCTGGCCACCCGCTTGGACTTGACCGAGCTGGTCTCCGAGGGCCGCGTCGCCCGCGCCGCCGCCCCGGCGCCCGCAACCGGAAAACGAGCCCCGCGCGGAAAGCGTCCCGCGCTCGGCAGCTCTCACCGGAAACGTTGAGACCCGAACCCCCAAGACGTCATCCCTCCTCCCGTGCTCGACCCCCAGGCAGTCCCGACCACGCTGCGCGGCCAATTGCGCCGGCACCTCGGCACGTGGGTGTGGGGCGCGATCTACCTGCTCACGTTCAACGTGATGCGCGCGGCGATCGATCTCTTCCTCAAGCGCGGCGTCGACGATCTGCACGACGGGCGGTTTGGCGACACCTCGCGCGTCGGTCTGCTCCTGGTGGCGCTGACGGCCGTCGCCGTCGTCGTGCGGGTCCGCTCGCGCGTCGTTCTGTTCAACGGCGGTCGCGACGTCGAATACGAGCTCCGCGGTGCGCTGCTCGCGAAGCTGCACACCCTCGGCCCGTCGTTCTTCCGCCGCATGTCGGTCGGCGAGGTGATGAGCCGGACCACCAACGACCTCGCGCAGGTGCGGCTGTTGTTCGGGTTCGGCGCGCTCAACGTGGTCAACACCACGTTCGCGTACGTCTCCTCGCTGTTCGTCATGCTCACGCTCTCGCCTCGCCTCACGTTCTGGTCGCTGGTGATCTACCCGCCGCTGATCCTGTTCACCCGCGCGTTCTCGCGCAGCATCTTCCTCCGCACCCGCGAAGCGCAGGACGCGCTCGGCACGATGAGCGATCGCGTGCAGACCAACCTCGCCGGCGTGCGGGTCGTTCGCTCCTTCGCGTTCGAGGAGCAGGAGTCGCGCAAGTTCGACGTCGTCAACCGCGACTACCTCGAGAAGAGCCTCGCGATCGCGCGCATCCGCGGGTCGATGGCGCCGATGATGGGCATGCTCGCCACCCTCGGCACCTTCGTCGTGTTCTGGTACGGCGGCCGCCTGGTCGTGCGCGGCGAGATCTCGCCCGGCACCTTCGTGGCCTTCCTCTCGGCGCTCGGGCGCCTCGCGTGGCCGACGATGGCGCTCGGCTTCATGCTCGCGATCGTTCAGCGCGGGCGCGCGTCGTTCAGCCGCCTCGAAGAGGTGTTCGTCGCCGAGCCCGAGGTCGTGAGCGGCGCGGCCCCCGCGCCGGCGCGCGTCGAGGGCAAGCTCGAGGTGCGCAACCTCTCCTTCAAGCACGGCGACCGCGTGATCCTCGATGACGTATCGCTCGCGGTGCCGGCCGGCGGGTCCCTGGCGATCGTCGGCCGCACCGGCTCGGGCAAGAGCACGCTCGCGTCGCTCCTGCCGCGGCTGCTGCCGGTGGCGCCGGGCAGGGTGTTCCTCGACGACCGCGACGTGTGCGACCTCCCGCTCGAGGTCGTGCGCAAATCGATCGGCTACGCGCAGCAGGACGCGTTCCTGTTCTCCACCACGGTCGGTCGCAACGTCGGCTTCCCGCTCGACAACCCGGACACGCCCGACGCGATCAAGAAGGAGGAGCACGCGCTCGCGGAGGCGTTCGTCCTCGACGAGGTGCGCCGGTTCGACGGCGGCCTCGACACCATCGTCGGCGAGCGCGGCGTGCAGCTGTCCGGCGGTCAGCGGCAACGGATCGCGCTCGCGCGCGCGCTCCTCCGCGAACCGCCGGTGCTGGTCCTCGACGACCCGTTGAGCGCGGTGGACGCCAAGACCGAGGCGGCGATCCTCGAGGCGATCGAGCGACAGACCCGCGCCCGCACCGTGCTCCTCATCACCCATCGGGTCGCCGCGGCCTCGCGCTGCGACTCGATCGTGGTCCTCGACGAGGGTCGGGTGGTCGAGCGCGGCACGCACGAGGAGCTCTCGGCCGGAAGCGGCCTGTACGCGCGCTTCGCCAGGGAACAGGCCGTCGCGTCCGAGCTCGCCGACCTCGCCAAGCACGACGCCGACGAGCTCGCTCCGAGCGCTCCGATCTCCGTCCGGCCGTTGGAGAGTCGTCCGTGAGCGCGGTCGACAAGAGCACCGAGCAGCGCGCGGTCATCGCCGCGCCGGTAGGAAAGAAGTCGATCCACGACGACGACGCGCTCGGCGAGGCGCTCGACTGGGACCTGCTCAAGCGCATCGCGCCGTACGTGCGGCCCCACGCCAAGCCGCTCATCGTCTCGCTCGCGCTCCTGCCGTTCGTCGCGTTCATCGTCACCGCGCGCCCGCGGATCATGAAGTGGGCGCTCGACGAGGGCCTCGCGCGCAACGACATCTCGGTGATCGACAAGGCCGCGCTGATGTACCTCGGCGTGGTGGTGGTCGAGGGCCTGCTGCGGTTCGCGCAGATCTACGCCATGCAGCTCGCCGGCGCGCGCGCGATGGCCGACCTCCGCATGGAGGTGTTCCAGTTCCTCCAGCGGGCCAAGCTGAGCTACTACGACAACCAGCCGGTCGGCCGGCTCGTCACCCGCGTCACCAACGACGTCGACGCGCTCGGAGAGCTGTTCGCGTCGGGCGCGCTCAACGCCATCGGCGACTTCGCCACGCTGATCCTCATCGTCGTGATGATGTTCTCGCTCGACTGGAGGCTCGCCTGTATCGCGCTCGGCACGCTGCCGCCGCTCGCGTTCGCGGCCAACGCGATCCGCCACCGCGCGCGCAATGCCTTCCGCGAGATCCGCACCAAGACCGCCCGCTTGAACAGCTACATGGGCGAGCAGGTCCAGGGCGTGGCCGTGGTGCAGGCCTACGGCCGCGAGAACGCGTGCAGCGCCGAGTTCGACGGCGAGAACGACAGCTACCGCCAGTCCAACCACCGGGCCATCCTCTACGACGCGGTGCTCGACGCGCTCGTCGAGGGCGTGTCCATCGTCTGCGCCGCGATGCTGCTGTGGTTCATCGGCTTCCGCGGAGCGAAGCTCGGCATCGCCGTCGTCTCGTTCGGCACGTTCGTCGCGTTCCTCCAGTATCTCGAGCAGTTCTTCGTTCCGATCCGCGATCTCACCGCGCGCTACACCCTGCTCCAGTCCGCGATGGCCGGCGCAGAGCGGGTCTTCGGCCTGCTCGACACCAAGGACATCGAGGACGCGCCGGCGCACCTCCCGGTCGCCGCCGACGGCGATCCCGCGCTGGCGATCGAGATGTCCGACGTCCACTTCTCCTACAAGAAGGACTCGCCCACGCTGCGCGGCGTCGACCTCGTGGCGAGGAAGGGCGAGCGAATCGCGATCGTCGGCGCCACTGGCGCCGGCAAATCGACGATCGCGTCACTCGTGCTCCGGCTCTACGAGCGCGACAGCGGCGTCATTCGCGTCGACGGCCGCGACGTGCGCGCGTGGCCCGTCTCCGAGCTGCGCCGCCGGTTCGCCGTCGTCCCGCAAGACGTCTACCTGTTCGCCGGCACCATCGCCTCCAACGTCGCGATGGGCGACGACGTGCCCGACCGCGCCAAGATCGAGAACGCGCTCCGACGCATCGGCGCGCTCGACCTGTTCCTCGCGCGCCCCGGCGGGCTCGATGCGGTGGTCGGCGAGCGCGGCGGCGGCCTCTCCACCGGCGAGCGGCAGCTCGTCGCGTTCGCTCGCGCGCTCTACCGCGACCCGCCGATCCTCATCCTCGACGAGGCGACGGCGAGCGTCGACAGCGACACCGAGGCACGCTTGCAGCAGGCGTTGAGCGCGGTGATCGAGGGCCGCACGTCACTGGTGATCGCGCACCGCCTCTCCACCATCCGCACCGCCGACCGCGTGGTGGTCATGCACCGGGGCAAGGTCGCCGAGGTTGGCACCCACGAGGAGCTCCTCGCGCGCGGGGGCCTCTACGCGCGCCTCTACCAGCTCCAGTTCGGCGAGTCGGACACCGCCGAGTAGGTCACGCGAGGGCGCGCTTCCAGTAGCTGACGCCAGCGACGACGCCGGCGATGGCGGTGGCGCCGAGGAGCGCGTCGCGGAGCCTGCGCGCGCCGACGATCGCGGCGGCGAGCGACGCGAACTGCAGCGCCGTCGCCACCTTGCCCGCGCGGTTGGCCCTCGGCTGCTCGAACGACGCGTCACGGGTGCGGAGCTCGCGGGCCACGAGGGGAATCTCCGCGAGCTCCCGGGTCATCAACGCCAGAACGCCGAGCGGCGGGAGCTTGCCCCGGGCGACGAGCGTCCCGACCACGCACGCGACGAACCACTTGTCCGTGAGCGGATCGAGCACCGCGCCGGTCGCGCTGACCAAACCGAGCCGCCGTGCGCTCCAGCCGTCGAGGACGTCGGTCAAGCCGGACGCCGCCACGAGGCTCATCGCCATCACGGGCCTCTGCCCCGCGGCGATGAAGGCCAGGCCCAGCGGAACGCGGGCGAGGCTGAGGAGCGTGGGCGCGGCCGGCAACGTCATTCGAATCGCTGAAGCAGCTCCCGCGCCAACCGCGGCCGGGCTCAGACGAAGCCGGGCAACAGCATGTCGACGAAGCGCGCGCTCGACTGCACCTCCTGGGAGGCCATGAAGACGTCGGCGGCGTTGATCAGCGCGCGCCCGTGATCACCGCCGATCAGGTGGCCGAGGCGGCGCCGCGCGGCCTGGCCGAGCAGCCTCATCTTGCTGCTGTCGAACGCCTTCACCGCGCGGGAGAGGTGCTCGATCGCGGCCTTGTCGTCGCCGCCGTTGTGCGCGAGCGCTGCGCGCACCGCGTACGCGTAGCCGAGGCCCCACGCCACGTTCTCCTTCTCGATCTTGTGCGCGTAGTGGGCGGCGTCGCGCAGCATCGGGAGCGAGTCCCGGTCGCGCATCGCCGCGAGCGCGGCGCGGGCGCGGAGCGCGTAGGCCTCGATCCGAACGCGCTGGATACGCAGGAGCAGCGAGCGCTCCATCTCGGGCCACCGCTCCTGGAGTCGCTTCCACGCGCCCGCGCTGTCGCCCTCGTAGAGGTCGAACTGGGTGAGCGAGACGAGCTCGTAGAAGTGTTGGAGCAGGAACCCGCGCCGTGACCAGTGCGACACCGCGTCGAGGACGTCGCGACGACCGCCGGCCGGGTCGTCGTGCGCGAGCCAGAGAATGCTCGCGTGGCCGCAGCGGATGCTGGTCTGAGCGAGGAGATCGCCGCGGGTGGCCGCCTCCTCGAGCAGCGCCGGCACACGCTCGGCGAGCCGCCGCAGCTCCCCGAGGAACCACAGCGACGCGAGGTGGAAGTGACGCACGTTGGCGAGCTCCCACGCGACCCCGGTGCATTGATCGCGAAACACGCGCTCGGCGCGACGAAAGATCTCGCGGGACACCGCCCACTCGCCGAGGTGGTAGTGGAGCGCCGCCTCGGCGGCCATCGACAACCCGATCGCGTGAGGGTGCCCGCTCTTCTCGGCGAGCGCCTTGGTGCGATCGACCAGCGTGCGCGTGCGCGCGATCGACGCAGTGCCGCCCGAGGCGGTGAACGTCGCCTCCGCGCAGAACGCGCGAACGAGTCGGTAGGTGTCCGCCCCGCGGAGCGCCGCGAGGAGGTGCCGCGTGCCGAAGTCGGCGCCGACGATGACGTCGACCAGCCCGAAGCCGGTGGCGAGCGCCCAGTACAGGTCGATTCGCGCGCGCTCGAGCGGGGTGATGTCGTTGCGCTCGACGAACGCGAGCCCTCGCAGGCGCAGCTGCGTGCGACGGAGGAACAGCGACGCGAGCGCGCGGCGAGGGCTCTTCGGCAGGCGCTCGCCGAGCGCGGCGAGGACGCCCTCGAACATCGCGAGCCCATCGTCCACGTGGCCCGCCTGCAGCAAGCACTGCGCGGCGCGGCGGTGCAGCTCGAGCGACTCGCCACCCCCCACGCCCTCGGCCGCGGCGAGGTATTCGCGCGCCGCCGCTTGCCCGCGACCGGCGTTGAAGAGCGCGTCGGCGCGCATGACGTGGTGATTGGCGATCTCCGGCGCGCCCGGGGGTGCGAGCTCGATCGCGAGCTGCCACAGCCCCGCCGCCCGATCGAACGCGAGCGCGGTCTCGGCGCGTCGCGCGGCGAGCGCGGCGTAATGGCTGGCCTTCCACTTGGCGCCCGCGGCGCGGAAATGCTCGGTCAGGGCCTCGGGATCGGGGCCCTCGGTGGATTCGATCGCGTTCGCGAGCCGGAGGTGAAGGTCCGCCGTCTCGGGCGGCTTCAAGCGCGCGACGACCGCCTCGCGGATCCGGTCGTGCCAGACCTCGAGCGCCTCTCGCTCGCCGACGCGCACGGTGCGCACCATCGACGCGTCGCGCAGCTCGGTGACCGGCGCGCGCTCGTCCTCGACGCGCGCAGCGCGCGCAGCGATCGCGACCTCGATCGGGCGCGCGGCGACGGCGAGCACGTCGAGGATCCTCCGCGCGAGCGCCGACAGCGGCGCGACGCGCGCGTCGATCACGCGTTCGAGCGTCACCCGCTCGCCCGCGAGCTCGGGGTGCGCGCGCACCCACCGGACGTACTCGACGATGAGCAGCGGGTTGCCGCCGGCCTCGGCCGCGAGCACCTCTGCGCGGCCGGCTCCCTCTTGTTCGAGCAGGTTGTCGGCGAGCGTGCGGCTGTCGGCCGCGCCGAGCGGACCGAGCGCGAGATCGTAGACCTCGCAGGTCGCCGCGCGACGTCGCCTGCGGGCGGTGGTGCTCCCGCGCATATCGATCAGCGCCGGGACCAGGGGCAGCTCGCGGCCGGCGTGCTCGTCGGCGACGTGGATGGCGCGGAGCGCTTGCAGCGTGGAGTTGTCCTTCTCGTCCTCGTCGCGGAACGCCGTCACGACCAGCATCGGCGGCGGGTAGGGCGGCTTGAGGAGGTCCCCGAGCAGGGCGATGCTGTCGAGATCGCCCCACTGGGCGTCGTCGATCGCGATCACCAGCGGCCGTCGGTCGGCGATCCGCGCCAAGAGCTCGCGGAGCGCGCCGAACGCGCGGCGGCGGAGCTCGGTCGGATCCGGCAGGTCGACGCCGAGCCGGGGCGCAGCGGCCACGGCTTCGACACGCCCGAGCACCGGAAAGAGCCGCGCGATCGCGTGGACGTCGCGGGGCAGGAGCGCCTCGACCTGCAGCCGGCTCAGGCGGCGGAGGTGTCTCGTGAGCGCGTCGATGACGCCGTCGAGCCCCTTGTAGGGCACCGACTCGCGCTCGTAGCACGCGCCCTGCAACACCAACGCTTGCTTGGTGACGATCGCCTCCTCGATGAACCGGCGAAGGAGCGCGCTCTTGCCGACGCCCGCCGGGCCGTGCAGGTGAACCGCGACCGCGCGCCCCTGGCGGCTGCGACGGAACGCGCGGCCGAGGAGCTCGAGGTGCTGGTCGCGACCGATCAGCGGCGAGCGCGCCGGCGGTGGCGTCGACACGGCGGCCGGGCCTGGCTCGCGCGAGAGACGCGCGAGGATCTCCTCGCCGGTCGGACGCTTGCTCGGATCGCGGCGGAGGAGCGCGGCGCAGAGCGCGTCGAGGTCCTCGGGGACGCCCTCCATCACGCTGCCCGGCGCGGCGCCGTCGCCGCGCTCCTTGGCCATGAGGATGTCGAGCGGCGAGCCGATGAACGGGAGGCCGCCCGTCAAAGCCTCGAACAACACCACCCCGACGCTGTACCAGTCGCTCGCCGGTCCGAGCGGACGCGAACCGCCCTGCTCGGGCGACATGTACTCGGGCGTGCCGAGCACGTGCTTTTCGATGCTCTGCAGCGTGCTCTGCCGGGCGAGATCCGTCGCGAGGCCGAAGTCGAGGAGCACGACGCGCCCCTCGAGGGTGATCACCACGTTCGATGGCTTGATATCTCGGTGAAGCTTGCCGGCGGCGTGGAGCGCGCGCACGCCCTCGGTGAGCTGACGAAGCGATCGGCGCACGCGCTCGACATCGACCCGCGACGACATCCGCAGCCCCGACATGCGCGGCGGGCCCTCGAGCGACGCGGGCGGCGCGTCGACCGTCTCCTGGCTCGGCGTCGGCACATCGTCGCGGCGCACCCACTGGAGGAAGTCGACGCCCTCGACCAGCTCCATCGTGAAGAACCACTGACCGTTCGCCGAGACGAGCTCGTGCAGCCGCACGAGGTTCGGGTGGCGCACGTCGGCGAGCGCGCGAAACTCTTGCTTGAGGTGGTAGATCGCCGCGGGGTCGACCTGACGGAGCGTCTTGAGCGCGACCGCGTCGCCGCGCTCGCGATCGAACGCCTGATAGACGACACCCATCCCACCCGCGCCGATGCGCCGCTGAATCTCGAACCGATCGGTGCCCCGAAAATGCCCCGAGTCGTCGACGCTGGTGTTGGCGCTCACCCTCTGCTGCCCCCGCCTCCGAGGATAGCCCGCGCGAGGTGACCTTGCAGGGCCGCCACACCAGAGCCCGTTTACTTCTTGCGGACGCAGTTGCCGATCGCCTTATCGAAGGTGCAGCGCCCTTCGTTGCGGCATCCGTCGCTCTGCTTGCAGTCGGCGTCGGTCTCCGGCATGCAGCGCGGGGGACCGACCTTCTCGGAGACGAGGGCGCAGTGCCCGCGCAGCTTGCACTCCGCGCTCGCGCGGCAGTGCTCCTTGTCTCCGGGGACGCACGACTTCTGCGCGTTGCCGGCGACCAACAGCGCCGCGCAATGCCCGTCTTGCTTGCAGCGACGGTTCAGCGCGCAGTCGCTGTCGCTGAGCACCGTGCAGTCGCCGTGGTCGAACGAGCACCAACCCCAGTCGACGCACCGCCGTTGGCTCTTGCAGTCGGCGTCCTTGGCGATGACGCACTTGCCGTCGCGCGCGGAGCAGTGACCGAGCTCTTTGCACGCAAACGTGCTCGCGCAGTCGGAGTCCTTGCCGACCGCGCACCGACCGCTCACGGCGGTGCAGGCCCCGCTCTGCCTGCAGGCGTCGGTCTTCGCGCAGTCGGTGTCCTTCGCGGCTGCGCAGTGACCGTTGACCGCGCTGCAATGCCCGAGCACCTTGCAGGCGTTGGTCGTGGCGCAGTCCTCGTCGCGCGCGGCGCACTTGCCGTTTTCTGGGTTGCACTCGCCGAGCGTGCGGCAGCCGTTCGTCTTCTCGCAGTCGGCGCGGCTCGTCGCGATGCACTTGCCTTCCTTGTTGGCGGAGCAGCGCCCCTCGGTGGTGCACTCCACCGACGACGCGCAGCGTTGAATCTCCTCCGCCGTGGGACGCGCGCAGCCAGCGACGAGCAGCAGGAAAAGGACGCGCCACATGGCCGCGCAGACTATCGACGACCCGGCCGCCTTCCAATCCCGACGTCGACCCACGCCTTCGTTCGCGACAGGCATTCGCGGAGCGCGAACCAGATCGCGGCGCGATACGGCCGCTTGTCGGCGACCTCGCCGTCGGCGTCGATCCCCATCGCGCGCGCCAGCCACACCGCGCGCGGCAGATGGAACGCCTGCGTGACGACGAGCGCGCGCTCGACGCCGTACACCTCGCGCGCGCGCGCCATCGAGCTGAAGGTGTCGATGCCGTTGCCGTCGATGATCATCGCTTCGTCCGGCACGCCGCGCGCAACGAGGTACTTCTTCATCGCCGCGACCTCGTCGTAGTACTTCGACGAGGCGTCGCCGGTCAGGAGCAGCCGCTTCGCGCGTCCCGCGCGGTAGAGCGCGAGCGCGGTGTCGAGGCGGTCGGCCAGCACCTGGCTGACGCCGTCGGGCCCCACTCCTGCGCCGAGCACGATGATTGTGTCGGCGTCCGACAGCGCACTGTCGCGCTCGCGGCCCCCACGCAGCACCGCGAAATTGCACGCCAGAGCGAAGGTCAACGTGGCCGCCGCAATCACTGCCGCCACGCGCAAAACGTTCCGGCGCACGCGACGCATCCGACTACGGAACGTGTAGTCGCGCCGTGCACTTCCCAGCAACTATCTTGGACGCGGGAGCGCGATCTCAGTGGATCTTCAGCGCCGCCCGCATCGAGTCCTTGAAGAAGACCCGCGCGATCTCCACGCGCGGGCTCGGGTCGAGCCGCTGCCGCGCCGCGACCCAAGAGGCGCTCACGCGCTCTTCGTCGTCGGCTCGCGGGAGATTGAGCTCGGAATCACGCAAGCTGAACCGTTCGTCGGCCATGGGGTGCCTCCGAACCCGAAGAGTGCAGGAACGATGCCTCAGCCGGCGGCGCCAACGGACACGGCTTCGAGCACCTTCTCGCTCTCCCCGCGCTCATAGGCCTCGAACAGGCGGCCCCAGTGGGTGTCGCGCTTCCAGGTCTCGAAGGTCTTCTTGTCCTTGAGCGGCCAGCGGTAATAGTCGTGGTAGGCCTCGCTGCCGAAGATGAAGGCGTTGACGAGGGGGGTGTGCATCAGGAGCTTCTGGAAGTTCTTGAGCGGCCCGAACCAGATGAGGTCGCCGACCATCGAGGCGCCGTTGTCGCCGACGCTGAAGCCCCACGACTCCTTCTGCACGGTCGCCGGGTCGTCGCCGACGATCTCGATGTCGCGCGGGTCGCCGACGCCGAGTTTGTCGTCGTGCGCCACGCTGATGTACTCGAGCGTGAGCGGGTCGAAGCCCATCATCTTGGCGGCGACCGCGTCGATCGCGACCTGGTCGTCGCTCGCGAGCATGTAGTCCTTGATCACCGGGAACATGGTGCGCGGGCCGGGGCCGTTGCCGGCGGTGGTGCCGTCCATCAGGGCGAAGATGCCGCTGTGGATCTCCTTCTGGATGGCGAGCAAGTCGACCAGCGTGCGGTGAATCCACGAGTGCGTGTAGTGACGCTTCGTGTTCAACAGGCCGCCGAACGCGTTCTTCATCGCGCCGGTCGTCGTGGTGTAGATGTGGCACTTCACCGTCGGCAGGTGGAGGATGTTCTTGCCGAAGAAGTAGTCCGGGATGTGGATCCCCTCGGGGAAGATCATCGGCAGGACGTGCATCTTCGCCTTCGGCCGATACTCGACCCACTTCATGTCCTCGTCCTTGAAGTTGTAGAGGACGGGGATTTTGTATTTCTTGAAGAGCGGGACGTAGTTGTTCAAGTCCTCGCCCTTGAAGGCGTTGGTGACGACGGTCTTGTTCTGCACGGCCGAGATGTCGCGGAAGCCGTTCTTCTGCAGCGCGAGGATCGACGCCTCCATCTGCCACGGCGTGGTGTTCGCCCCGGGGAAGGGGAAGTGCCACGAGATGTTGTCCTTGAGGATCGTGGTGGCGGACTTGTCGAGCACCTTGCTGATGCCCGCGAGCTCGCACAGACGAACGGTGTCCTTGAGGACGGTCTTGGGCGAAACCTTGAGAACGGCGACCTTCGCTTTGGCCATGTTGGGGTCATGGCATAACGCCCTCGTCGCCGCGAGTCATTCCTCGGCAGCGCCCACGCTGCGAATTTTTTCGCCGGGCGGGGTCGGCCGATTCGCTACGCCCGCGGCGGCGAGTAGAGGTCGACGATCTCGATCGGCTCGGTCAACGCGACCTCGACGCGGGTGCGCTCGCCCATCGCGTCGCCCCCGATTTGAAAGGCGGTCGGCGGCTCGATCTCGATCTGCACCTTGTCGACGAGATAATCGAAGAGCGACGCGCTGTTGCTGTATTCGCCGCGCCAGATCGGCTTGAGGTTGGCGACGAACTCCACCGAGCCGATGGTGGTGATCCGGAGCGCCATTCGGTCGGGGCGCTCGTCGGCGTAGGGGAACACCCGGAAGCCGAAGCCGTAGTACGGGATGGTGCCGCAGGAGACCATCCGCGCCTTGCCCTCGAAGATGCGCTCGCCGGCCCGGATCGGGCGCTCGAGCGGGCGACCGTTGGGGCCGATCTTGAACGCGTCGCCGCCGGTGTTGGTCACGCGCACGAACGGGATTTGGTTGACGAGGTACTTGGGGATGGTGAGCGCGCTCGCCGCGACGGCGTAGGAGACGGCGCCCGCGACCCACCTGTGCGGCACCGGTAGCTTCTTGAAGCCGTCGCGCACGCGGTGATAGTCGGCGAGGACGTTCGCGTCGGTGCCGAAGCCGCAGAACGGCGCGAGGATGCCCTCGCACTCCACGAGGCGCAGCGGACGGGCGCCGGCCTCGTCGCGGAGGCGCAGCACGTCGGCCGCGAGCAGCTGACCCTTCTTGCCGGAGGAGCCGACGACCCACGACAGCGCGTTGCCGGTGCCCAGCCGCAGGAGACCGAAGCGCGGCGGCTTCACCCCGCGCTGGCGCGCGAGCTTGACGACGCGGGTGACCACGTTGGTGAACGTTCCGTCGCCGCCGCCGGTGAGGACGGTGCCGTAGCCGCGGTCGAGGACGGTCTTGGCGATCGCCTCGCCCTCGTCGATGGAGCGGGAGACATAGAGGTCTCCCGTCTCGAGGATCTCATCGAGCGTCGCGAGGACCTCGTCGGTGACGCTCTTCGCGTTGCCGTTGACGATGACCGCGATGCGCTGCTGGTGCACGGAAGCCGTGTACCACGTGGCTACTTACCCGTGAACTTGACGTACCGCTTCACCGTCGTGGACGCCTCGGCGGTGGGGAAGGTGATCCGGGCGAGCTCGCCGCGCACGCAGGCGCGCATCGGCGAATCGAGGCCCGGATCCTCTCCGACCAGCTCGGCCTTGCCGTCGGCGGCGATGTCGAGGGTGAGCGTGTTCTCGAAGACGCTCGGCGCGCAGTGGCCGATCTTTGCGGCGAAGCTCGCGAGCGGCGCGTTGAGCTGGTCGGCCGTGAGCCCGAGCTTCGGCGCCGGCGGGGGCGCGACCTCGGGGTGGGGCGCTGGCGCGGGCGGCGCGTGCTTGGGCGCGGGGACGATCACCGGCATCGTCGTGGTGGGCGCGGGGGACAGCGCGACCGTGGTCGGCGCGGGCTGCGGCTTGGCCGTGAGCGCGTCGTCGACGAGGTGGGACGCGAGCTCTTGGTTGGCGACGACGCTCGACGTCGCGCCGAACGAGCCGACGTTGCCCGCCGGGACGATGGTGCCCTCGGTGCGGCCCTTGCCGCGCGGCGCGCCGACGACGGCGCTGCCCTCGGACACCGCGACCTCGACGTTGCCGTTCACGAGCGCGATGCGGAGACGGGTGCCGTGCACGGCGACTCGCTTGCCGGCGACGTCGACCGCGAACGGCTCGCCGCCGGGGACGGGGACGACGTCGGCGACGACCGCGCCGCTCTCGAGCGCGAGGTGAACGCGCTCGCCGGTGTCGACGACCGTGGCGATCGTGCCCGGTTCGAGGCGGATGCCGATGCGGCCCGAGCTCTTGAGCCAGGCGCCGCCGAGCACGCGATCGCCGACCTGCAGCGGGCGCCCGTCGTCCTGCACCAGGGCGGGGCGGGTGACGGTGACGGCGGTCTTGCCGCTGTCGTCGACCGCGCGGGTCGGGGAGATGAGGGCGATCGCGAACGCCGCCGCGAGCGCGAGGCCGGCTCCGATCGCGGCTGCCCGTCCAGAGCGAACCGTGGGGGGGCGTCCGCCGCGCACGTTGCCGTGCTCGTCGAACAGCTTCGCCTCGACGCGCGCCCAATCGACGTCGTGCTCCTCGGCACGTACTTCGTCGATCACCGCGCGCAGCGCGGGCGCCGGCGCGCTCTCATCGCGTTCCATGTCGCTCACTTGCTTTCCCTTCGGGCAGCCTGCGCCACTCCGGCGAAACCACCCTCGCGTTCGACGATCGAAGCGAGCAGGGGGTGCGCTTTCATTTTCTCTTCGAGCTCGCGGCGGGCGTAGAACAGACGCGTTCGAACGGTGAGGATCGGCGCCTCGACGATCTCGGCGATCTCGCTCGGCGCTTTGCCCTCGAGGTCGTGGAGCACGAACACCACGCGCTTCTTGTCGGCGATCTCGGCGATCAGCGCGAAGAAGGCCGTGATGCGCTTGCGCCGCTCGACCTCGACGTCGGGCATGGTGGTGGTGAGGTCCTCGACGGTGCCCGACTCCATCTCCTCGGCGAGCACCGGTCGGCTCTTCTCGGCGCGACGGTGCATCAGCACCACGTTGACGGTGACGCGGTGGAGCCAGGTGGAGAAGCGCGCCTCGCCGCGGAAATCGCGGAGGCTCCGGTGAACCTGGACGAAGACCTCCTGGATGAGGTCCTCGATCTCGGCGCGCGGGCCCACCATTCGGTACACGAGGCGCGCGACGTCGCCGCGGTGGCGCTCGAACAGCTTGCGGAAGGCGCCGCGGTCGCCGTCGCGAGCGCGCGCCACGAGGGCCGCGGAGTCGTCGGTCGGCTCGGGGGTGAGCCGCTCGTGCGAGGGACGGATCGCGTCACCGTCCGAGGTCGCCACACGATCGAGATTAGTCGCCGCGCGCGGGTCTAGCCAGCTGGGCAGGGTGGGATGCAGGGCGGCCGTGCTGACACTCACGAAGAGGTCCGTTGCGAGACGGACTCCTCGTATTCAACGGCTCAGCCCGCGAGGAGCCTGGTTCGGCGGCGGACGGAACGGCGAGCCAGGACCAGCTCGACCACATCGCTCGCGACCACGAGGAACAGCACCGCAACGATGGCAACGACCATGCGCCGTCGATGAAGCAAGTCGCCACGCGAGGCCAAATTCTCATCGTCCGATCCGGACGCGTCTGGATGTAGGCTCCGGTGCGTGTTGCCGCCGCTCGATCTCTCGGCGTTGGTCGTCGAGGTGACGCCGTGGGCGCGCGCCTTCGCGCGGGTGCTCCCGACGGCGACCCTCGTGCCCGCGCTCGCCATGCGGGGCGCGCCGGCGCCGCTGCGGGGCGCGATCGCGGTCTCGCTCGCCGCGCCGATCGCGAGCTCGTTCGGTGCGGTTCCGGCCGGCGCGCTGATGCTCACGCTGGTCGCCGACGCCATCCGTGGGATACCCCTGGCGATCGCCGTCGCGACGCCGCTCTGGATGGCGACGCACATCGGCGCGATCGCCGACCTCATGCGCGGCACGCCCGAGGCGAGCATCGCTCCGCCCCCCGCGGCCGAGGGCGCGCGGGGCCCGCTGAGCACGCTCTCGGCGCTCCTCGCCGCGTCGGCGTGGATCGCCAGCGGCGGCGTCGTCCGCGCGCTGCTCCTCCTCCGCGACGTCGAACAGCCGGGGGTGGCCGCCTACGCCCTCGCCGCGCGCGCGTTGACCGACGGTCTGCGGCTGTCGCTCGCGCTGTCGGCCGGGGTGTTGATCGCCGCCGTCGCGCTCGAGGCAGCGATCATCGCGATCGGGCGCGTCGCGTCCCCGATCTCGGTCCAGCCGATCGCCATGCTGGCGAGGCCGATCGTCGCGGTCATCGCGCTGGCGCTCTCGATCGAGGTCGCCGTGCGTGCTCTTGTCTGAAAAGTTGTCCGGGCCCCGAGGTTCCCGGTAACGCGAGCGATATGGCCGGTCCTGCTCGCGCTCCTCTGACCCCGTTCCTTCGCGCCGGTTCTCGCGACGCGCTCCGCGGGTCCGAGACCGCTCAGAAGAAGGCGGTTCTGGTCTTCGACGGGGTGCAGAAGGTGTACCGCCGCAGCGGCGGGACCGACCACCACGTGCTCCGCGGCGTCGACCTCGAGATCGAGCGCGGCGAGTTCGTCTTCGTCACCGGCGCGAGCGGCTCCGGTAAGAGCACGATGCTCAAGCTCGTGTATCGCGCCGAGATGGTCGACGAGGGACGCATCCTCTTCTGCGGGCGCGACGTCGCGCGGCTCACCGACGACAGCATCCCCTTCCTCCGGCGCAACCTCGGGATCGTCTTCCAGGACTTCAAGATCGTCCCCACCTGGTCGGTCGCCGAGAACGTCGCGATCGCGCTCGAGGTGATCGGGCTCTCGTCGCGGCTGATCCGGCAGCGGGTCGCGGTCGCGCTCGAGCGCGTCGGCCTCAGCGGCCGCGGCGGCGATCGCGCCGGCGTGCTCTCCGGCGGCGAGCAGCAGCGCGTCGCGATCGCTCGCGCGATCGTCGGCGAGCCCGCGCTCGTCCTCGCCGACGAGCCGACCGGCAACCTCGATCCGGCGCTCGCCCTCGACATTCTCGGTCTGTTCGAGGAGATCCACGCGTCGGGAACGACGGTCATGTTCGCGACGCACGACCGCACCCTCCTCGACGTGCGGCAGCGGCGGATCCTCGTCCTCGACGAGGGGCGCTGCACCGACGTCCACACCGGGCTCGATCACTTCGGCGACGAGCTCGACAGCGATCTCGACGACTCCGCGCCTCGCGCGATCGTCGCGCCCACCCGTCTTCGTCGCGTCGGTTGATCAAGGAGCTTCTCATGAGTGGCAGCATCGAGCGTGCAAAGCGTGGACTCCTCGCCGAGTGGCGCCTGCACGCGCTGAGCGTGGTGAGCCTCGCGGTGGCCTTCGTCTGTCTCGGGGCCGCGCTGCTCGTCGTCGTCAACCTTCACGAGCTCAAGGAGCGTTGGGGAAAGACGGGCCGCGCGTCGGTCTATCTCAAGGACGGCGCGGCGCCCGCGCAGGTCGAGGCGCTGATGGTGGCGCTCAAGGGAACGCCCGAGGTTCGCGGCGTCCGCTACCTGTCGCCGCAGGACGCGCGCGCCGTCGTGTTCGGTTCGAGCGGCGGCGACGCGACGCTGAAGAACCTCCCGCAGGAGGCGTTTCCGGCGTCGATCGAGATCGACGTCGCGCCCGAGATCGCCGAGGCCGAGGTGCAGGGCATCGTCTCCAAGATCGCGTCGCTCCCCGCGGTCGACGCGGTCGAGACCTACGGTACGTGGACCGCTCGGCTCGGCTCGGTGCTCCACGGCGGCACCCTCGCCGCCGCCGCGCTGGCCGCGATCGTGTTCGGCGCCGTGCTCGCCGTCGTCGGCTCGACGATGCGGCTGGCGCTCAACCGCCGCCGCACCGAGGTCGAGGTGCTGCGGCTGGTCGGCGCGTCCGACGGCTTCGTGAAGACCCCGTACGTGCTCGAGGGCACCTTTCAGGGCGCGCTCGGCTCGACGGTCGCGGTGGGGATCCTCGCGTTCCTCTTCTTCTTCATCCGCTCGCGGCTCGACACCGAGCTGACGTCGCTCGTCGGCCTCGACCTCACCTTCCTACCGCCGCTCGTCGTGCTCGGGATGGTGGCCACCGGCGCGCTGCTCGGCGCGATGGGCGGTGCGCTCGGACTGCGTCGCCTCACCACCGTCTGAGAGGTCTCATGCGCCGCCTCATTCCGCTCCTGCTCCTCGCCGCGCCGGCGCTCGCGTTCGCGCAGACGCCGGTGATCTCGGCGACCGCGATCGACACGCTCGACAAGCGCCTGACGATGCTCGACAAAGAGATCGGAACCGAGCGGCGCGAGCTCGGAGACCTCGGACCGAAGCGGATCGCCGCCGCGACGCGCGCGCGGCTCCGCGGCAGGGTGCTCTACAAGATGCTCCGCGCGGGCCTCATGCCGCTCGGCGGGGGCTTCAACTCGTTCGTCGATCACGCCCAGCGCGTCGAGCGTCTCCGGCGCGCGATCAAGAACGACCTCGACGAGGAGGCGACGCTCGCCAGCCGCGCCAAGACGCTCTCGCTCTCGCTCGACACGCTGACGAAGGAGAAGACCGAGGTCAGCGAGAAGAAGCAGATCCTCGAGGCCGCCAAGGTCGCGATCGACGAGGAGAAGCGCCGCCGCGACGCCTTCGACCGCGCGTTCGGCACCTCGGTCGGGCCGACGATCGCCAAGAGCGAGGGCGAGATCGTCGTCTACGGACCGAGCGGCAAGATGACGCCCGAGAGCATCGACCCCGGCTCGTTCAAGGCGCGCAAGGGCCGCCTGACGTTCCCCGTCGCGGGTCAGGCCGAGGTCCGCGCCACGACGAAGGAGGGCGGCCCGGCGGTCGAGATCAAGGCGTCGCTCGGCGCAGCGGTGCGCGCGGCGCACGCCGGCCGCGTGGCGTTCGCCGATCGCTACGGCACCTATGGCTCGCTCGTGATCCTCGACCACGGCGACCGTTGCTACACCGTGAGCGCCAACCTCGGGACGATCGACGTGAAGGTCGGCGACGAGCTCTCCGCCGGCGAGAAGCTCGGCACCGTCGGCGACGACGGCCGCGGTCCGTCGCTCTATTTCGAGGTCCGCATCGGCAACGACAAGGTCCCGCCGGCGGCCTGGCTCGGGTTGTAGCCGCTGCGGGTTGGCGACGGGATAGGCGCGCGCGTGAGCGAGCGCCTGGACGAACCATGGGCGCCCCGATGGCCGTTCGCTGCCAGAGACCGCGCCCCGTGCACCGCGCTGGGCGAAATCGGGTAGGCGCTCGCTCACGCGCGCGCCTGTCGGGGGGCGGAGCGGAATCGGCGGTTGCGCGCGTTGCGGGAGGCGAGGCGTGGGATCGAGCGTTAGGGGCGGTTGCCCTTGACGTCGGCGTCGACGGTGCCGGTGACGTTCATCTTCTTGAACGCGATCTGCACCTTGCCGGCGACGTCCCACGAGGTCTTGAGCGCCAGCGTCTTGCCGATGAGCGTGCCCTTGCCGCTCGTGAGCGTGCTGTCGAGGTCTCCGTGTACGCCGTCGCGGTCGATCTTCTGCGGGCACTTCTGGCCGAGGGGCAGGGTGATCGCGCTGCCCACGCGCACGCCCTTGAGCGTGCACTTCATGCCCTCGCCCTCGACCTCGATTCGCAGGTCCTTGTCCGGGCCGGTGACCGTCGCTCGGAGGACCGGGTTGTACGTCTCGTCGACCACGAAGGGGCCCGACGTGCTGCGCACGTGGCAGGGGCCACGCATCGAGTACGCGTCGCTCTTGGCGGCGCCGGCGGGGGCCGCGATGAGGAGCAGGGCGAGTACGGCAGCGCGCATGGTCGTCAGACGGTTCTGCGGTCCGAGCGCTTCAATGTCAACGAAACGGCGGCCGGCCCGGCGCTTGCCGTTCCATTCAGGTCTCGGAGTGTGAAATCGGGGCGGTCCGGGCGCCGAGGGGGCCGGCCGCACGGCCCGCGGTTCGGGGCGCAAGTCCGCTTGTGCGCCGGCGCCCCGCCCGCGTAAGGTCGCACCGTGCGATCCCGTCGATTCCTGCGGTCTCTCCTTCTCCCGGCGATGGCTCTGCTCCTGCCGTTCGGCGCGGCCCGCGCCGGCGATCTCAAAGCGCGCGTCACGGGCAGCGAGCACCTGCGCCCGTCCGCCCTCTCGAGCGCGACCGCGGCCGACAAGAAGCTCTACACGTTGCGCGAGTTCGACCCGCTCGTACCGGCGAAATACACCACCATCGCCGCCAAGCCCGACAAGGACATCACGCTCGCGATCTACGGCGCGGGCGACAAATCCAGCTTCGGCCTCGGGCAGGTCATCCGTCTCGCCGGCGGCCGCGCGGTCCCGTCGACGGTCGTCCTGCCGCCGGGCGTCTCGATCTTCTTCCGCAACGACGACCCGTTCCTCCACCGCATCGTCGGCCCCGACCTCGACCGCGAGCTCAAGCCCGGCGAGTCCCACAAAATCGAGCCCAAGGGGAAGCTGTCGGTCTACACGGACTCGCTCGTTCCGAGCGTCAAATCCTTCGTCGTCGTCGACGAGGGCGTCATCGCCGACCGCTGGCCCAACCCGGACGGCTCGCTGCGAATCCAGGACATGGCGGACGCCGAATACACGATGAAGGCGTACTTCGAGGGCGTGGCCAAGAGCGCGGTCACCTTCAAGGTGCCGGCCAAGGGCTCGGTCGATCTCAAGGAGCCGATCGTGGTCGGCGCGGCCTCGGCGGCGGGGAAGTAAGCGTCATGATGCTCCTCTCCCGCTTCTGGTACGCGATCCTCGCCGTCGCGCTCGCGGCCGCTGTGGCGCTGCTCTACGTGTCGATTCACCAGCACAACCGGCTGCGCGAGTCCGACACGCGGATGATCATCGATCACGACCGCGACATCGTCGACTGGTACCTCCGCATCGACGCGCGCCGTCGGCTCGACGCGCTCGCGATCGTCAGCATCGACGACCAGATCCGCAACGGCATCGTCAAGGCCAACGCCCAGGACAAGGTCGCGGGCGACGTCCGCGAGCCCATCAAGAAGCGCCTCGGCGAGCTCGCCACCAAGTTCTCCGGCCTGATCAAGGACGAGGGCCGCGGCGGGCAGAACCCGGTCATGCTGTTCGCCGTCGACGCGCGCGGGCGCGTGGTCGGTCACGTCAACTTCGATCGCGCGTCGTCGGTCAAGGACGAGACGTTCGAGCTCGGGGGCTTTCCGGTCGTGGCCGACGCGCTCCACGGCTGGCTGCGCGACGACACCTGGGTCTTCGATCGCGACACCATTTATCGCGTCGTGGCGCGTCCGGTCGTGGCCGCCGAGGGCGCGCCCCCTGCCGGCGCCGTCGTCGCGCTCCGTCGCGTCGACGACAACTTCGCGCGCAACATCGTCGAGCGCACCGAGGCGCCGGTCGTCTTCTACGTCGCCTCGCCCGACGGCGACGCGGTGAAGGTCGTCGCGCGCGCCGTCCCCGACAAGGCCGACGTCTCGTTCGATGGCTTCACCATCGACCAGAAGATGCTCACCGCCGACAAGACCTACATGGAGAACGGCGCGTCGTCGCTCAAGCAGATCGGCCCCATGACGATGGCGTTCTCGCGCCTCATCGGCATGTCGTGGGAGTCGGGCGCGGGCTACGCGGTCGCGCGCAAGGTCACCGCCATCGCCGATCCGAGCGCGCTGCTCGCTGGCGCGGACGAGACCGACAAGAAGGCGATCCCCGTGCTCCTGGTCGTCGGCATCGCGCTGATGGCGATCCTCATCGGCATCGGCGCGACGGTCGTCGAGCACTCGATGCCGCTGAACAAGCTGGTGCGCGAGGGGCGGCGCTTCGCCAAGGGCGAGCAGGACTCGCTGCCGCTCGGTCGTCTCGCCGGCCCCTATCGCCGCATCGGGCAGGACGTGAACGAGGGCGTGGAGCGCGTGATCGCCAAGGGCGGTGGCGCGTCGCGCAAGGCCGCCGATCTCGAGCAGATCATCGGGCCGGTCCCGAACGCGCCCCAGATGAGCGCGTTCTCGTTCGGAATGGCGCCGGAGCCGAGTCCGGCGGCGCCGTCCTCGAAGCCGTCCTCCCCCGGCGGCGATCTGTTCCCGAACCTCGCGCCGGCCGCGCCCACGCCGTCGTCGAAGCCCGCCGTTCCGCCGCCCAAGCCGGCGATGCCCGCGCCCTCCGTCGCCGCCGTCTCCCAGCCCGTCGCCGCGATCAACGACGAAGAAGAGGAAGACGACGCCACGATGGTGCAGAAGATCCCCGACGAGCTCATGGCCGCGGCCAAGAGCGGCGAGAGCCGGGCGATCGAGAGCGCCGACGAGATGATGCAGTGGCGTCAGACGTTCGACGAGTTCGTCGCCATGCGCCAGAAGTGCGGCGAGCCCACCACCGGGCTCTCGTTCGAGAAGTTCCAGGTGCAGCTCCGTAAGAACAAGGAGCAGCTGGTGAAGCAGTACAACTGCAAGCGCGTGAAGTTCACGGTCTACGAGAAAGAGGGGAAGGCCGCCCTCAAGGCCACCCCGATCAAGGACTGAAGAGTCTCGGGTGGGGGCCCGTGCCCGTGCCCGGGCACGGGTATCAGCGGCGGCGCACGCTCTTGATCACGACCGGCGTCAGCGGCGCGTCCTTGGCGAACGGGCCCGCGGCGCCGGTCTTGAGCGACTTGATCGCGTCAACGACGTCCATGCCCTCGACGACGCGGCCGAACACCGTGTAGCCCCAGCCGCTCGCGTCCTTGCCCGTGTGGTTGAGGAAGCCGTTGTCCACGACGTTGACGAAGAACTGTGCCGTCGCCGAGTGCGGATCGCCGGTGCGCGCCATCGCGACCGTGCCGCGCAGGTTCTTCAGGCCGTTGTCCGCCTCGTTCGCCACCGGGGGCAGGGTGTCCCTGCGCTGGTAGCGCTCGTCGTAGCCGCCGCCCTGGACCATGAATGTGGCGATCACCCGATGGAAGATGGTTCCGTCGTAGTGCTGCTTGTCGACATAGCGGAGAAAGTTCTCCACCGACTTCGGCGCGTGCGCCGCGTCGAGCTCGATCGAGAAGCGCCCGTGGCTGGTGTCGACGTCCACGACGGTTGCGGTCATTCGCGCAATGTACTCGACGTTTCGGTCGGCGCGCGCGTCGAGCAACGTGCTGGACGATCGAGGTGGATTTCCGAGCCGCGGCCGTGGGTACGGTCGGACGCGTCTTCCCTGTGGCTCCCACTTCGATTACCCTCCGCGCGGTCTCTTGATAGAGATTTCGCGCGGTGTTCCGCTCGAAGCGTGTCTTACGGGCCCATAGCTCAAGAGGTTAGAGCCCCCGGCTCATAACCGGGCCGTTCCTGGTTCGAGTCCAGGTGGGCCTACCTCTCTCCGCAAGCGACGAGGACGAAACCTTGAACCCTGCCGTTCGTGACCAGTTCGAAGTGCTCAAAGTCCTCGTCCCCGCCGACGAGGAGATCCGGAAGCTCGATCTGGAGCTGGTCAAGGAGCGCGATGCGCTCGAGGGCGTGAAGAAGGACCTCGCCAACGTCCGCGAGAAGATCGAGCAGGAGCGCCAGCAGTACGACGTCATCGAAGCCGACCGCGGCGCCCGCATCCAAGAGGGGCGCGTCATGCAGCAGCAGCTCGAGCGCTCGCGCGAGAAGCTCAATCGCACGCGCAACGAGAAGGAATCGAACGCGGTGCAGCGCGAGCTCGAGGAGACGCGCAAGCTCCTCCGCGACGTCGAGGACGCCGTTGGCAAGCGCTCGCTCGAGCTCGATGAGCTCCGCAAGAGCATCATCGACCACGAGGAGCAGGAGGCCGGCTTCATCGCGCGCATCGGCGAGACCGAGGGCGCCGTCTCCGCGCGCCTGCAGCAGATCGAGGCCGAGCGCTCCGAGAAGGCCCGCGCCCGCGACGAGATCGCCAAGAAGCTCCCGGCCCCGCTGCTCCGCAAATACGACCAGATCCGCGCCAAGCGCACCTCGGGCGCCGCGCGGCTCGAGGGTGGTCGCTGCAAGGCTTGCAACATGAGCATCCCGCCGCAGCTCTCGCAGCGGATCGTTCGGGCCGATGTGCTCGAGCCCTGCCCGTCGTGCAATCGCCTGCTGTACATCGACGCGCAGGCCTCTACGCCACCCGCGAGCTGACCCCTCCGTGAAGGCCTGCCCCACCTGCTTCCGGCTGTACCCCTCGGACGCAGCGTTCTGTGCGCAGGACGGCGCGGCGCTCCTCGGCCACGGCGAGGTCCCGAGCCAGAAGGACCCGAGCGACCGCCTGCTCGGCACGCAGATCCTCGCGCGCTACGAGATCCGCCGCATCGTCGCCGACGGCGGCATGGGGCGCGTCTACGAGGCGCGCGACATGGAGCTCGACAAGCGGGTCGCGATCAAGGTGCTCCACCCCGAGGTCGCCCGCGACCAAATCGCGCTCGAGCGTTTCAAGCGCGAGTACGAGATCAGCAAGGATCTCCCCCACGATCACATCGTCGAGGTCCTCGACTTTCAGCAGACCGAGGCCGGCCAATACGTGATGGTGATGGAGTTCCTCGACGGCGAGGAGCTCCGCGCGTTGCTCAAGCGTGACGGCAGGGTCTCGCCGGCGAAGATGGTGCGAATCCTCTCCCACGTCGCGATCGGCCTCGACGAGGCGCACCGCCGCGAGTTCGTCCACCGCGACCTCAAGCCGGACAACCTGTTCCTCTGCGACTCCGAGGCCGGACCGATCGTCAAGCTGCTCGACTTCGGCTCGGCGCGCATGAACAAGAATCGCCAGATGTCGAAGCTCACGAGCCTCGGCACCACGATCGGCTCGCCGTTCTACATGTCGCCCGAGCAGGCGCAGGGCCAGGAGAACCTCGACCATCGCGCCGACGTCTTCGCCCTCGCGGCGATCGCCTACGAGTCGTTGATCGGCGAGGTGCCGTTCAGCGGCGGCAATGGGCCGGCGATCCTCCTCGCGATCCTCACCAAGAACCCGCCGCCGATCAGCTCCCGGAATCCCGCGCTCGGCATCCCGGCCGCGCTCGACGACGTGATCGACGACGCGCTCGCCAAGAACCCCGAGACCCGCACCGCCACGATCGGCGCCTTCGCCGACGGGTTCGGGCGCGCCTTCGGTCTCACCGGCGACCACGTGCAGTGGGCGGCGCTGTCGGTCGCCGAGCTCGAAGCGCAGATCGTCGCGGCGAAGGCCGCGAGCGCTCCCCAGGCCGTCGCCGACCCCTTCGCGGCCGATCCCTTCGCCTCGCCCGGACCCAAGGCGCCGCCGTTCGTCCCACCGCCGCCGCCGCCGGCCGCCCCCGTCGCCGCGCGCGTGGCGATGGACGACGCGTTCGCCGCCGCCAACATGGAGGCCGCCGGCGTCCCGCAGCGCCCGATGACGCTGATCATCGTCGGCGCCCTGGCCGCGCTCGCCGTGCTCGCGGGGATCCTCTTCGTCGCGTTCTCCAAGTAGCTACAGCTTCACCCCGAGCGTCGAGAGCACGCAGCTGCCGTAGTCCTGGCAGGCCTTCGTGAGGCAGGTGCGCGCCGAGTCGATCGCCGAGTCGGCGAAGACCTTGAAGTTCTCGAGGCAGCGCGCCTTGTTGCTGTCCGGCCAACGACACTCCGCGTGCTTCTTGAGCAGATCGTCGCAGAAGGCCTGCACCACCGCGGTCGGCGAGATCGACGCCTTGGCGGTGTCGTCGCACTGAGCGAGCTTGTCGCACGAGGCGGTCGTGACGCAGCTGTTGATCAGCGCGACGTAGTCGGCGCGGACCTTGTCGCCGTAGGTGGCCGTGTCGTTCTTGCACTTGTTGATGCAGGTGGTCTCGTCGACCGTCGAGCTGCACTTCTTCTGCGCGGCGCAGCTCTGCGCGCACGAATTGTCGATGTCCGAGCGCGTCGCCGCGCCGCCCGCGCCGCCGCCATCGGTCGACGAACCGCACCCGACGACGACCACCACCGCGAAGAGAAGGTTGCGCATGGCGCCATCATACCAACCGCTCAGAGCGGTGGCGGCGGGAGGCTCTCGACGGCGCCCTCTTGTTCGGGGTGCGCGCCGAACGCGAGGCGGTAGCCGCGCGCGAGGAGCTCGATGACCGCCAGGAGAACCAACGCGAGCGCGAGGACCGGGCCGAGCTCGGCGGTCGTGCGCTGAAGGCCACTCTGCGAGCCCGTGGCGACCGACGGCGCAACGGGACGCGACCGCAGGTCGACCTCGGCGGGCGCAGGGGCCACCGCGCGCACGTCCTTGCGCGCGGCGCCGCCGTTGGGCGTGACGGTGACGAGGTACGCGCCGATTCGACCGGGCCGCACGCGCCGGCCGTCGGCGATGGTCTCGACCGCGAGCGGATCGCCGTCCCGCGCGCCCTTGTCGTCGAGGCGCACCACCTCGATCGCGTCGGCCGGACCGACCACCCACGGCTCGCCCACCAACAGACGCGCACCTGCGCCGCGATCGCGCGCGCGGGACACGAACGCGTCGACCAGCGAGAGAAACGACGGCTTCACCGGCAGGTCGCTCACGTCCGGTGCGAACGGCAGCGCCACGAACCACACCTCTCCCTGACCGCTCGCGCGGGTGAGCAGCAGCGGGGCGCCGTTGGTCCACGCGGTGCGCACGACGTAGCGAGTCTCGTCCTCGCGGTCGAAGATCGCGCGGCCGAGCGGGGCGAGGTTCGCTGGCGGCTCGACGGCGTCCCCGAAGGGGCCCGCCTTGTTCTTGTCGACGCCGAGCGGCCCCGAGACCTTCTCCCAACGCACCGGGCGGGTGAGGAACGGCTCGAACGCGTTGCCGAGGGGCAACGAGGCTGCCCGCGGTCCGAGCGCGACGAGGAGCACGCCCCCTCCGTCGACCCACTTGGCGAGCGCGAGCCGCGACTCGGGGCCGAACCCGGCCGGATCGTCGATGGCGAGGCCGGCAAACCCGGCGAGGTCGACCTCGCGGTCGGGCGCCGCGGGGATCGGCTTGATCGGCACGCCGCTCTGGAGCGCGGTCAGCGCGCGCTCGAGCACCGGCGCGCCGCCGGTCGCGACGATTTCTTCCTCGGCGACGACGACGCCGATCGCCGGTGCGGTCGCCGCGCCGAGGATCGGCGCGCTGTCGTCGCTCGCGATCGCGTCCTTCTCGCCGACGATGCGTGCGAAGGCGCGCGGGCGACCGTCGGCTGGGGTGAGCATCGCGCTCTTGCTGGGATCGACCGGGACCGCGAGCTCGAACGCCGGCGACGCAGCCGCGGGGAACGCGACGCGCCCGAAGCTCGTGCCGTCGGTCCCCACGATCTCGACCGCGCGCTGACCGACCGAGGTGATCGCGCACGCGAGCTTCACCCGCACCGCGTCGTTGTCCGGCGTCGCGGCGATGACGGCGCAGTCGCCGAGGCCGTTCGGCGGCGGCTCGCGGAGGGCGTCGATCGGCGTCTCGATCTTCACGCCCTTGCCCTCGGGTGCGGCGATCGGTGCGCTGCTGCCATCGGCGAGATCGGAGAGCACGACCACCCGCCGATCGGGTTGCGGGAGCTCGGCGAGCGCGGCCGACGCGATCTCGATCGCGCCGTCGAGATCGGTCGCGCGATCGGCGGCGCCCTCTTGCGCGAGCTTCTCGATCGCCGCGCGGACGACGCTCGCCTCCCGGGTCGGCGCGAGCACCACCCGGGCCGGCGAGCCCGCCATTACGATGGTGGTGACGTCGCCGCTGCGGAGCGAGGAGGCGAGCTCGCGCGCCGCGACGATCGCGAGCTGGAACCGGGTCTTGGCGCCGGCGCGCCGCGCGTGGTCGGGGAGCTCGGCGCGCATGGACATCGAGTCGTCGATGACGAGCGCGAGGGCGACCGAGGCGCCGCCGCGCCGATCGAGCGAGAGCTGATGGCAGCGCACCAGCGGCGACGTGGCGAGCAGCGCCAGCGCGAGCACCGCCAGCGCGCGAACGAGGAGCAGCCAACGATCCTCGAGGTGCGCGCGCCGCCGCGCGATGGGCGGCGCGGTGGGGACGAGGCGCGCCGCGGGGAACAGCCGCTCCTCGGGCCGACGGCGACGCAGCAGGTGCGCGATGAGCGGCCCGACCACGGCGAGCGCGACGAGGAGACCGAGGGGGACGAGCAGCCTCATTCAGTCCACCGGCCTGGCGATCGCCCGCAGGATCTCGCGCGCGACGGCGATGGGCGGATCGGTCGTGACCGTGCGCACGAGCGCGCCGCCGTGACGGGCGAGCGCCTCGCGCCAGGTCGCCGCGCGCGCGTTGAGGTTCGCGAGGTATTCGGCGCGCACCGTCGGCGCGTCGGTCTGGATCGACACCACGTCGTTCGGCCCGGCCTCCATCGCGCGCAGGCGAATCGGGCCCTCGTAGGGCAGGGTGGCCTCCTCGGGATCGAGCACCTCGACGACCGCGAGCGGCCTGCCGCGCGTGCCGAGCGCGGCGATGGACTCGGCGGCGTCGTCGGGCAGGTCGAGCAGATCGCTGAACACCACGATCGCGCTGCCGCGCCGCGCGCCGCGCAGCGCGACGCCGAGGCTGTCCTCGAGCATGTCGGGGCGCGCGCGCGCGTCGCCCCCGGTGCGCGCGTGCTCGAGG
>JALHOE010000065.1 GCA_022843175.1 Deltaproteobacteria bacterium
CGTGCGGGCTGTGCGCCGCCGCGCCGGTGCGCCGCGGGCTCGGTCAGGCGTGCGCGACCGGCGCGGACTGCGCGCCGGTGCTCGTGTGTCGCGGAGGCAGGTGCGCAGAGCCGCGCGCGCTCGGCGAGGCGTGCACGGTCGCGGCGAACGACGAGTGCGGCACGTTTCAGGGACGCTACTGCAGCGCCGCCAAGAAGACCTGCGAGAACATCCAGTACGGCGAGAGCGGCGCCACCTGCGGCCTGCTCGGCGACGCGCGATGGCTCTGTCGCGCCGGCGTCTGCAACCCGCCCTCGGCAGGGATCTCGACGTGCGTCGCCTCCGCGGGGGCGGGCGGGTCGTGCAGCGATCGTCCGTGCCTCTTTCCGTGGCGCTGCGCCGGCGTGTTGTGCGTGGTGCCCGATCCGACGAAGTGCTGAGGCACGGAGTCAGAACGCCCCGGCGACCCCCAGACCCGAGGGGCCGAGCGCGAACGTCATCGACCCCGCGGCGGTCTTCGGCTCGCCCTTCGGCGCCGTCGCCCACAGCACGACCCCCGCCCCGATCGAGAGCATCCCCGTCACGAGGAGCACGTTGCCCCACGTGTTGTAGCTGCGACCTTCCTCGTAGCGAGCCTCGAGGCTGCGCGGACACAACGGGCGATCGCCGCAGGCGGCATCGACCTCGCGGTAGGCCGCGCGCGACATCGAATAGAGGACGAGACTCGTCGCCGTCAGCGCGACGCCCGCGCCCGCGGCGATCCACGCCGTCGCCCCCGGGGGCTCGAGCTTCGACGACGGCTTGTCCACGGGCGCGTCCGCGCCGCCGAGCACTACGTGCAGAGTCTTCGGCTCGCCGCGCTCCGCGAGGGTCACGCTCTTCGCGAAGGTGCCGTTTTTGCCGCTCGCCGTGATCCGATGGGCGCCGGGGTCGAGCGGGAACGGCGTGCCGAGCAACGCCGAGTTCACCGGCTTGCCGTCGACGGCGACCTCGATCCCCTCGCCCTCGTCGACGACGATGGTCAGCCGCGGGATCCGCGCCTTGAGATCCGCGAGGTGCTTGTCCGCCTGCTCGCGCACCGTCACGGCCTCGGGCTTCGGATCGCTCTCGGCCTCACCGCGTGCGCGCATGAACTCGTTGTACGCCTCGACGAGCTGGCCCAGGTTCTCGAGGCAGAACGCGATGTGGAACCGCACCGGCGCCGTCGTCTTGACCGCTGCGACCTTGCGGAAGGTCTCGAGCGCGGCGGCCCACTCGAGCTTCTCCTCGAGCGCGATCCCCTGCTGGAACAGCTCTCGCGCGGCGGAGAGCTCGGCTGCGGTCGGGTCGGCCGCGCGCGACGCCCGCGGCACGACCGCCGCGAGCGCGATCGCGAGCAGTGCCGCGCGACGTCCAACCGCCATCGATGGCATCGTACACGCTCGAAGCCGACGCCCGTGCGCCGACCGAGCGGTAGGGCCGATTCAGCGCGCGGTGAGCGCCGCGATCCGGGAGGCGTCGAGCACGATGCCGTGCTCCGCGAGCGGGCGCGCGATGTTGGCGTGCACCGCTTTGCGCAGCGCCTCGCGCCCCACCTCGTCGTGCCCACCGAACCCCGTCGGAACGGGGCACGCGTCGCAGTCCTGCTCCTGCCACAGCGGGGCATAGACCGTGATGGTCGAGAGCGCGAGCTCGGCGAGCCCTTCCCGTTCGGCGTCGGTGAGCTGCTCCGCTGCCCAATCGAGAAACCAATATCCGAGCCGCGCGTGCGGCCCCTCGTCGGCCACGAGGCGTTCGAGCACCGCGTGGATCAGCGGTGCGGTGGCCATCGCCCTCGAGCGGGCCATCGCAGGCACGCTCAGAGCCTCGCTCACGCACGACGTCGTGAGCGCGAGCTCGGCGGCGCGCAGCAGGGGCCGTGCGCCCGGCGTCGTCCGCGGCGAGATGTTCGCGACGTCGAACTCGAGCGGCGTCGCGCCGCCGAGCTCCGTGGTGAGGCGCGACGAGAGCTCGACGTGAAACAGCTCATCGACGACGATGTCGGCCGACATCGCGGTGAGGTCGACCGGCGCCCCACACTCGAGGAGCGCGGTGGTCAGCGACGCGAACGCAGCCGCGCTCGCGTACTCGGTGAAGACGCCGTTGGTCCACACCTTGCGCGCCTCTTCCGCGATCGCGGGATCGACGCGCGGGAGATCGAGCGTGCCCCAGGGCATCTCGTCCGCACCGCCGCGTCGCTTGTGCAGTCGCGCTTCGGTCGACCCGCCACGCCAGAGCAGCTCGAAGATCGGCGGCTTCACGGTTGGCATGGCGGAGCACGCTTGGCCACGTTGCCGCAGGCGGGTGAGCCATTGGGCAGCGTGAGGGGTTTGGCAGGCGCAGTGGCCGCAGTGGTGGGCGCCTCGGGCGGCGGGGCGGTCCCCGGCTCGACCGCGGGCGCATTCGTGGTGTTCGCTGCCGTCGCCGTGGGGGCGGGCGATTCGGTCGCGGGCGTCGCCGTGATCGCCGACCCCGGGGTCGGCGTGGAGCCACACCCTACGAGCGACACCGCGGCGGCCACGGCCAGGAGCGGTCGTACGCGGATCCGTTCACGGTAGATGGACATGTTCGTTCTCCTCCCTCGAGACAACACTGGACCAGCGCATTTCCCTACAAGACGTGGGACTCGCGGAAGTGTTAGCGAACGACTCGAAGACGCCGCGCTACCGCGTCGGATTCGCGCCCGACGCTGTAGACTGCGGCATGCACGCCACGGTGCCGCTGCGAGAGGGCCGCGTTCGACTCGCCGTCGTCGCCGACACCCACAGCGCGCCGCACCCCCGCACCGTGGAGCTGCTTCGCGAGCTCGCTCCCGATGCCATCGTTCACGCCGGCGACATCGGCGATCTCGGCGTGCTCGACGACCTCGGCAAGGTCGCGCGGGTGCTCGCGGTTCGCGGCAACATCGACGCGCGGACGAACGACGTCCCCGAGGAGCTGACGATCGATCTCGTCGATAGCGAGGGCGCGAGCGTGCTCCGGATGTTGCTCGTGCACATCGCGGTGAACGGTCCGCGGCTGCACGGGGCGATCGCCGCGCGCGCCCGCGAGGTGCACGCGTCGCTGGTGATCTGCGGTCATTCGCACGTCCCGTTCATCGGCAGGGACAAGGGCGTCGCGGTGTTCAACCCCGGATCGATCGGGCCGCGGCGGATGCACCTGCCGATCGTCTTCGGGGTCCTCGAGCTGCGCGACGGCCGCGTCCACATGCACCACGTGAGCTGCGAGACCGGCGCGCGGTGGGAACCGAGCTAGGTGCGATGCCGGTCGCGCGAGGCCCATTGATTCCGCGAGCCGGCGCTCTATGACTCGACCGTCGACACCTGCTTCTACGACGACGAGGTCGAAGGGCGCGCCCTGCCCTCCTCGATCTTCCTCGCCGGGCCCACGGCGCGTGGCGTGCTGCGCACCCGCTGGCGCGCCGAGGCGCTCGCGTGGCTCGCGGCCCATCGGTTTCGGGGCACCGTGCTGCTGCCCGAGTTTCGCGACGGACTCTTCGAGGACCGCGCGCCCGTCGTCTTCGGCGCACCGGCGAGCGCGGTGCCGGGGATGCGCGCCGTGAGCCACAACGTCTTGCGCTGGGAGACCGCCGGCATCGAGCGCGCAACGGTGGTGTTGTTCTGGATGCCGTTCCGCATCGCCGCCGAGGAAGACCCGGAGTCGCTCCCAGGGTTCACCACCCGCGCCGAGGTCTCGCGCGAGCTCGCGCGAGATGCGTCGCGCGTCGTCCTCGGCATGCCGGACGGAGCTTTGTCGAGCGCGCACATCCGCTATCACGCCCATCACGCCGGCGTTCGCATCGAAGCGACGTTGGAGGCAACGCTCGCGT
The DNA here is from genome assembly GCA_022843175.1 of Deltaproteobacteria bacterium. Taxonomy (GTDB): domain Bacteria; phylum Myxococcota_A; class Polyangia; order Polyangiales; family JADJMO01; genus JALHOE01. The sequence continues at coordinate 3,827 of JALHOE010000065.1, forward strand.
CGGCGCTCGCGCGCCTGTAGGACTACTTGCCGCCGCAGCGCAGGAACTGCGTCGTCGGGATGCACTCGCCACCACACGGCGAGCGGTCGTAGAACACGCGCCGGCAGAACGACGCTGCCTTCGGCGCGCCCGCCTCGGGGTAGGCGTGGCCCTGCTCGTCGAAGCACCAGCGCTCGATCACCGCGCGCACCGTCGTGCTGTCGAGGAAGTCGTGGGTGACGTCCCACACGCCGTCGGGACCGCGGCGGATGCTGCGCGCGCACTGATAGGCACAGCCGCAGCCGGAGACGAGCGGGAGGAACGCCTCGGACTCCGGCTCCGCCGAGGGCGCGCTCCGCGCATCGGCCGCGGGATCGGCGACGGCGTGGATGGGCGCGCTCTTGCCACAGGCCAGCGTGAGCAACGAAGCGACGACCCACCCGCGCGACATGAGTCGTACAGAATAGCCACTCCAGTGGGAGTACGGCGACACGGTCACGGTTGCTCGGGGCAGTCGATCGGCTCCCAGAGACGGGCATTCCAGACGCCACGTGCCACCCGGGTCTCGCCCACGACCTGCCCGGCGTTGTTGATTCGAGTGGGCCGCTCGCCGCCAACCGGCGAGAGCACACCGTCGTCGCCCACGAAGCCACCCCACAGGGGATTGGTCCCCGAGTTGATGAAGCCGCGAAGGACAACCTGCCCGCCCTGGTTGATGTCTGTGGCCTCGAAGTAGCTGCGCGGGGCCTCGGCCGCGGGCGGTCCGAGGTCGGTCATCAGATCTTCGTAGTCTCACACAAACGCGTGCCGGTAACCGCGGGGGTCGGTGTTCCACGCTGCCGAGGTCGACCATCCCACGATCCGCCCGTCCTCGTTGATGGCGTTCGCGTGGCTCGCGGGGCCGCCGAGCGTGCCGAGATCAACCATCTCGCTGTCGTCCCAGAAGAACGCGTGCTCCTGCCCACCCTTCGTCAGCGAATTACCCGCGATCTGTCCGCGTCGACTGATGCCGACCGCCGTGCTGGAGCTACCGCCGAGCGTACCGAGATCGAGCATCTTGCCGCGCCTCCAGAGGAAGGCGTGCGTGTGGCCGCCCGCGGTCTGCGCGTCGCCGATCACGCGCCCCTGCCGGTCGAGGTCGAGCGCGCGACTGCTCGCGCCCGCGAGCGTGCCGAGGTCGGTCATCTCGCCGTCCTTCCAGCGGAACGCGTGCGTTTGTTGTTCGGCGTTCCGCGACGCTCCGACCACCTGCCCGCGGTCGTTGAGCGCCGTCGCCTCGGTCTCGCCGCCGCCGAGCGAGCCGAGCGGGGTTCGCTTCCCCTCTTCCCAGAGGAACGGAGAGTCCGCGGGCGTGTCGCCGGTGACGAGCACCTGGCCGCGCTCGTTGATGGCGAGCGCCGCGCCCTGTCCGAGCTCGGTGGTGGAGTAACACGTCCCATCACCCGCGAGCCGGCGAGCCGTGCGTTGTGCTGGTTCCGCAGACGGCGACGAGCACCCAGCCCCTGAACCCGACAAAGCAGCGCACGCGGACCACGCGGTCAGCATCCTGGTCCAGCCCTTCATGGTCCCTCCCCTTCTTGCCGCGAACGGCCGCACCGAGCGGCTCACCGCGTACCGTGCATCCGGCGGTCCGAATTCCTGCTCGTTGTCGCACTGCGCTCGCTCGAGACGGATCTGCACCCCCGCTCGTCGCGTTGCGCGGGAGAGCGCCACTCGTCGCCGCTCAACAGGAAGCTCTTCTGCCCGCGCGCGCCCCGATCGGCGTCGGCGTTCCGGGCATGACGTTCGTCATGTCACCCGAACGCCCTCGGTCGTGACCACGCCGTGCGTCGCTACGCTTCGTGCATGCGCATACTCCTCGCGCCCGCCGGATCGCGAGGCGACGTTCAGCCATTCGTGACGCTCGCGACCGCGCTGATGCGCGAGGGCGCGAGGCCGATTCTCTGCGGAGCCAAGCGCTTCCGGGCCGAGGCCGAGGAGCGCGCCATCCCGTTCGTCGACTACCGTTTCGACGTCGAAGCCGCGATGCGCGCGCGCGGCGGGGACAACGTCGCCGGACGGCTCGCGACGATGCGCGTGGTGAACGACCTCTTGCTCGGCTCGGTCGACTGTCACTTCGACACGCTGCTCGAGGCCTCGAGCGGCGGCGTGGACCTGGTGGTGGGCGCGGGGCTCCAGGTCGCGGGCGCCGCGATCGCGGCGTACCGTCGCGTGCCGTACGTGTGCGTCGCGTACTGCCCCGCGGCGATCCCGTCACGGAGCCACGCTCCGATGACGCTGCCGTTCCCGAACCTTCCGCGCCCGCTCGTGCCTCTCGCGTGGAGGGCGACCGAGCTCGCGTTCCGGCACCTCCTCGGCGGCGCGATCAACGCGCGGCGCGCCGGGTTGGGCCTGCCACCGATGGGCGATGTGCTCGAAGCCTACATCTCTCCGCAACCCGTGCTCGCGACCGATCCGGAGCTCGGCGAGGCGCCGCGAGACCCGTTTGGGGCGCGCGCGCTGCAGCTCGGGTACATGCACCGCGGCGACGCGCCCCGGGAGCTGCCCGAGCCGGTCGAGCGATTCCTCGGCGAGGGACCGCCGCCCGTCTACATCGGTTTCGGAAGCATGGTCGACCCCGAGCCGGATCGAACCGCACGCATGATCGTAGAGGCCGTCGAACGCGCAGGGTGCCGGGCGATCGTCGCGCACGGATGGGCCGGTCTCCACATGCCGAACCCGCCTCCGCGCGTGCTCTTCGCAGACGAGCTGCCGCACGAGCAGTTGTTTCCCCGCTGCGCGATGACCGTGCACCACGGCGGGGCGGGCACCACGCACGCGAGCGCGCGCGCCGGCGTCCCACAGCTCTTGGTCCCGCACATGTCGGATCAATTCTTCTGGAGCGCCGAGATCGCGAGGCGCGGGCTCGGCCCCGCCGGTATCCCGCGTGCGCAGCTCGACGCCCGGGGGCTCGCCCGGGCGATACGTACGACGCTCGCGACCCCAGCGCTCGCGGAGGGAGCGCGCCGGCTCGGCGAGACCCTGCGCAGACGCGACGCCGCCACCGCGGTCGCCCAGCACCTCGTCGATCTCGCGCGCCGGAGGTCTCCGAGAAGCGTGGCGCCGAGCGCGCCGGTACGAAGCGCCCGCCCGTAGCATCGACGAGCGTGCGATCGCCGGCGCGCTGTATTCGACGCGTATACGAAACCTGCGCCCACGCCGTAGAGCTCGCGGGCGTTCCGGGCCATCCTCTTCGCATGCGCGCGCTCCTCGCAGCCCTCCTCCTCTCGGCGTGCGGTGGCTCCACCGAGGCCTCGCCCCCGAACGACGCCGCCGTCGAGGCCGATCCCTGTGCGAGCGACGTCGCCGCACGCCCCGGCACCGTGATCACCGACCGCGGCGCCGTCACCGGCACCGAGGCCGGCGCGACGTGGGCGTTTCGTGGCGTCCCCTTCGCGAGCGCGGTGCGGTTCAAGCGTCCCGAGCCCGTCACCTGCTGGAAGGGCGAGAAGGCTGCCAACGCGTGGGCGCCGAAGTGCGCGCAGCTCGACGACGCGGGCAAGCCGACCGGCAGCGAGGACTGCCTCGCGCTCAACGTGTGGGCGCCGAAGGCGCAAGCCGCGCCGCGCGCGGTGATGGTGTTCATCCACGGCGGCGGGCACGCGGTCGGCTCGGCGTCGGAGCAGCTCCCCGACGGCAAGTACCTCTACGACGGCGAGTCACTCGCGACGAAGGGAGACGTGGTGGTGGTGACGATCCAATACCGCGTCGGCCCGCTCGGGTGGCTCGCCCACCCTGCCCTCGCCGCGGAGGATCCCAACCAATCGAGCGGCATGCTCGGCCACCTCGACCAGGTCGCTGCGCTCTCGTGGGTGAAGAGCAACATCGCGCGCTTCGGGGGAGATCCGTCGCGCGTGACGATCTTCGGCGAGTCCGCGGGCGGCGTGAGCGTGTGCAGCCTCGTCGCGTCGCCGCTCGCCAAGGGCCTCTTCACCGCGGCGATCATGCAGAGCGGCGGCTGCCCGGGGAAGCCGCGCGCCGACGCGGAGGCGCATGGCAAGAAGGTCGCCGAGGCCGCGGGGTGCGGCGACGCCGAGTGCCTGCGCAAGCTCCCGCTCGACAAGCTCCTCACCGCGATCCCGGCCACGGTCGTCGTCGCCGGTCGCGGCGGCGACTACACCACGGTGGTCGACGGCTACGCGATGCCGAGCCCTCCAAGGGAGCTCATCGCCGCGGGCAAGCACAACGCGGTGCCGTTCGTGTTCGGCTCCAACACCGACGAGACGAGCCGCTCGGTGCCGAAGATGGACACCGAGGCCGAGTACCAGGCCGCGGTGCGCGCGCTCTTCCCCGCCTTCGCCGATCCGATCCTCGCGCAGTACCCGGTCGCCGAGTACGGGACGCCACGCCGCGCGTACGTCGCGCTCACCAGCGACGCGAAGTTCGTCTGCCCGCTCCGCCACGTCGGCGCCGCGTTCGCCACGGGGCAATCGCAGCCGGCGCACCGCTACGTGTTCGGCTACGTCGCCGAGAACGTGCAGCCGCTCGTCAAAGCGCTCGGCGCTTCCCACGGCAGCGAGCTCCTCTACGTGTTCGATCACCTGCGCGTATCCGGCTACACGCCGACCGCGCGCGACCAGGCGATGGCCGACTCCCTCATCAAGCACTGGTCGACGCTCGCGAAGACCGGCTCCGTCGCGTTTCCGAAGTGGGAGCGCGCGACCGACCCGCACATCTTCTTCGACGACACCGCCACCACCAACGCGAACGGCGTGCGCACCAAGCAGTGCGATTTCTGGGACACGCTCCTCGGCCCCTGAGGCGCTACATTGGCGCGCGATGGCCCACGCGCGCACCACGATCGACTGCGACGTCCTGCCGAAGTTCACGGCCGCCTACCTCCGCGTCGCGGGCGACGAGGCCGCCTTCATCGAGGCCCACACCGGCCACGCCGTGCCGCGCCTGATGGCCGCCCTCGGCGAGCAGGGCCTGCGGCCCGAGCAGGTCCGCTGGGTCGTCGTCACCCACGCCCACCTCGATCACGCGGCCGGTGCGTCCGCGCTCCTCGCCCGCTGCCCCCACGCGACGCTGCTCGCCCACCCCCGCGCCGCGCGCCACCTGATCGATCCGAGCAAGCTCGTAGCGAGCGCGACGAGCGTGTACGGCGCCCAACGATTCTCCGAGCTCTACGGCACGATCGACCCCATCCCCGCCGAGCGGGTCCGCGCGCTGGCGGACGGCGAGACGTTCGCCCTCGGCGACGCGACGCTCCAGGTGCACCACACCGCGGGCCACGCGAAGCACCACTTCATCGTCGACGATCCGGCCGTCGACAGCGTCTACACCGGCGACACCTTCGGCCTCGTCTACCCGGCGCTCCAGCGCGGCGTGCGCTTCGCGATCGCGACCACGAGCCCCACCGATTTCGATCCCGTCGAGGCGCGCAAGAGCATCGACAAGGTCCTCTCGCTCGGCCGGCGCGCCGCGTGCCTCACCCACTTCGACGCGGTCGAGGATCTCGAGGAGGTCGCGGCGCAGCTCCGTCACTGGATCGACGTCTCCGAGCGCCTGCTCGCCTTCGAGGGCGATCGCAGGGAGGAGCTGCGTCGCGAGTACATCGCCGACGCCGCGCGCCGGGGCCTGACGCTGACCGAGGCGGATCTGACGCTCCTCGCGACCGACCTCGACCTCAACGCCCAGGGCATCGCGTTCGCGGCCGAGCGAGGCCAGCCGAGCTAGCTCGAGTGGGCCGTCCTCGCGATACGCTCCCGACATGTCGATCGATTACATGCTCCTCGGCTCGCTCGACGGCGGGAGACCGATCGGACCGCTCTCCTCGGTGCTGGCCCGCGCGCGCGCGAAGCTCGGCGTCGATCTCGAAGCGTCCACCATCCGGGTCGCGACCATCCCCCTCGAGATCAGCCTGGACGTCGGCGGCGACCAGCTGCGCTGCGTCCACGTCACGCCGCGCGGCAACCCCTACGAGCCCGCGCTGCGCGCGCTCGGCGAGGCGATCGGCGCGGTGGTCTTCGACCCGCAGACCGGGTTCGAGCTCGGCGCCGCGGCGCCGGACCTCCCCGACGAAGCCGACGACTACGAAATACACCTCGTCGCCATGGACTTCGGCTCGGTCGGCGCGGAGACCGACGTCCGTGCGGCGCTCGCCGCGGCGCTCGGGACCGGGAGCGCGTGGAGCGTCCGGGTGACCTACGAGCCCAACCGAGTCGGACTCCACGCCTCTTGGCCCCACCGCGCCGCGCGCGAGGAGCTGATCGCACGCGTGGCGGCCGCCGCGAGGGCGAACGGCTGGGTCCCCTTCGATCCGCAGCGCAACGACACGATTGGTGCGTAGTCAGGGCGCGAGCTTATAGCCGGTGCCGTACACCGTGATGATGTGCACCGGCTTATCGGGCGACGGCTCGATCTTCTTGCGGAGCTTCACCACGAAGTTGTCGACGGTGCGGTTGGTGGGGTTGCCATCGAGCCCCCACACCTTGCTCAAGATCTCGTCGCGCCCGACCGGCGTGCCAGCGCGCGCGTGGAGCAGACGGAGCAGCTCGACCTCGTAGAACGAGAGCGGCTCGACCGCCTTGCCGCGCTTGAGGGTCTGGGTGGAGAGGTTGATCTCGGCGTCCCCGATGGTGAACGTCTCGGGCGCGCCGGGCATCAGGGCGGCGCGGCGGAAGATCGCGCGGATGCGGGCGACGAGCTCGTTCACGCTGAACGGCTTGGTCACGTAGTCGTCGGCGCCGACGTCGAGCCCGCGGACCTTGTCGGCCTCTTGCGAGCGCGCGGTGAGCATGATGATCGGCACGTGGCGATCGGCGCGCCGCACCTCTTCGCAGACCTTGTAGCCGTTGAGATCGGGGAGCATCAGGTCGAGGATGATGCAGTCGGGCTTCTCCTCGCGCGCGAGCCGCACCCCCTCGTGACCGCGGTGGGCCACGACCACCGCGAAGCCCTCGAAATCCAGCGCGTCGCGCAGCCCGAGCGCGATGTGCGGCTCGTCCTCGACGATCAGGATTCGCTTCTTCATTTGCCCTGGTAGTTCGGGGTGCGCTTCTCGGAGAACGCGCGGAGGGCCTCGTCGCGGTCCTCGCTCACGAGCGTGCGCTCGTAGGCCAGCACCTCGAGCTGCATGCCGGTGGCCAGATCGGTGTCGAGGCCGGCGTCGATCGCCTCGAGCGCCGCGGCCTGCGCGATCGGCGCGCCCTTGAGGATCGGCTCGACGAGCGCGAGCGCCTCGTCGACGACGCTCACGCCCTTGGGCGCGATGCGGTTGATGAGCCCCCACTCGAGGGCCTCTTCGGCGCTCAGGCGGCGGCCGAGGAGGATCATCTCCTTGGCGCGCGCCTCGCCGATCACACGGGGCAGCTTCTGCGTGCCGCCGGCGCCGGGGATGATTCCGAGGCTCGTCTCGGGGAGACCGATCTGCGCATGGGGGGCGGCGATACGGAGGTCGGCCATGAGCGCGAGCTCGAGGCCCCCGCCGAGCGCGACGCCGTTGAGCGCGGCGATGACCGGCTTGGAGCAGCGGTCGATCGCGCCGAACTCGGTGCGGTAGAGGCGGACGATCTCGCGGACCTGATCCTTGGTCAGGCCCTGGCGCTCCTTGAGGTCGGCGCCGGCGCAGAACGCCTTCTCCCCCGCGCCGGTGAGGATCACCGCGCGCACCGAGCGGTCGGACGCGGCCACGCGCGCGGCGAGACCGAGCTGCTCGATCAGCTGCCGCGACAGCGCGTTGTGGCGGTCGGGCCGGTCGAGGGTGAGCACGAGCGCGGTGCCGCGATGCTCGATTCTGAGGGGACCGCCTTCGGGGTACTCGCTCATGCGTATGGGAGCCTCCGCTACCGCGACCGTGCGGGAGGGGGAAGAGCGTCGCGGGTTCTGGTACGTAGAGGGAGCGATGTCCGATCCGAGCTCGCCCTGGTTCCAGGCCCCGCCGCCCCCGCCGCCGCCCCCGCCGGGGCCCTCGCGGCGCGCGGGCCTCAAGGCGCTCGGGATCACGCTGGGGGTGCTCCTGGGAGTGGCCGGCGCCGCGGTGGTCGTGCTGCCCTACGCGCTCGACAGGAAGCCGCGGGACACCGAAGAAGCCCCTCCCATCGAGAAACAGAAGAAACAAAAGACGCCACCCAAGATCGACGAGCACGAGAAGGTCGCCAACGCGCTCCCCGTCCTCGCCACCGATCCCGCGCGCGGCGACGCGAGCGCCCTCGTCACCATCGTCGTCTTCGGCGACTTCCAGGACCCGTTCACCGCGCGCCTCAACGTCACCCTCGACGACCTGCGCAAGAAGTACGGCAAGGAGCTGCGCGTCGTGTGGAAGGACTACCCGCTCGCCTTCCATAAAGAGGCGCGCCCGGCGGCGAAGGCCGCGCGCGTGGCGATGCTCGAGGGCGGGGCCGGCCCGTTCTTCAAGCTGCACGACAAGATCCTCGCGAACCAGAAAGACCTCGCGAGCGAGCTCGAGACGTGGGCGAGCGACGTCGGCGCCGACAGCGCGGCGATGGGCCGCCACGGCAAGCGCGCCGACGAGCTGATCGACGCGACCACCCAGCTCGCCAAGGACCTCGGCGTGCCGGGCACGCCCTGCAGCTACGTCGACGGCGAGAAGCTGAGCGGCGCGCGCAGCCAGGCCGACTTCGAGAAGATCGTCGACGCCCACCTCGTCGAGGCCAAGAAGCTCCTCGGAGGCGGCACCAAGCAGGAGAACCTCTACGCCGAGATGGTCGATCGTCATTTCGATGACACCGATCCGACCTCCGGCGGCACGCTCTACAACGTCACCGTCACCGGGGTCCCCGCGATCGGCCCCGCCGACGCGCTGGTCACGGCGGTGTTGTTCATCGACCCCGAGCGCCCGCCGACGTCGCGCATGGCGATCACCGCGCTCGCCAAGACTCCCGACGTGAGGGTCGTGCTCCGCGACGTGCCGTCCTCGCCGAAGGGCGTCGAGGCCTCGGCGATCCTCCGCGCCATCGGCGACAAGGCGGGCCAGGACGAGCGCGCGCGCGCCATCGACGAGCTGTGGACGACGTTCCCGAGCGACCTCGTCACCTTCGCCGTCGGCTACGGCCTCAGCTCGGCCGACGCGCGCGCCGCCATCGCCGGCGCGAGCAAGCTCGCCGCGCTCGACGACGACCGCGACGCCGCCGACGAGGTGGACGCCTCGACCTCGCCCCAGTCCTCGCTCTTCATCAACGGGCGCAGGCAGTGGGCGTGGAGCCGCTCGGAGGTGATCGCCACCGTCGACCGCGAGCGCCGCCGCGCGGCTCGCATCGTCACCAAGGGCACCGCCAAGGCCGACGTCTACGCCGAGATCGTCAAGAAGGGCACCCGCAAGCCGCGCAAGCACGTCACGCTGGTCGTGCCCCCGCACGCGCCGGTGCGCGGTCCTGTGGGCGCGAAGGTCGTCATCCACGTCTTCTCCGACTTCCAGTGTCCGTTCTGCAAGCGCGCCGCCGAGCCCACCGGCGGCTTCGCCATGGCCGTCGCCGCCAACAGCGCCGACGTGCGGGTCGTCTTCCGCCACAACCCGCTCACGTTCCACCCCATGGCCGAGCCCGCAGCCGAGCTGGCCATCGAGGCCAAGAAGCAGAAGGGCGTCGCCGCGTTCTGGCGCGTGCACGACAAACTCTTCGCGCTCGCGACCCCGCTCGACATGACGAAGCTCGAGTCGGTGGCGATCGTCGAGGGCCTCGACCTCACCAAGGTGCGCGCCGCGATCGCCGGCAAGCTGCACAAGAAAGAGATCGACGAGGACATGGCGGAGGCCCGCCGCATCAGCGCATTCGGCACGCCGGCGTTCGTCGTCGGCGACGAGCTGATCAGCGGCGCGCAGACCCAGATGGTGTTCGAGTCCGCGATCAAGCGAGCCAAGGCCAAGGCGCCCTGAAGGATGCGCAAGCTCCCCGACTACGCCGCGAACGTCCCCTTCTATTTGCTGGTCTCGATCCAGTGCCGCGGCGCGTGTCGCGCGCGCCGGTGGGCGAAGCTGGTCGCCGCGCCGCCGGGCGTGCCGGTGCGCACCGGCCTCCCCCATCCCGGCTACGTCGCCCACTGCCTGCAGTGCGGCTACGTCGCGACCGACAACGAGGCGTGGGTCTCTCCCTAGAGCACTTCCGCTGATCGACGCGGGCGCTGCCCTTTCGCCGCCGTCGACCGTGCCGACCCATACGCGCGCGCCAGTTCGACCGTGCTTCCAACGGAAGACGGTTAGGTCAGTGCGTCGCCAGCAGCACCATGCGGTCCAGCTCGGCGTCGTTGGTGCTCGAGGTGGTGGTGAATCGAATGTCCACGCGCCCGCCGGCGATGTAGCTCGTCGGCACGTCGAACGTGTGATCGGTCATGACCCAGTTGCCCGCCCAGCTGTTGTCGCCGATGAGGTCCCACGCGCCGGTCGAGGTGTTGCGCGCGTGCCAGTACCAGGCCGGCTCGGTGGCGTCGTCACCCCGGTAGCTCACGGCCAGCTTCAACGCGCTGGTGCCGGCCGGCACCGTGTAGGTCAGGTACGCGCTCGGCTTCGTCGAGGTGGCGCTCGCGGCCCAGCCGATCACGACGTTGTTCTTCGTCGCGAGCGACATCGTCCCGGAGCACGCGCTGCTCGCCGACCCGTAGAAGCTCCCCGACAGCGCCGTGAACGCGCTGCACGAGACGGTGTCCGTCGTCGGGGCCGCCGAGTCGACGACGGCCGTGTCGGCGACGCTCGTGTCGGCGCCGCTGTCGGCGACGCTCGTGTCGGCGCCGCTGTCGGCGACGCTCGTGTCGACGCCGCTGTCGACGCCCGCGTCCGAGCCGCCCGTGGCCGGAACGACGCGAACCACCATCTTGTCGAGCTGCGCGAGGTTCTTGCTGGTCGAGGTCGTGAACCGCACCCGGATCTCTCCGGCCGAGTCGATGACGCGAGCCGGCTCGCTGACGGTGAACGTGTGCGCGCTGTCGACCCAGTCACCCGCCCAGCTGTTGTCGCCGAGGGCGATCCACGAGCCGGTGGTCGCGTCCTGAATCGACCAGTACCAGAGGGGCTCGGTCGAGTCGTCGCCGCGGTAGACGACGTCGACGTACATCGCCGCGACGCTGGCGATCGACGTGCTGTAGATGGCGTGGGCCGACGTCTTGGGCGTCCCGGTGCGCTTGTTCCACGTGACGTACGCGCTGTCGTCGTTGGCGAGGGACGAGCAGCGCGTCGAGGCTGTGCCGCTGAGCGAGCCGCTCGTGACCGAGATCGAGGTGCAGACGAGCGTCGTTCCCGACGTGGGCGGCGGCGGAGGCGGCGGCTCGCCCGACCCTCCGCCGCACCGCTTGTCCGGCCCGCAGATGTCCCCGCCGTAACAGTCGGCCGAGGTCTGGCAGTGGATGAGCTGGCGCGACGGCTTGCCGTACTTCGCGACGATGAACTGCTCGACGGGTACGAACTGCTTCCCGCGCGCGCGGAGCGCGTCGATCAGGCCGGGGAGCGCGAGGCCGGTGAGCTGGTTGGGGCTGTGCATCAGGACGACGCCGTGCTTGCCGGCGTCGACCTCGCCGAGGACGTTGTCGCGCACGCACGTCGAGGTCGAGCACGTCCAGTCGAGCGAATCGATGTCCCAGCCGATGTGAACGCCGTGCTGCGCGACGATCGGCGCGACATAGTCGAGCCGAGCCTGCGGACCGAAGTACGGGTTTCCGTAGGGCGCGCGGACCATACGCTTGGCAAGCGCCGTGGGCGTCACCGCGCGGAGCACCGTCTCGACCCCCGCGAGCTCGCTCTCGACGTTGGTCGACGTGCTGTTGAAGTCGTAGTGGTGGACCGTGTGGTTCACGAGCTCGTGGCCCTCCGCGATGATCCGCGAGAGGGTGTTCCGCGCCGCGGACGACGAGTTCACGTCGATCGCGTTGTTGGTGTTGATGAAGAAGGTCGCCTGGACGCCCTTGCTCTTCAGGATGTCGAGCACTGCGTCGGTCCGTCCCTCCCCGTCCGGTCCGTCGTCGAACGTCAGCGCGAGGTCCGCCGAGCCGCCGTGATTGACGTCGAAATCCAAGAACGGGACACCGCTCGGAATCGTCAGCGCGCTCGTCGACCGACCGTATCGGCTGTCGCCGTAGGGATGCTGCTCCGACTCCGACGCGCACGCGCTACCCAACAGCGGTGCGGCGGCGACAGCGCAGATTGCGACGCGAAAGCGAGCGTGGGCGTTCATGATCGTGCCTCCAGGATGGAGGAGGCATGCGCGATGCCGCGCAGATGCTGCGCCAGCCCGAATCTCAGTCGAGCGAGAGCGGCGGACCGGTGAACCGCTTCTTCATGTAGCCGAACCAGTACAGCGCGAGGACGACCAGACAGCCGCCGAACGTGTACCCCGCGAGCAGGTTGGGCGGCATCACGAACAGCGCCATCACGAGCAGCACCCACCCGATCGCCATCGCGTTGATCGCGCTCGACCAGCGACCGAGGTTCCACGGACCGCGCGTGCGGAATCCCCCGCGTCGGCGCGCGCGCCACGCGAGAAAAATCGGCACGGCATACGACGCGTACAGCGCGATCGTCGACAGCGCCCCCATCGCCGAGAGCGCCTCGGCCCAGGCGGCGACCGCGAACGCGCAGATCGCCGAGACCCACACCGCGACGTGCGGGCTCGAGAACCGCGGCGACACCCTCGAGAGCTGGGCGGCCGCGGGGGTGCCCCCGTCGCGCGCGAACGCGAACAGCATGCGCGAGTTGGACGTCACCGACGCGAGGCCGCAGAACCACATCGCGCCCATGCACACCCAGAGCAGGAACGTGCCGCGCGAGCCGAGCGCGTCGTTCAATACATAGATAAATGGATTATCTTTCGCCACCGCGGTGGGCAGATCGCGGATGGCGACGGTCACCGCGAGCAGCATCAGGTACCCGGCGACGCCGCTCGCGATCACCGAGGTCATGATCCCGCGTGGCGCGTTGCGGCGCGGGTCGTGCGTCTCCTCGGTAACGTGCGCGCTCGCGTCGTACCCCGTGAACGTCCACTGCGCCTGGAGCAACCCGAGCGCGAAGCCCCACGCGTAACCGCCCTTCGAGATCGTCGTGCGCGTGAGCAGGAACGACAGATCGCGCTTGGGCGCGAAGATGGCCAGGATGGAGACCAGCAGCACGACGCCGAGCACGTGGTACCAAGCCGACACGGTGTTGAGCCTCGCGACGACGCGCACACCGACGTGATTGAGCACCGCGTGCGAGAGCAGGATCGCCCCGCACAGCGGCAGCACGTGCGCGCGGTCCGCGGGCCACCCGAGCATCGGCGCGAGGAACTCGGCGAGGCCGTAGTCGATGGCCGCGGTGATCGCGAACTGGCCGATGGTGTTGAGCCACGCGGTGAGGAACCCCCACCCCGGCCCGCCGAACAGCACGGCCCAGTGATACAGCGCGCCCGCGGTGGGGAACGCCGACGCGAGCTCCGCGAGCGACGCGGCCACGAGCAGCGTCATCACGGCGACGAGCGGCCACCCGACCGTCATCACGAACGGCCCGCCGTACTTGAGGCCGTGGCCGTAGAGCACGACGCCGCCGGTCAGGATCGAAATGATCGAGAACGAGAGCGCGAAGTTGGAGAACGCCCCCATCTCGCGGAGGAGCTCCTGCTTGTAGCCGAGCTTCGCGAGCTCGTCGGCGTCGTGGCTCACGAAGCCAGGGATACGCGCATCCGCGGCCGCTCGTCACGGTAGATCGCGAGCGCGAACCGGCCGGCGGGGGTGGCGCGGAAGCCCTCGATCTCCGCGCGCAGCGTCGGCGGCAGGCGGTCGAACAACGGGAGCCAGGGGAACGACGGCGGCGCCACCGCGGGGATCGCGAGCGCCGCGAACGCGAGATCGGCCGCGGTGAATCGCTCGCCGACGAGATAGCGCCGCCCGTCGGCGAGGCGACCGGACACCTCGGCGAAGATCGCGCGAATCCGCTCGCGCGAGCGCTGCGCCCCCGCCTCGTTGAGCCCCATGCCGCGCGCCATCAGCTTGGCGAAGAAGCCGTAGCCCTCGGCGAAGGCGCGCGCCTCGGACGGAGGAACCCCGGGCGTGAGCACCTCGAGCGCGCGTCGCTTGTCGGGGAGGAGAAACGAGTAAGCCCAACGGCGCGTCGCCGGGCCGAGCTTCGCGTCGAAGTGCGCCTCGAGCTCCTCGACCTCGCGCCGATGCGCCGGGTCGGTGGGGTAGAGGTGTTTGCCGCCGGTGGTCCGCGCGTCGCACCACCGCAAGATCTCGCCCGACGACTTGAGCGTCGCGCCCATCGTCACGAGGAGCGGCACGGTGCGCGTGTGCCGCGGCAGCGTGGCGCGCCAGTGGAGCACGGGCACGTGTCCCTCTTCGACGTAGTCGATGAGCGCGCGGTCGAGCGCCCAACGCGCCTTCTCGCAGTAGTGACTGACCGGGATCGTGATCAGGCGCGGGAGCGTCACTCCCGCTCGCATACCGCGGGGAGGTTCTGGGTGCACTGGTAGTCCGCCCAGCGGCCGTCGCTGCCGCGGAGGCGCGCGCAGTAGCCGCTGCCGTTCGGCTCGCCCGGATCCCAGTTGGTGTAGCTCGTGGCCTCGCTCGTGATCCACTTGAACGACGACGCCGCGATCGGCGTGCCCTCGGCGCGGAGGTAGCCGATCCAGCGATCGTTGTAGCCGACGGTCGCGACGTGAGCCTGCTCGCCCGAGCTGGTGATCGTGACGAGGTGCGCCTTGAGCGACACGCAGAAGTCGCGCGCCGCCGCCCACGTCCGCGGGTTGAGCGGGAAGTAGCAGTGGCCCATGTACATCTTGCCGCCGGGCTCGGTGCACGGGACCGTCGTCGACGTGTCGGGCAGCGTGATGCCGGTGTCGAGCGGGGGCGGTCCGCCGCTGTCGACCGGGGGCGGCGGCGCACCGCTGTCGACCGGGGGCGGCGGCGCACCGCTGTCGACCGGGGGCGGCGGCGGGTCTCCGCTGTCGACCGGGGGCGGCGGGCTGCCGTCCTCGCTGAGGGTGCCCGAGTCCTCGGTCGTGGCGCTGTCGTCGCCGGGCGTCGTCTCGCCGCTCGCGGTCGACGTGTCGTCCGTCGTCGCGCCGCCGTCGCCGTCGAAGACCGTCCCCGCATCCGAGCCGCCGCAACCCACGAACCAAACAGCCACAGCAAGCACGGTAAGCCGCTTCATGGATGCTCAATGTAGCGCGACCGCGCGACAACGCGACGCCAAGCCCGCGAGGTGGTAAACCCACATCCCCCCATGTCCTCCGGGAATCCCGACAAAAAGACCGCGCGCGACGTCCGCCAAGCCTTCCTCGACTACTTCAAGCACCAGGCCCACGAGCCGGTGGGCAGCGGCCCGCTCGTCCCCGCCAACGACCCGACGTTGATGTTCGCCAACGCCGGCATGGTGCAGTTCAAGGACGTCTTCACCGGCCGCGAGTCGAGGCCCTGCAAGCGCGCCACGTCGTCGCAGAAGTGCATCCGCATCAGCGGCAAGCACAACGACCTCGAGAACGTCGGCCGCACCGCGCGCCACCACACGTTCTTCGAGATGCTCGGCAACTTCTCCTTCGGCGACTACTTCAAAGAGGAGGCGATCGTCTGGGCTTGGGAGCTCGTCACCAAGCACTACGCGGTCCCGAAGGACCGCCTCGTCGTCACCTACTTCAAGGGCGAGCAGGGCATCGAGCCCGACCACCAGGCGCGCGACCTGTGGAAGAAGGTCACCGGCTACGGCGACGACCGCATCATCGGCATGGGCATGGCCGACAACTTCTGGTCCATGGGCGACACCGGCCCGTGCGGCCCGTGCTCCGAGATCCACTATCGCCACGGCAGCGGCGCCGTCGACCCCGGCACCTTCGGCGAGGAGCCCGCGCCCGACGGCATGGGCTGGATGGAGATCTGGAACCTCGTCTTCATGCAGTTCGAGCGCTTCGCCGATGGCAGCATGCGGCCGCTCCCCGCGCCCAGCGTCGACACCGGCATGGGCCTCGAGCGCATCACGTCCGTCGTGCAGGGCGTCACGTCCAACTACGACACCGATCTCCTCCGCGCGCTCGTCGACGAGGCCTCGAAGCTCAGCGGCAAGAAGTACACGGGCGGCATGGACGACGACTCGGTGTCGATGCGGGTCATCGCCGACCACGCGCGACTCACCGCGTTTCTCATCAGCGAGGGCATCTTCCCCGACCGCGCCGGCCGCGAATACGTGCTCCGCCGCGTGATGCGCCGCGCGATCCGCCACGGCCACCGGCTCGGCATCGAGAAGCCGTTCCTCCATCTGGTGTGCGACCGCGTGATCTCGCTGATGGGCGACGACTACCGCGAGCTGAAGGACCGCCGCAGCACCGTGCTCAACGTCGCCGAGCAAGAAGAGGCGCGCTTCCGCTCCACGATCAAGCGTGGCCTCGAGATCCTCGACGAGGCCCTCGCCCTGCCCGCCACCAAGAGCAGCAAGGTCCTCCCCGGCAACACGGCGTTCACCCTCTACGACACCTACGGGTTCCCGCTCGACCTCACGCAGGTCATCCTCGAGGAGCGCGGCTTCGAGGTCGACGCCGCCGGCTACGAGAAGGAGCTCGCCACGGCCAAGGCCCGCAGCGAGGGCAGCAAGGTCGGCGAGGCCGCGGTGGCCGAGGTGCACCACAAAGTCGCCGGCCGCATCGGCGCCACCACCTTCCTCGGCTACGACAGCGAGCGCGCGGGCAGCGAGGTCGTGGCCATCATCCAGAACGGCGTCGAGGTGCAGAACCTCACCCACGGCGACGCCGAGATCATCGTCAAGCAGACGCCGTTCTACGCCGAGAGCGGCGGCCAGATCGGCGACCAGGGCGAGATCCACGGCCACCACGGCGCGCTCTTCAAGGTGATCGACACCACCAAGCCGGTCGGCTCCACCTACGTGCACCGCGGCCACCTCGAGAAGGGCTCGATCAACGTGGGCGACACGGTGGAGCTCCTCGTGGCGAGCGAGCGTCGCGCGGCCACGCGCCGCAACCACTCGGCCACCCACCTGCTCCACTTCGCGCTCCGTCACGTGCTCGGCGAGCACGTGCAGCAGAAGGGCTCGCTGGTCGGCCCCGAGCGCCTCCGCTTCGACTACGCGCACGGCAAGTCGCTGACCGCCGACGAGATCGCGAAGATCGAGGACGTCGTCAACGAGATGGTCCTCGCCAACGCCGAGGTCAGCACGCGCGTGCTCCCCATCGCCGAGGCCAAGGCCGCGGGCGCGATGGCGATCTTCGAGGAGAAATACGGCGACGTCGTCCGCGTGCTCACGATGGACGCCGGCCCCTACAAGTCCGTCGAGCTGTGCGGCGGCACGCACGCGCACCGCACCGGCGACATCGGCATGTTCCGCATCGTGGCCGACCGCGCCATCGCCGCGGGCGTCCGCCGCGTCGAGGCCACCACCGGGCTCAACTCGCTCCGCGAGACCCGCCAGCTCGACCGCGCGCTGCAGCCCGTCCTCAAAGCGCTCAACGCCGACCTCGGCACGGTCGCCCAGAAGGTCGACAAGCTCCTCGCCGACGAGCGCGCGCTCGAGAAGAAGCTCGGAGACCTCGAGAAGAAGCTCGCCTTCTCCGCCGCCAGCACCGGCGGCGGCGGGGGCACCTCCGGCGTCGACGCGATGCTCGCGCAAGCCAAGACGCTGCAGGGCGCCAAGGTCCTCGCGGTGCGTTCGCCGCTCGGCGACGCCGGCGCGATGCGCGAGCTCGCCGACACGCTCCGCGACAAGCTCGGTGACTCGATCGTCCTCGTCGGCGCCGAGAGCGCGGGCAAGGCGATGCTCGTCCTCACCGTCGCCAAGTCGCTCACCAGCAAGTTCAAGGCGGGGGAGCTGATTCGCCCGATCGCCGCGCTCGTCGGCGGCTCGGGTGGGGGACGACCCGACATGGCGCAGGCTGGCGGCACCGACCCGAGCAAGCTCGATGCGGCGCTGAACGAACTCTACACGCGCCTCGGATGATCATGACCGCGTGCTACAACTCACAGCCCGGGCGGGGCTGGAGTCGTCATGCGACTGTGGTTGTTGTGCTTCCTCACCGCGGCCTGCGGTAGCAACGTCACCGCGCAAAACACGCCCTCCGACGCGGGGGTGGACGCGCCCGCGCGCCCGCGGCTCGAGACGACCGATCTGCCCTGCGAGGTCGACGCCATCCTCGGTCGCGCGTGTCACTCGTGTCACGGCAACGTCCCCACCTTCGGCGCGCCGATGCCGCTCGACCGTCGCGCCGACCTGCTCGCCCCTGCGCCGTCCGACCCGGGCAAAAAAGTTTGGCAAACGGTGAAGGATCGCGTGCACCTCGCACCCGATGCTCCGGGGCGCATGCCGCAGAAGCCGAACCTCCCGCTCACCGACAGCGAGCGCGCCGTCCTCGATCGGTATTTCGAGGCCGGCCTGCCCTCCGCCACCTGCTCCTCGAGCGGCGCCGATCCCAAGCCGCCGACGGTGAGCTGCAAGCCCGACGTCTCGGTGCGCCCTTCGTCGCCGTGGACGATGCCCAAGGCCACGCGCGACGAGTACGTCTGCTACGGCTTCGAGTACAAACCGGATCTCAAGCGCCACATCACCGGCCTGCTGCCGAAGATCCAGAACCCGAAGATCGTCCATCACATCCTGCTCATGCAGGCCGACGGTCCGGTCCCGAGCAAGCCCTACCAGTGCGACGACTTCGCGATCGCGCGCTATCGCATGCTCTACGCGTGGGCGCCCGGCGTCGGCGGCTACGAGCTGCCCGAGCAAGCGGGGCTCCCCTCCGATCCCGGCGGCACGCACTACGTGGTGCAGACCCACTACAACAACACCCTGAGCCTCGACGGGCAGACCGACGACTCCGGCTTCGATCTCTGCACGACAGACAAGCTGCGCCCCAACGACGCCGACATCCTCGCCTTCGGCTCCGCCAAGTTCGCGATCCCCGAGAAGGCGCGCCACGACATCACCGCGCGGTGGGTCGTGCCGAGCGGCTTCGGCGATCTCTACGCGTTCGGTGCGTTCCCGCACATGCACAAGCTCGGCACGTACATCTCCACGTCGGTCCACCCCAAGGGCGCCGGCACCGCGATCGATCTCGGCACCGACCCGCGCTTCGACTTCTCGAGCCAGTTCTTCGCGCCGCTCCCCAACGTGAAGCTGAGCCCCGGAGACGTCGTCGAGACGCGTTGTGTCTGGGAGAACCCGACCGATCGCGCGGTGACCTGGGGCGAGAACACCGACGACGAGATGTGCTTCTCGTTCACCCTCTACTACCCGAAGGTCGTCACCAAGCCCTGGTCCTGGGGCTCGCCCGCCTTTCTCTCCACGACTGAAGTCAACTGAAAGAGGTCGCCATGCGTCGCTCGCTTACCCTTCTCGTCTCGTTGCTCGCTGCGTGTGGTGGCTCGACAACCGTCGGCGACGATCCGCAGGACGGCGCGACGACGAGCGACACCGACGTCACCTCCGACAGCGGCGTGCCCGGCTCCGACACGAGCATCCCGCCGAACGAGGCGGTGCCGTGCGACGTCGAAGAGGTGATCACGCCCGCCTGTGGTACCTGCCACGGCAGCACGCCCAAGTTCGGCGCGCCGATGCCGCTCGTGACCCACGCGGATTTCCTCAAGGCCGCGCCCAGCGATCCCTCGAAGAAGGTGTGGGAGGTCGTCAAGGAGCGCATCAACCTGCCGGCCGACTCCGTCGGTCGCATGCCGCAGAAGCCCAACGCGCCGCTGAACGCCACCCAGCTCGCGACGATGAACGCGTGGCTCTCGTCGAGCCTCGCCACGCGCACCGGCGACTGCGTGAAGCCCGGCCCCGACGGCGGCACGACCGACACCGCGCCGCCCACCGACGGCGGCAGCACCACGCTCAAGTGCACGCCCGACATCGCGGTGCGCGGCAAGTCCAAGTGGTCGATGCCGAAGGACACCCGCGACGTCTACACCTGCTACGGGTTCGACTACCCGAGCGCGATGAAGAAGCACATCGTCGGGATCGCACCGAAGATCGACAACCCGAAGATCGTGCACCACGTGCTGCTCATGCAGCACACGTCGTCGGTGAGCGGCACGCCGACCCCGTGCAGCGAGGGTTCGATCGCGCGCTACCGCATGCTCTATGGCTGGGCGCCCGGCGTCGGCTCCTACGAGATGCCCGCAGCGGCCGGTCTGCCGGCGGAGTCGGGCACCACGCACTTCGTCGTCCAGATTCACTACAACAACGTCGGCGCCCTCGGCGGCGAGGTCGACGACTCCGGCTTCGATCTTTGCTCGACCAGCACGCTCCGCCCCAACGACGCCGACATCATGGCGTTCGGCTCGCGCAGCTTCACGATTAACCCAAAGTCGAAGCTCGACATCACGGCCTCGTGGACGATCCCCGGGAGCATCCCCGAGGTGCACGCGATCGGTGCGTTCCCCCACATGCACGGGCTCGGCAAGAAGATTCAGACCACGTTGGTGCGCAAGGCCGGCGGCACCGCCGACCTCGGGGCCGACCTCGCGTTCGACTTCAACAACCAGTATTTCGCGCCGCTCGGCGACGTCGTCATCAAGTCCGGCGACACCGTGAAGACGAACTGCGTGTGGGAGAACCCCACCGACCGCACGGTGAAGTGGGGCGAGAACACCGACGACGAGATGTGTTTCTCCTTCACCATGTACTACCCGAAGGTCACGTCCTCGCTCTGGAGCTGGGGCGCGCCGGCGTTCCTCTCGTCGACCACGGTCAATCCGTAGTTCCCAACGTTCCCAAATCGACACGACGGGCCGTGTTCGGCTATCGACGACTCACGAGCGATCGTTCATAAACAATCGCTCGGAGGCGTGTATGTCCCCCAACCTCCTCAGTGAAATCGCTCGGCTCGAAGCCGAGCTGGCGCGCATCGGGCGCGAGCTCGACGTCTTGAAGCGACAGGCCGGCGTGCCGTCGTCGAAGCGCACGCAGTCGTTCGCGGCGCTCCACCACAAGGACGCCGCCACGCGCGAGATGCCCGCCTCCACGCCGCCCAACGCGCCGCCCGACCGGCCGCAGCCGAGCATCCCGGTCTCCTCCGAGGTCGTGCCGAAGACGAAGAGCGATCGCCGCGTGCAAGCCGGCGGGCGCACCGGCCTCAGCGACTACCCGCCGAGCACGCCCGCGCCCACGCGTCGCGCCGGCAGCAGCTCCCCCGCGCCCGACGCCGGCCGCTACGAGTTCGTCGGCGAGGGCTCGAGCCGCCGCCGCCGCTGAGCGCGACTCACCAACGCACGCGCTCGGTGAGGTAGTGCGGCAGCATGCGCCGCCACCACGGCCAATCGTGCTCGACGTCGAAGCCCCACTTCTCGAAGGTGTGGGGGATGCCCTTGTGCTCGAGGAGCTCGGCGAACCGCTCGCTCGCGTGCGGCGCCTCCCACTTGCCCTGCCCGGTCACGAGGAAGATCTGCGACTTCTTGCGCAGCGTCTCGAGCGTGTCGGGGTGCGCGATCCCGCGAACGAACCACATCGGGTTGTTGTAGAAGACGTCGTCGCCGCCCTGGCCCTCGAGGTAGTCGGGGGCCAGGTCGTAGAAGCCGCTCATCGCGATGAGCGTGTCGAACAGATCCGGGCGGCGGAAGAACATGTTGGCCGCGTGGAAGGCGCCGAACGACGCGCCGGAGGTGGCGATGCGCGCGCTCGGGTCGTCGAGCACCCGACGGATGTGCGGCACCACCTCTTCCTCGATGTAGCCGGCGTAGAGCGCCTGGCGCCGCGCCTTCTCGGGGACGGGGAGCTGCGGCTTCATCCAGGCGTGGCGGTTGATCGAGTCGATGCAGAACACCTGCAGCCTGCCGGCGAAAATCAGCGGCTCGATCGACTTGATGAGGAAGAACCGCTCGTTCTCCAGGAAGTCGGCGGCGGCAGTGGGGAAGAGGAGCAGCGGGTGCCCGCCCCGTCCGTAGCGCACGATCGGCATGTCCATGCCGAGGCGCGGTGAGTGCCAGCCGAAAATCTCTTTGGGGAGCTGAGGATCGATGAACTGCATCAAGGGCGCGGCACTGTAACGTAGGATGGCGCGATGTCCGAGTCCCGTCGGAGGATTCTCGAGCGACGCGCGGCGTTCGTCGCGGCCGCGGTCGCCGCCGTCGCCACCGCGAGCTGCGAGCGAAATCCGCTGGTCTGCCTCTCGGCGGTGCCGCTCGACGAGGGGCCGAAGCCGACGCCCCCGCCGGATGCCGCAGCGCCGCCGGTCGTCGACGCCGCGCCGGAGATCGGCGCCACCGCCGTCCCCTGCCTCAGCATCGCGATGCCCCCGAGGGACGCCGGCCCTCCGGACGCAAAGCCGCACCCCTGCCTCAAGATGCTCCCACCCGACAGCGGCTTCTAGCGAATCGGCGCGCGCGTCCTCCAGCGCCTCGGTGATGGCGCCAGTCCGCACCGGTAGGCGCTCGCTTACGCGCGCGCCTATTCGGAGACTCAACGTGCTCGGGTGTCCACCGGCTCGGCGTCCCAGATCTCGCGGGCGTACTCGAGGATGGTGCGATCGCTCGAGAACTTGCCGCTCTTCGCGATGTTCATGATGGCCATGCGGCTCCACGCGTCCTGATCGAGGTACGCGCGCGCGGCGCGGTCCTGACACTCGATGTAGGCCTGGAAGTCGGCGCAGAGCAGGTAGGGGTCGTGCGCGAGGAGGTTCGCGACGAGGTCGTCGTAGAGGTCCGGATCCTCGGGGCTGAAGAAGCCCGAGCCGATCCGCTCGATGACCTCGCGGAGCTCGGCGTTCTTCTCCACGAAGCTCGACGGCTTGTAGCCGGCGCGCCGCACGTCGGCGACCTCTTGGGCGGTGAGGCCGAAGAGGAAGAAGTTCTCTTCACCGACCTCTTCGCGGATCTCGATGTTGGCGCCGTCGAGCGTGCCGATGGTGAGCGCGCCGTTCATCTGGAACTTCATGTTCCCGGTGCCCGAGGCCTCTTTGCCGGCGGTGGAGATCTGCTCGGAGAGATCGCTCGCAGGGAAGATCTTCTCGGCGAGCGACACCCGGTAGTTCGGGAGGAACATCACCTTGAGCTTGTCGCCGACCTCGGGGTCCTTGTTCACGACCTCGGCGACGTCGTTGATCAGCTTGATGTGCATCTTCGCCATCGCGTAGCCGGGGGCGGCCTTGCCGCCGAAGATCACCGTGCGCGGGACGAACGGCGCGCCGGGATCGCGCTTGATGCGGTTGTAGAGCGCGATGACGTGCATGCAGCAGAGCAGCTGCCGCTTGTACTCGTGGAGGCGCTTGATCTGGACGTCGAACATCGAGTCGAGGTTGACGTCGATCTCGAGCAGCTTCTTGATCTCGCGGGCGAGGACCGCCTTGTTCTCCCGCTTGATGCGGCGGATCTCGGCGCGGAACTCCGGCTCGTCGGCGAGCGGCAGCAGGCGCGAGAGCTGCGACAGATCGGTGACCCACGTGTCGCCGATGCGCGCGGTGATCGCGCGCGCGAGGCGCTGGTTGGCCTGGAGCAGCCAGCGGCGCGGCGTGACGCCGTTGGTCTTGTTGTTGAAGCGCTCCGGCCACAGCTCGGCGAAGTCGCGGAGCAGCTCGGTCTTCACCAGCTCGGAGTGGAGCGCGGCCACGCCGTTCACGCTGTGGCTCGCGACCACCGCGAGGTTGGCCATGCGGATCTGTTTCTCGCCGCCGCCCCACCCGCCCTCTTCGATGAGCGACATGCGGCGCTGCCGCTCGGCGCTGTCGTTCGGCCAACGCATGATGACCTGGCGGAGGAACCGGCGGTTGATCTCGTAGATGATCTGCAGGTGCCGCGGGAGGAACTGCTCGAACATCTTCACCGACCAGCGCTCGAGCGCCTCGGTGAGCAGCGTGTGGTTGGTGTAGCCGAAGGTTCGCTGGGTGAGGTCCCACGCCTTCTCCCAGGTCATGCCGTGGTCGTCGAGGAACACGCGCATCAGCTCGCCGATCGCGATCACCGGGTGGGTGTCGTTGAGCTGGATGGCCACGCACTCCGGGAACTCGTCGAAGGTGACGTGGTCGCGGAGGTAGCGGAGCACGATGTCGTGCACCGCACACGCCGAGAAGAAGTATTGCTGCTTGAGGCGGAGGATCTTGCCCTCCATCGAGTGGTCGTTCGGGTAGAGCACCTTGGAGATGCTCTCGCTGATCGCCTTCTCCTCGACGGCCTTGCGGTAGTCGCCGTCGTTGAAGACGGCGAGGTCGAACTCCTCGCTCGCGCGCGCGCGCCACAGCCGGAGCGAGAGCACCGTCTCGTTGCGGAAGCCGATCACCGGCGTGTCGTGGGGGACGCCGATGACCTGCGTGGCCGGCGTCCAGCGCGCGCGGAGGCGACCGTGGCGGTCCTTCTGCTCGGTGATGGTGCCGCCGAAGCCGACGGTGACCGCCTCTTCGGGGCGCGCGATCTCCCACGGGAAGCCGTAGCGGAGCCACTCGTCGGGGTGCTCGATCTGCTTACCGTTCTTGATCTCCTGGTGGAAGATGCCGAACTCGTAGCGGATGCCGTGGCCCATGCCGGCGTAGCCGAGCGTCGCCATCGAATCGAGGAAGCACGCGGCGAGGCGCCCGAGGCCGCCGTTGCCGAGGCCCGGGTCGACCTCGGCGTCGAGCACCTCGTCGAGATCGAGATCGAGCTCGGCGAGGACGTTCTTCGCGGTGTCGTAGAGGCCGAGGTTGATGAGGTTGTTGGCGAGGAAGCGGCCGGGGAGGAACTCCGCCGAGAGGTAGTACACCCGCTTGGCGTCGGCGGTGCGCTGCGCCTCCTCGGTCTCGATCCACCGATGCACCGCGCGATCGCGGACCGCGTGGGCGAGCGCGACGTACCAGTCGTAGCGGTGCGCCGACTTGTCGCTCTTGGCGTGGGTGAAGCGGAGGTGATCGAGCAGGGCGCGCTTGAACGTGACCGCATCCATGCCGGTGCGGTCGTCCTCGACCCGAACCTCTACGCGCGTGCTCACCCGGGGCGTGCTCGTCTCGGCTTTCATTTCTGCGCCGAGCGTAGCGCGTCGCCACGACAGCGCGTCGCCTTTTAGTAACTCAATCATGAGTCACTAAATAGCAAGAACTACGGAAAACAACTATGGTGCGCCGAGTCATGGAGCTCTTCGCCACCGCTGCGCGCGGCACCGAGGTCGCGCTGCGCGATGAGCTGCGGTCCCACCGCTTCCGCCACGTCCGCGCCGACCGCGGCGGCGTGCACTTCGAGGGCGATCTGGCCGAGGCCGGGCGGGCGTGCCTCGAGTCGGCGGTCGCCGTCCGCGTCCTCGGAAAGCTCGCCGAGACCGACGCCCGCACCGGCGAACAACTCTACGAGGGCGTGCGCGAGATCGACTTCTCCCCGTTCCTCACGCCGCGCCACACCCTCGCGGTGTCGGCGGTGTCGCGCGCGAGCGCGCTGACGCACACCCAGTTCATCGCGCAGAAGACCAAGGACGCGATCGTCGATCGCCTGCGCGACCAGCTCGGCGCGCGGCCCTCGGTCGATCTCGAGTCGCCCGACGTGCGGGTGTTCGTGCACATCGTCCGCGACCGCGCCACGGTCTACCTCGACGTCTCGGGCGAGTCGCTCCACCGCCGCGGCTACCGCACGCGCATCGGCGGCGCGCCGCTCAAGGAGACGCTCGCGGCCGCGCTCGTGCGCATGTGCGGGTGGGACGGCAAGAGCCCGTTCGTCGATCCGATGTGCGGCTCGGGCACCCTCGCCATCGAGGCCGATCTGTTCGCGCGACGCATCGCGCCGAACATCCTCCGCAAGCGCTTCGGCTTCGAGCGATGGGCGAGCCACACCGATGAGCTCGGGAAACGGATGCGCGAGCTGCGCGACACAGCACGGGCACGGGTGAAGAGCGAGGGTCCCGAAATCCGCGGCAGCGACCACGATCCGTTCGTCGTCGACCTCGCGCGCGAGAACGGCGGCGTCGCCAGGTCGCTGGCCGTGTTCACGGTCGCGCCGCTCGCAGACCTACGCACCACCGCGCCGAGCCAGATCCTCCTCAACCCGCCCTACGGCGAGCGCCTCGAAGCGGACGAGCAGCTCTACCGCGAGATGGCCGACGTGCTCCGGGCTCAGACCGGGTGCGAGGTGGGCATCCTCTCGGGCACACCGGCGATCGAGCAGGCGATGCGCATGCGGTGGACCAGGTCGTTGCCGGTGTGGAACGGGCCGATCGAGTGCCGGCTCCTCACGTACTCGATGTGATTCTCGATGTGATTGCCGACGGGCGCTCGGCGGGGGATAGTTCGCGCTTCGGATTCGAGCGAGAAGGGCTAGCGGAGGTTTCAATGAGCGGCTGGGAGACGACGGTCAGCACGGGCAACCCGGACTACGACCGACACATGGTGGAGCAATACCGCGCGCAGGCCGCCCAGGCCGGCATGCAGCTGCAGGTGCAGCCGATGCCGAGCGGCGGCTACCACGTGCGCGCCGTTCCCCAACAGCAGGCCCAGGCCTACGCGATGCCCAACAGCGGTCCCGCGCCGCAGGCCGCCTTCGCCGGCGCCCCCGCCGCCGCCGCGCCCGCCGCCGCGCAGCCAATCACGAGCGAGCGTCTCGCCTACCTCCGCAAGGTCTACGGCTACCTCGGGAGCGCCGTCCTCCTCGCCATCGTCGCCGGCTACGCGCTCCTCGAGTTCATGCCCACCGAGACGTTCAAGGTGCAGGGCAAGAAGTTCCAGCTCTCGATCATGGTCGTCGCGATGCTGCAGAACCCGATCCTCCTCTGGGGTTCGTTCGGCGCGCTCGTCCTCGCCACGTTCATCGCCAGCTGGACGAGCAAGGTCCCGGTCGTGAACGTGATCATGCTCTACGTCGTCTCGTTGCTCATGGGCATCGAGCTCGCGCCGATGATCATGGTCGCGCAGATCAGCTCCGGCCTCGGCGGCACCATCAGCACAGCCCCCGTGAGAGACGCCTTCATGCTCACCGGCGCGGTGTTCGCCGGCGTCACCGGCTACGTGTTCGTGAGCAAGAAGGACTTCAGCTACCTCGGGGCGATCGTCTCGATGGGCGTGCTGGTCGTGCTCGTCGGCTGCATCCTCTCGTTCGTCCTCGGGAGCGAGATCTTCACGCTCGCGGTGTGCAGCGTCGGCGCCCTGGTCGCGGCGCTGTTCCTCGTCTGGCAGACCTGGTGGGTCCTCAAGGGCGACATGGACGACCCGATCGGGGACGCGCTCGTGTTCCTCGTGCAGCTGCGCAACCTCTTCATGTTCCTTTTGCGGATCTTCATGTCCCGCGACTGATCTGGTTTCGCTCCTCCCGCGCGGCGCGTACCTTGCCCGGTATGCGCCGCGTTCTTTTTGCGGTGGTCCTCCTCGCCTGCACGCCCGCGGCGAAAAGTCCGGAGAGCCGCCCCGAGCCCCCGCCGTTCAGCAAGTTCGTCGACGACCACTTCAAGGCGCGCCTCGCGTACAAGCCCACCCAGGCGACTCACGCCGGCCTCCACGAGCACGACGACAAGCTCGAAGACCTCTCCAAGGCGGCGATCGAGTCGCGCATCGAGCAGCTGAAGGACGAGCTCGAGACCCTCGCGCTGTTCGACAAGAGCAAGCTCCCCTTCGACGACGCCATCGACCTCGAGGCGCTCGAGGGGGACATCCGCGCGGAGTTCTTCGACCTCGCGATCGAGCAGACCTGGGAGAAGAACCCGATGATCTACGCCGGCCTCCCGGGCCGCGCGGTGAACTCGATCATGAAGCGCGCCTTCGCGCCGGGGCCCGCGCGGGTGAAGTCGGTCAAGGGGCGCCTCGCGGGCGTCCCCGCGCTCTACGCCGCGGCGCGCGCGAACCTCATCGTGCCGCCCGCCCGCGAGCACACCGAGCTCGCGATCCGCATGGCGAAGGGCTCGGTGAAGTTCTTCGAGGGGCAGGTCGTCGAGTGGGCGAAGAAGGAGGCGGGAGGCGAGCTCCCCGCGGACTTCGCGGACGCGAGCACCAGGGCGGCCGCCGCGGCGCGGGAGTTCGCGGCGTGGCTCGAGAAGGATCTCCTGCCGAAGAGCACCGGCGCCTTCGCCCTCGGCGCAGACCGGTTCGGCAAGAAGCTCCTCCTCGAGGAGATGATCGACATGCCGCTCGACAAGCTTCTCGCGCGCGGCGAGCAGCAGCTCGACAAGGACTACAAGGACTTCGTCGCCACCGCCGCCAAGATCGATCCCGCCCACACGCCGGCCGAGGTCATGAAGACGCTCTCGGACGACCACCCCAAGGAGGACGAGCTCATCGCCTACGTCGCGAGCTCGCTCGAGGACGCGCGCAAGTTCGTCGTCGACAAGGGGCTCGTCACCCTGCCCTCGGAGGTGCGCCCGATCGTCGCCGAGACGCCCGGGTTCGCGCGCGCGGCGACGTTCGCGTCGATGGACACGCCGGGCGCGTTCGAGACCGTCGCCAGCGAGGCCTACTACTACGTGACGCCCACCGAGAAGGAGTGGGACGACAAGCACAAGGAGGAGCACCTGCGGATGTTCAACCGCTGGGTGACCCCGATCATCAACGTCCACGAGGCGTTCCCCGGGCACTACCTCCAGTTCCTCTGGCGCAAACAGCTGCCCACCAAGACGCGCAAGCTGCTCGGCGTCGGGTCCAACGGCGAGGGCTGGGCGCACTACACCGAGCAAATGGTCGTCGACGAGGGCTTCGGCGGCGGCGATCCGCGCATGCGCCTCGCGCAGCTCCAAGAGGCGCTGGTGCGCGACTGCCGGTACGTCGCCGCGATCAAGCTGCACACCGCCGGCTGGACGGTCGACCAAGCCACCAAGCTGTTCGAGGAGAAGTCGTTCAGCGAGCCCGCCAACGCCCGCGAAGAGGCGCGCCGCGGCACGTACAACCCGACCTACCTCTATTACACCTACGGCAAGATCGAGATCCAAGCGCTCGCCGCCGAGTACAAGGCGAAGAAGGGCGGCACGCTCCGCGACTTCCACGACGCGTTCGTGCGGCAGGGAACGCTGGCTCTTCCGCTCGCGCGAAGGCTTCTTCTGCGCTGAAGAAGATCACCGCTTGACACGTCTTGGCCGGTCTCTTACATGACCGCTCCCGCTTCGCGGGCGCTCGTAGCTCAGCTGGATAGAGCAACGGCCTTCGAAGCCGACGGTCGCCCGTTCGAATCGGGCCGAGCGCGCGAGACGAGAATCCGAAGTTGCAGTGCAGTGATTCGGGCCAGTAGCTCAATTGGTAGAGCAGCGGACTCTTAATCCGTTGGCTCGGGGTTCAAGTCCCCGCTGGCCCACCAATCAGTCAGGTGTTTCGATCGGGGCGTCGGCACGTTCGAGAGGGGCTGCCGCCCTCTCGAGCTCTCCCGAAGAACTTCGTTCGCAAGCGGCGTTTGAAGGCGGCGTTCGAACAGGGGCCGGGGCTCTCGACCCTCTCGGCCGTCCCGAAGACGGCGGTCGAAAGCGGGCCATGGGCTCGTGCCGCCTCTCCCCGATGGGTTGGAAGGCGCGCGGATAGCGCCTTTCGTCGTCTTACTTGACGTTGCGGGTAGACAAGCACCTACATGCGCGCTAGATGTGCGCCCCGTGGAGACCTCAGCCCGAATCGCCGACGAATCGGACTCGCTTCCGCAGTTCGATCTCTTCGACCTCAGCGACCTGAGCGACGAGCCGGACGAGCTCACCGTCCGCCGCGACTTCGCCCCGAAGTCGCCGCCGCGCGTCGCCGTCGAGGTGGCCGACGCGGACGCCACGTGGAAGTGGCAGGCCCCGCGCGCCGACGCGAAGGGCAGGTTCACCGGCCTCGCGCTCCCGTTGCTCGATGGCAAGCAGGCCCTCGAGTTCGATCCGAGCGAGGTCGAGGTCACGCGCGAGATGGTGTCGCCCTTCGCGATGCGCGAGGTCCCGAGGGCCCTCGAGCTTCGTCGTCGCGCGCGGCCGCGCGTCGTCGCCAAGCCCGTTCGCCGGTCCAACGTGGTCGCGATCTCGGTGTGCGCGGTGCTCGCCGTCGCGCTCGTCGCGGCGATCGCGCTCGTCGCGCGCCGTCCGCACGCGGCGGCGATCTCGGTGGGCATGAACCGCCTCCCGCTCGTCGAGGCCCCTGCCCTCGAGCTGCCGGCGCTCCCCGCCGCCACCTCCGGCGCGATCGTCCCCACCGTGAAGGGCCACCGGCTCTACGTCGACGGCAAGCTGCTCGGCGACTCCGCGGGCGCGGTCACGGTGCCCTGCGGTCAGCACACGATCAAGCTCGGTACCGCCGGCCAGACCAAGGACATCGCGGTGCCCTGCGGCGGACAGATCGCGGTCTCGCCGTAGTCGCCGTCGAGACTCGAACCGCTCAGAACACCGGGCGCTCGCAGCGGAGGCGGCCGGAGGACATGCACTCGCACGCGCGCTCCTTGCCGACGCGGCACTTGCTGCCCTCGGCGCAGGGGGCGCCCTCGGTGCAGCTCGCCATCGTGAGCGTGAGCGACTCGACGGGCACGACGTTGCGGCGGTCGTCGTCGCGCACGCGCAAGCAGCTCCACTTGCGATCGCTGGTGCACGCGCACTTGGCGGCGAGCCCCTCGCGGGGCGACACGCGGTAGGTGCACCACCCGACGTCGACGGCGCAGTCGTTGCCGTGGACCGGCACGTGGGCCGGGCAGATCCCGGTGGGCGCCGGCGCGATGGCGGGCGCGGTGGGGTTCGCCGGGCGCGCGCTGCTCTCGGCGGTGACCTCGGGCGCGCGGTCGCTCCCGAGCTCCTGCACGCTGACACACGCAGCGGACGACGCGAACACGACGAGGAGCAGCGCGCGGATCATCGCGAGCACCGCGCGCGTCCGCCCTCGCAGGCGCACACGACCTTGTTCACCTCGACGGTGAGGTTGTCCTCGCACGGATCGCCGTCACGGAGCGGCATCTCGAGCGTGCGCATCGTCACGCCCTGCATGCACGACCAGCGGAGATCGCGGGTGCAGATGCAGAAGGTGGTGGTCGGCGACGGGGGCTTGTCGTCGGGGAGGTCGGGGCGCGTCGGCGGCTCGCCGACGTAGCTGCAGGGCGCCGAGCCGCGCGACGGGCACGCGTCGCCCTCGATGGGGCGGGTGAGCGGGCACGCGAGCTCGCGGGCCGCGGGCGCCTCGGGGCAGGCCCAGGCCGAGCCGAAGCCGTCGTGCTCGGCCTCGTCGTGCGTGGTGCCGACGGCGGCGGGCTCCTCGGGCGAGCGACCGAGGTCCTGCACCGAGCTGCTGCACGCAGCGCTCGTGAGCGCGACCGCGATCGCGTACCCGAGGCGTGACGCTCGTCCCATCAAGATCACGGTTTGGCTCCGACTGCGCTGTCGACGATCGCCTTGTAGAACGAGCCGGGGAACCGCTTGCGGAACCGATCCGCGCGCGTCCTCGCCTCGTCCATACGACCTTGGCGCGAGAGCGCTTGCACGGCCAGTGCCTCGCGCTCGTCGGCGTGGCTGCCGGACGGAAACTGCTTCTCGTGCTCGGCGACCGCAGCGAGCGCGCCCGCGGGATCGCCGCGCCCGAGCGCGCTGTGGATCTTCTCGATGAGCGCCCGCTCGGCGGCGTCGGAGCCGGACTTGACCGTCGGGGTGGTTGGCGGCGCCGCCAACGACGTTGACGGAGCGACGGGCGGCGGTGCAGCGGGGGCGGACACGACGACGGTGACCGGCACCGGCACCTCGACCCGCTTCTCGACGGTGATGGTCTGCGGCGCGGGCTGTGGGCGGAGCCACATCGCCCCCACGCCGACCAGCCCGCCGAGCGCAAAGGCGCTGAGCGCGACGAGCACCAACTTTCCCTTCGCCGCCGCGGTGCCGGCCGCGCCCGCGACCGCGACCGTCGCGGCGCTCGCTTCGATTCGGCCGAGGAGGCGCTCGCGCGCCGCGGGGGAGATCGGCGGACGCTTGCGCTCGACGTCGAGGAGCGACGCGAGCTCGGGATCGAGGGGCTCGAGCTCGCTCATCGCGCATCCCTCCGGCGCGCCGCCGCTTCGGACTCACCACGCAGACGCAGGCGCTTCACCGCCGACGCGAACGCCTCGCGCGCGAGGCGCAGCCGCGAATAGGCGGTGTTGACCGGGATCCCGAGCGACGCGGCGATCGCCGGCATCGCGATGCCATCGATCTCGTGCATCACGAAGACCGCTCGCTTGTCGAGATCGAGCGCGTCGAGCGCCTCGACCACCAGCTTGCGGGAGCGCTCGGCATCGATCCGATCGTCCACCGAATCGGTGGTGTCGGCGACCTCGATCTCATCGCCCGAGCGCTCGCGGTGGCGAGCGAGCTTGCGGTAGTCCGAGGCGAAACGGTACGCGAAGGCGAAGATCCACGGCCGGAGCGGGCGCGACGGATCGTAGTCGCCGAGCTTCTTGTGGATCGCGAGGAACACCTCGTGCGCGACGTCCTCGAGGTCGCGCTCATGAACGCCGAGCCGTCGGAGCGAGTGGAAGACATACGAGCACTCGGCCTGGAAGAGGGCGCGGAAGTCCGGACGGGGGGCTTCGGCGGTGGACAGGTCCACACCCTCGGCTTGGGGAGCGCTCCGGGGATCCGTCATCGAAAATGGAGGACCACCCCGAGACCGGCGACGAGGGCCAGCGCGGGCGTGGTCCAGACGTCCCGACCCTCCACGCGCAGGGTCGTGCGCGTGAGGAGGGCCAGCCCATCGGCATGAAATCGGAGAGCGACCGGACCGTAGAGCTCGGCCTCGATGCCCACCCGCACCCCGACCGCCGCCCAGGGCGATCGGTCCTCCCGCGCCTCGCGCACCCCCGCGCCCGCGCCCCGGAGCGACCCATACGAAGCGATCGCGCAGCCGAGAACGATCTCGTGGTGGATGCAGGGAACGATCGCCCCCGCAAGCACCGACGACCGCACCTCGCCCCCGCCAGCCGCCTGCTTCTCGGCCTCGGCATCGACCCGCCCCTCGACCGCCACCGAGTACCCCGCCCCACGAAGACCAAACCCGGCGGTGAGCCCATACGTGAGGTGCGGCGCAACCCCGAGCGAGACCGAAGGCCCAAGCAAGGCAAACGGATGCAACCGCGCAGTCGCAAGCGCAGGCGCAGGCGCAGACGCAAGCGCAGGCGCAGGCGCAGGCGCAGGCGCAGACGCAGACGCAGACGCAGACGCAGACGCAGACGCAGACGCAGACGCAGACGCAGACGCCGGCGCCCCCCCCAACGGATCCACCGCAATCGCCAACGCCAACGCAATCGACGAAGCCAGCTCATTGCAGTCCGCCGAGCTCGACGACAACGAGCGCGCCCCCACCACGGCCCCCGTCGCGTCCCGCATCTCGAGCTTCGCCCGAAACACGCCCCCCTCGCGCGTCACCGTCACCCCCACGGTGCGATCGGCGTCCTCGCGAAACGGGTCGTAGCCGAGGCGCGCGGCCACGAGCTGGCGCATCAGCGCGTCGTCCGGGCAGATATTCGCCGAGCCCTTGCGCGCGTACGAGAGGCGCGCCGTGGGGCGCTCCGCGGCGAGCAGCCACGGCGCGCCGAGGACGGCAGCCAGACAGATCAGTGAGCGCGCGCGCATTCGTATCGAGTCCCGGAGCGGATCACGATACGGGAGAGTTCGTGTCCGACGCACCGACTTCTCACCTTCCCCAGCCGGCCGCCGGCGCAGACGTGGTGGAGCTCACCCACTGGCTGTGCAGCGTCGCCTCACCCATCGGCGAGGAGGCCCACCTCTGCGACGAGGTGCTCGCGCGCGCGCGCACCTGGCGCCCGGCCGCCGAGCCGATCCGGGTGTTGAACTCGATCGCGGTGCCGCTCACCCGGGGCACCGGTGGACCGCACATCGTGCTCGCCGGCCACCTCGATACGGTGCGCACCCAGCACGACGGCCCCACGCGCATCGAGGGCGACCGCCTCTTCGGCGCGGGCTCGGCCGACATGAAGAGCGGCCTCGCGCTCATGATCGCTGCCGCCGAGGACGAGAGCCCGAAGCCGCGCGCCGATCTCACGCTCGTCTTCTACTCCCGCGAAGAGGGGCCGTTCGCCGAGAACGAGCTCGGTCCGCTCCTCGAGCAGCACCCCGAGCTCGCGCGCGCCGATCTCGCGATCTGCCTCGAGCCCTCCTACAGCAAGCTGCAGCTCGGGTGCATCGGCTCGATCCACGCCAAGGTCGTGACCCGCGGGCGCACCAGCCACTCCGCGCGGCCCTGGGAGGGCAAGAACGCGATCCACGGCGCGTGGACGATCCTGCGCGACCTCGACGCGCGCGAGCCGGTCGAGACGACGATCGACGGCATGAAATACCGCGCGGTGATGAGCGCCACGCTCGCGAGCGGCGGCCGCGGGCGCAACGTCATCCCCGATGCCTTCGAGCTCAACGTCAACTATCGCTTCCTGCCGAGCACGTCGCTGGCACAGGCCGAGGCCGAGCTGCGCGCGTTCTTCGGCGACCGCGCCGACGTCGAGCTCATCGACCGCTCGCCGAGCGCGCCCCCGCACCGCTCCCACCCGCTCGTCGAGAAGCTCGTCGCCGCCGGGGTCAAGGGCGTCGAGCCCAAGCAGGCGTGGACCGACGTCGCGCGCTTCGCCGAGCTCGGCGTCGCCGCGGTCAACTGGGGCCCGGGCGACCAGGGCGAGGCGCACCAACGCAACGAGAGCACCTCGATCGCCGGCCTGCGCGAGGGCTACCGAATCCTCCGCGCCTTCCTCGCCTCGCTCTAGAGATCGGCGCGCACGCTCGCGCCGACGGGGGCGTTGGACTACGGTGGCTCGGAGATGGCGAGCCGCAAGAAGGAGCCCGCGCCCGCGAGCGAAGCGCTCGACCCGAACGCCCTCGCCGACGAGGACCGCCTCGATCGCGCGCTCCGTCCCGCCACGCTCGCGGAGTACGTCGGGCAGCGCGCGCACGTCGACAACCTCCGCGTGTTCGTCGAGGCCGCGCGCCGCCGCGGCGAGCCGATGGACCACGTGCTCTTGTGCGGCCCGCCGGGGCTCGGCAAGACGACGCTCGCGCACATCCTCGCCAAGGAGATGGGCGTGCAGCTCCACGCGACCAGCGGCCCGGCCATCGAGCACAAGGGCACGCTCGCGGCGCTCGTCACCCGGCTCGGCAACAACGACGTGCTCTTCATCGACGAGATCCACCGCCTCACCGCGGTCGTCGAGGAGAACCTCTACCCGGCGATGGAGGACTTCCGCATCGACGTCGTCACCGGCGAGGGCGCGTACGCGTCGAGCATCTCGCTGCCGCTCCGGCCGTTCACGGTCGTCGGCGCCACCACGCGCACCGGGCTGCTCACCGGCCCCCTGCTCTCGCGCTTCGGCCACGTGGTCCGGCTCGACTTCTACGACGCCGACGAGCTCGCGACGATCGTCCACCGCTCGGCCGGCATCCTCGGCGTTCCGGTCGACGACGGCGGCGCACGCGCGATCGCCGTGCGCGCGCGGGGCACGCCGCGCATCGCCAACCGACTCCTGCGCAACGTCCGCGACTTCGCCGAGGTGATCGGCCGCGGCGTCGTCGACGAGGCGATCGCCATCTCCACCTGCGAGCGCCTCGGCATCGACACGCTCGGGCTCGATCCGATGGACCGCCGCCTGCTCAAGACCATCGTCGAGGTCTACGAGGGCGGCCCGGTCGGGGTCGAAGCGCTCGCCGCCACGCTCGCCGAGCCCCGCGACACGATCGAGGACGTCTACGAGCCGTTCCTGCTCCAGCGCGGCCTGCTGTCGCGCACGCCGCGCGGTCGCATGGTCACCCGCAAGGGCTACGAGCACCTCAACCTCGAGCCGCCGCGCCGCACGCCGTCGGGCGGCGAGCAGGGCACGCTGCCGATCTGATGCGCGCTACGCGCCGGTGAGCGCCTTCTTCACCGTGCCGACGAGGCTCGAGATGTCGAACGGCTTGGAAATCGCGTGGCGCACGCCGGAGGAGCGGGCGTCCCAGTCCATGAAGTCTGGATCGGCCGAGCATGCGACGAGCGGCGGCGGCTTCGGACAGACCTTCCACACCTCGGCGACGAACTCGTCGCCGCGCATTTCGGGCATCCAGAAGTCGAAGAGGATGACGTCCGGGCGCTCGCTCCGCAGCGAGTCGATCCCATCCTTGCCGCTTGGCGCCTCGGTCACGCGGTAGCCGGCCTGCTCGAGAGCTCGCTTCGCGACGCTGAGCATGTCGGGGTCGTCGTCGACGACAAGCACGTGGGGCGCGGGAGACATTGCAGACCCAATAAGCAACGGCGGTGCCGCCGTCGAGGGCCCCCGTCGACCGCGGCACGAGCCAGCCGCGAGGCCGCGCGGGCGCACGCGGCCGAAACGCTGGAAAGATCCTGCTCAGTCGCCCCGCTCGAGCACCAACGTCGAGCCATCGAGGTGACCCCGAACGCCCACCGCCGAGAGCACGTCCGTCGCCAGCAGCGCTCGCGCACCGTCGGGATCGACCGGACCGACCGTGCACTTCTCGCTCTCGGTCGAGGTACGACCGCGGAGCGAGATCGTACAGACGCGGCGCGCGAGCTCGCCGACTTGCACGGAGGTTCCCCGGACGAGAAACGGCGCCCCGGTGGCGTCGACCGCGAGCGGGTCGCCGCCGCGATGGAGCATCAGCGCGGCGCGCAGATCGACCTCGAGCGTCCGTTCGCCGGTCGAGCCAAGCAACGCGATCACGTCTGCGGCAACGCGAAGCTCGTGCACCGCCTCGACGAGCGCCTCGGCGAGCTCCGCAGGCAGCTCGTGCGCCCGCGCGTACTCGATGTTGCTGGAGGCTGCGGCGAGCACGCCGCGGAGATCGTGAGCGAGCGCGCGCTCCATCACGCCCCGAGCAGGCGTTCGACCGTCTCTTTGAGCTTGGAGGCGGCGCCCTTGATCACGGCGGCCGAAGCGCCGTAGCGCCGCGCCAGAGCCGCCTCTTCCTCGAAGCTCGTGGCGACGAGGATGGGCAGCGATTTGGTGGAGACGTCGCTGCGGAGCGCGTTGAGCACGCCCGCGCCGTCGAGGCCCGGCATCTTCATGTCGAGCACCACCACCGCGGGGGGGCGCGCGGCGACCGCGATGAGACCGCGATAGCCATCGGGGAACGTCTCGACCTGGCCGAGCGCCGCGAGCTGCCTTCGCGCGGCCGCGAGCCACGCGGCGTCGTCGTCGATGATGTAGATGAGCGGCGGGCCGGCCTTGAGCTCGATCGGGATCTCGAAGCCGCTCGACTTGAGGAACTCGACGAGCGAGTCCGCGTGCACGCGAAAGCGTCCGCCGCCGGTCGTCGCAGCGCGCAGGCGCCCCTGACGGATCCAGTTCACGATCGTCTGGGTGCTGACCCCACAGGCACGGGCCGCTTCGCCTGTGCTGATCAGGTCGGGTCGCTTTGCGTCGGTCGTCATACGGCGCGGGGCGGAGGTTACCCCCCGTCTTCTCCCGCCGGCAGAAAAATCGGGACAGGGGAGGCCCTCGGCGGCGTCGACACAAACGCCGGTTTCGCAATTTTCGATGTTAAATCGGCAGCTCGACGCCACCGTAACGAGGCCCGAATCGAAAAAAAGTTGGCCCCAACGTGCGGCTCTGTATTGACCGCACCTACATTGTGGTTCATACCTCTCCCCCACAATGCGCGGCCTTCTCCTCCTCCCCCTCTCGCTCCTCATCGCCTGCTCCGCGAACGCGTCGTCGGTCCCGGACGAGCCGGGCGCCATGGACAGCGGCGCGCCCGCCGAGGAGACCGCGCCGCCGGCGCCCGAGG
>JALHOE010000066.1 GCA_022843175.1 Deltaproteobacteria bacterium
CTCGGGGACCGGGTCGGTGGCCGCGGCGCGGAGCAAGCGCTCGGCGGCGGCGAAGTCGCCACGCAGCCGCGCGACGTCGACGCGCAGCACGCGCAGGAAATCGGAGTCGCGCATCGGGGCGTCGCCGTGCTTCTCGATACCCTCGAGCGCGCGCTCGGCGGTGGCGGCATCTCCGCGACGGAGCGCGCGATCGGCGATCCACAGCCACGCCGCCGCCGCCTCCGCGGCGCTGCCGGCGCCCTCCCAGTGGTGTGCGATCAGCTGCAGCGCCTCGTACGAGGGACGGCCGGCGGTGGCCTTGACCAGCGACTCGGCGATGCGGCGGTGGAGGGCCGACAGCCGCACCGGGGACAGATCGCGGAGCAGCACGTCGCGCAGGCTCGCGTGGGTGAACGTGTAGCTCGGCCGAGGGGCGGGGACGTCCTCGAGGACGCGCTTTCGGAGCAGCTGGTCGAGCGTGGCGAGCATGTCGTCGCCGAGCGAGGTCGTGAGCTGCAGGACGTCGTGCCGCGCGACGTTGCCGATGATCGCCGCCTCGATCGCGAGCGCGCGCTCGCCCTCGGTCAGCGCGCGCAGCTTGCCGTCGACGACCGCCTGCACCGTGGCCGGCAGGTCGGCGGCGTGCTTGCCGTCGAAGACCCAGCCCTCGTCCTCGCGCCGGAGCGCCCCGGCCTCGGACGCGGCGGACACCAGCTCACGGAGCACGAACGGATTGCCGCCGGCGCGCTCGAGGTAGCGCAGCAGGTCGGGCGGCGGCGCGCGCACGCCGAGCATCGAGCCGACGGCCGAGGCCACCGCGGATCGCGAGAGGGGCGTGACCTCGATCCGGGTCGTCGTGCGCCGCGCCGCGAGACGCGACACCAGCCGGCCGACGGCGACCGAGTACTCGCCGTCTCCGAGCACCAAGAGGAGCGCCACGGGCGCGTCGGCGTCGACGTCGGCGAACGCGCCGAGCGTGCGGCAGGCGTCCTCGTCGGCCAGGTGCGCGTCGTCGATCGCGAGCAGGACCGGCGCGAGCCGCGACGTCTGTCGGAGGAGCACGCGCAGCGCGATCTCGAGGCGATGCTGGGGCGAGGCGCCGCTGATCGGCTCGACGGTGGAGGGGACCGGCTCCTCGTCGTCGACGACGCGCTCGCGTGCCGCCGCTGCGCCACCGGCGAACGCCGCGGTGACCGCGTCGCGACCGAGCGTCTCGTCGATCGACGCCGAGAGATCGTGCAGGACGGAGTCGACGAGCTCGGGGCGTTGCGCGCCGGCGGTGGCAGTGACGAAGCCGCGCCCCTGCGCGCGCCGCACGATCTCCGCGAGGAGCCGGGTCTTGCCGGTGCCCATCGCGCCGTCGACGAGGAGCACGCGCGCGCCCTCTCCGTTGGCCACCTCGCCGAGCACGCGTCGCGCACGCTCCAGCGCGACCGTCCGTTCCTCGAGGGCAGGGGACGCGAGCCTTCGTCGTGCGGTCTGGGTGCGGGTCTCGCTCTCGCCCCGCAGCCGCCGGGCGACCTCCGCCGCGAACGCGGGGCGATCGCGGGGATCCTTGGCGAGCAGCTCGCTCGCGAGCGTCGAGAGCGGCTCCGGCACCTTTGGATCGCGGACCCGAGCCTCGATCGGGAGCTCGTGCAGCGTCGCGTGGGCGATCTCGAGCATGCCCACGCCGTCGCAGGGGAACGCGCCGGTGAGCGTCTCGTAGAGGAGCACGCCGAGCGCGTAGAGATCGCTGCGCGGCGTCGCTTCCTCGCCGCGAATCTGCTCTGGGGAGAGCGACCGCAGGCGGGCGTCGCTCGCCACGTCCTGCGTCAACGAGAGGTTCGTGGCGTCGGGATCGACGAGCGCGTCGACGGGCTTGGCCACGCCGACGTCGATGATCACCGCGTGCCCGTCGCGGTTGACGACCACGGTCTCGGCGCGCAGATCGCGGTGGATCAGCCCGGCGTCGTGCATCGCGCCGAGCGCGTCCGCGACGTCGGCGAGGAGCGCGGCGATCGCGCCGTATCGCGCCGCGGCGGGGCCGGGGCCGGTGCGGATCGCGGCGGCCGAGGCGCGGAGCCCGGCCCCCTCGACGAGCTCCATCGTGACCCACGGTCGCTCCTCGTGGAGACCGCAGTCGCGGAACGACGCGAGGCGCGGGTGCCGAACGCGACGCGCGACGTGCAGCTCGCGCTCGACCCGTCGCGGATCGAGCGACGCGTGGAGCCACTTGAGCGCCAGCCGCTCGCCGTCGGCGTCGCGGACCTCGAAGACATCGCTCGTGCGACCGCGCCCGAGGTGACCCACCACCTCGAAGGCGCCGATCCGCCGCGGCAATCCTTGCGTCGCGCTCATCCTCCCGGTGGCCAACCTTATCCAGATCGGCGGTTCTCGTCAGCGGACGGGGAGCGGCGTCCCTGCCTCGCCGACGAACACTCGCTGCACCGACGGGCCGATCAGGTTGCTCACATACATCCACCCCTCTCCGAAGGGAGCGGGCGCGAAGGCGCCGTTGGCGACCAGCTTGAACTTGGCGCCCGGGGCGACCAGCGTGGTCTTTCCCCCGCTTGCGCGGAGTATGCCGAGACCGTTGGCCACGAGGTAGAGGTCGCCCGATGCGCCCACGGCGAGGCCGTCGACGTTCTCGACCCCGTCGACGGCCACCTTCGGCGCGTCGTACGTGCCGTCTGCGCGCCGGGCGAGCGCGAGCACCTGCTTGTTCTTCCACGACGCGACGAACAGGGTGTTGCCGTCCTTCGAGAACGCGAGGCCGTTGGGATAGACGATCGCGTCGGTCACCAGCGTGGCCCCGCTGCCGTCGGCGCTCGCGCGGTACACCTTGTCGTCGGCGCTGTCGCTGAAGACGATCGAGCCGTCCCTCGCGATCGCGACGAAGTTCGTCAGCTTGAAGGCACCGCGCACCAGTACGGAGCGCCGACCGTCGGGCGCGACGTCGAAGATGACTCCGGCGTCGCCGTCCTTCCCGCACACCAGCAGGTGGCCGTCGGGCCGCGCCGCGATGCCGAGCACCCCGGGGACGTCGGCCCACTTGCTGACGGTGCCGTCGGGCAGCACGACGTGGATCGCCCCGTCGGACCCGACGTAGAGCTTCTTGCCGTCGGGCGCGAACGCGATGCCCTCGGTGGCGCGCAGCTCGGCGAAGTCCTCGACGTCGCCCACGGCCGGAGCGCGCGCGTCGACGACCGCGGCGGGCCCGGCATCCTCGGAGGCCGAGCAGGAGAGGAGCAAGCAGACAAGGAGCGCGCGTCGAAGCATGGGCTTCGACTAGAGCACGGCGGTGCTACCGAGGCACTCCGATCGGGTGCGAGTCTCCCGGCGCGGCCGCCAGGTGTCGGGTGATCCCGAGCGCGTACAGCACGGGATCGATGACGTCGCGCGGCGCCATGCTGGCATCGAGGAGCTGGGTATAGGTGAGGTCGAACTCGAGCGCGGCGTCGAGCGCGGCGCGCTCGGATGCCGAGAGCCCGAACCGCGCCGGCGCACCCGCCGGGTGGAGCTTGATCGGCCGGTCGCCGAGGCGCTCGAGGGTCGCGCGCATGCGGGTTCGAAAGGCGGGCTGCGCCCGCAGCCGTCGGGTGCAGGTGAGGATCGCGTCGAGCGGCTCCACGCGGATCGCCGTGGCCCCGAGCGTGTCGCGCAGGCGGTCGTCGATGTAGAAGCGATACGAGGCCTCGGGCGGGAGCTGGGTGATCCGCGCCAGCGTGCCGACGATCGGATCGTCGGCGGCGGCGGGGGTGCGGCGGATCGGCGCGCCGTTGAGGAACTCGACGATCTCGCGGGTGTCGCCGTGCGCGACGACGAGCGTGCCGTCGAGATCGCGCGCGAGCACGTGCACGAGGAGGTGGGGGAGCGGCGTCTCGGCGAAGGTGCCGCGCGCGTCGGGAGCCCGTGAGGCCAGCAGGACCCCGCTCGAGATCGCCGGGGTCGCGTCGGAGAGGCCGTCGTCGTCGTCCGGGGTCGGCGGGACCGAGATGCGCGCCTCTTCGCGCAGGCGCAGCGCGCGAAGGGCGTCGCGCATCGCGAGCGCACTCGGCCAGCGATCGTCGCGCTGGAACGAGAGCGCCCGCTCGACGACGGCGGCGACGTCGGGCGGGAGCGACTCGTCCTCGATCCGTGGCGCCGCCTGCGTGGCGGCGAGGAACAACGACTCGTCGTGGGTGCGGCCGCGATGCAGCCGGAGTCCGAGCAAGATCGTGTAGAGCACCGCGCCGACGCCGAAGACGTCGGTGCGCGGATCCTCCTCGCCGATGCCTCCCGCTTGCTCGGGCGCCATGAACGACGGCGTTCCGAGCGTGAGCTCCGGCACCGCGCCGATCGCGTCGCAGCGGGCGATGCCGAAGTCGACGACCCGGATCGCGCGCCCCGGCGCCCACAGCAGGTTCGCCGTCTTCATGTCGCGGTGGAGGATCCCCGCGGCGTGACAGCTGGCGAGGAAGTCGAGCGTCTCCTCCGCGATGCGCAGCGACGGCACGAGCGGGAGCTTGCCGCCGAGGCGCCGGCGGACCGTCTCGAGGTTTTCGCCCTCGACGAGCTCCATCAACAACACCGCGTCGTTGTCCTCGCTGCTCGTGCCGGCGACCTCGATCGGTACGCGCGCCGGATGGACGACGCGCGACGCGAGCTCCTTCTCGCGGAAGAAGCGCTCGCGAACGCGCGCGTCGGCGCCGATCTCGCGATCGAGGATCTTGATCGCGAGCTTTCGTCCCTCGTCGGTGGTCGCCGCGTAGACGCGCGCCATGCCGCCGGTGCCGGCGAGCGCGTCGATGCGAACCGCGCTCCTTCGGCCGGTCTCGATGCACGTGACCTCGAGCGACGTGCCGATCCGGCGGTCCGGACGCGACATGCTCGGGCCATCGCTCGGACGTACAGCTGCGCCCATCGGAGCGAACGTGCTTAACCCGTGCGGCGGCGCGGAGCCAGCGCCGGACCATTGGTTCACCGCGTCAACGTCTCGGTGCCGAGCCCCGCGGACGCCGCGTTGGGGTCCATCCAGTCGCCGACGAGCGAGGTTCCATTCGGTCCGATTCGATAGAACGCGGCTCCGACGCTGTGCGACGGAAAGCCGGCGATGAGCAGCGAACCGCTGCGAATTCCCCAGCCGACCGAGGTCTGCGTGCCGCGCGTCCACGTGACGCGGTGCAGTAATCCGTACGGAAGGGTCGACACCGACGACTCGTAGCTCACGCCATCGGCGCCCATGCCCTTCGCGCGGAAGGGTGCGTCGAGGCTCGTGTCCGCGGACTCCTCGCGAAACACCGCCGGTGCTTGATCGGCGCTCCACAGCCCCTGCACACCACCGCTTTGTTGCCACACCGCAACCGTTACGTCCCTTCCGAGCCCCCAACCGCACGCGAGGACGTCCCGCACGCGGAGACAGAGCGCCCGGAACACGCCGCTCGGCATGTCGAAGGTGATCTCGTAGCGGTCGCCCGGCAGCCGCGCGATGGTACCGCGCCCGCGGTAGGTGCTGCCGTCGGGATGGGTGCCGACGGCCTCGTACACGCCGACGATCTCGACCGCGCTCTCGCGCTTGGGCGGCACGAACGCCATCGTCGCGACGGCGAGCGAGAGGACCGAGAGCCGCCGCATCCCGGTGGAGACTACTTGTTCTTCGGCCCTCCGCCGACCGCGCCGCGCGGTCCGAGGTGGATGGTGAGCGCGAGCGGGCCGTAGGAGAGCGTGACGTGCCCCTCGTTCTTGCGGTTCACCATGGCGAGCCGCCCGTCGACGTCGATCGCTCCGCCGTCGCCGGTGAGCGCCTCGACGGCGACGCCGGGGCCGACGTGAAGCTTGCCGTGGAGACGGAGATTCTCCATCGCGAGCGGCTCGCGCGCCCACGCCGGGATGCCCTGCTTCTGCGTCGCGAGGAAGACGATGGGCCGCGCGTCGCGTGCGTGCGCCGAGAGATCGCCGGCGAACATCGGCTTCTGCGCGGCGTCGAGCGTGCCGTGGCGGAGCTCGACGCGGCCCCACCACGCGGGCGGCGGCGCCGTCGTGAGCCCGACCAGGTTCGCGTCGCGCACGTCGACATACGCGCGCGGCACCGAGCCGGTCATCGTCGAGAGATCGAGTCGCTCGACCTCGAGGCCGACCGCGACGCGGGCGGCGAACGCCGTGGACGAGCTCGCCGCGGCGAGCCTCGGTGCGTCGAACGAGATCGT
Organism: Deltaproteobacteria bacterium; assembly: GCA_022843175.1. GTDB lineage: Bacteria > Myxococcota_A > Polyangia > Polyangiales > JADJMO01 > JALHOE01. The sequence goes on from JALHOE010000066.1 coordinate 6,147, forward strand.
GCCCTTGAGCAGCGACTCGGCCACCGAGAGGTCGACGTGCGCCTTGAGATACGCCGCGCCACCCTGCAGCTTCACCTGCTCGCCGAAGAGCCCGGTGAGCATGCGGGTGTTGGTCATCGTCGCGCGGGGCACGTCGAGCGTGGCGAGCACGTCGTCGAAGGGCTTGCGCGCGAGGTCGAGCGAGCGCGTGACCACGAGCAGATCGATCCGCTCGCTCTCGATCGGATACGACTCCGCCCACCGCCGTACGAGGCGGAGGTCGTGCGCGAGGACGCGAACGCTCGCCACGCCCTTGGCGACGCGGAGGTCGACGTCGCTGTCGACCCACGCGCTGAACGGTGGGTGTCGCACCAGCGCGCGTTGGCTCTTGAACGTGAGCCAAGTGCCGTCGCGGAGCACCCCCGCGACGACGTGCACCTCGCTCTCGGCCGAGCCGCCGCCGCCGGTGAGGTGTGTCCCGGTTCCGGGAGCGAGCCACTTCTGCACGAAGCCGAGCTCGTCGACGACGCTCGCCAGCTTCGCGTGGACGTCCATGTGGCGGAACATCTCGCCCCCGTCGAGCGCGCGCGGATCGTGCCGGGCGATCCGCGCCTCGAGGCTGCCACGGAGCTCGCGACCGAACGGACGGTTGGCGAGCGTGAGCACCCCCTCGGTCACCTCGATGCGCGAGGGTCGGAGCTCGAACTCCTGCGTTGGCTTCAGGAAGAACCCGCCCGTGGCGCGCGCGCGGCCCGCAAAGCGATAGGTGTCGATCCAGAGCTCGCGGAGGTCGATCTCGGCGTTCTGCAGATCGATCGTCCAGTATTTGTCGAGCTCGGGCGGCTCGCGCGGCTCGGTCTTCGCGAGCGGCGGCCCGTCGAAGCCCGGAATGGTCGCCATGCCCTGCATCGAGCTCTCGCGGACGTCCTCGGGGTGCATCCGCGGGCGGACGCGCACCGAGGCGTTGGAGAGGCGCGGCCCGCGAAACCGCAAGATCTTCTTGGCGAGCGGCAGGAGCTCCACCGTCGTGTCGACCTTGTCGATCGAGAGGTAGGTCTCGGCGACGCTGTCCTTGAAGCGGATCCGGAGCGCGCGGACGTGCACGCGCCCGGGGATGATCGACCACGCCGACCCGTACTCGAGCAGGAACTTCTCGGGCTTCTTGTTGGCGAAGTGCCGGAGGAGCGGGGTCGCGAGCACGACGTGGATCGCCACGAGGTAGACCGCGTACGCGGCGAGGAGCGCGACCACGGAGTAGCGCAGCCACTTCTTCACCGTGGCGATGTCGACCTTTGGAGCACTCACCTCGTCCAGTCCGATGACAACCTCTACCCCGGCGTGGCATTCAGAACTGCATGTCGAAGGCGTTCACCAGGGAAGCAGAGGGCGACAACGCCGACGACGCACCGGATGAGACCGCCGCCGCGACGCGCGGCACGCCGTACATCACGCTCGCGGGCTACCGCCGGCTGCAGCAGGAGCTCGAGCATCTCTGGCACGTCGAGCGCCCGCGGATCACCTCCGAGGTCGCGACCGCGGCGGCGCAGGGCGATCGCTCCGAGAACGCCGAGTACATCTACGGCAAGAAGAAGCTCCGCGAGATCGACCGCCGCGTCCGCTTCCTCAGCAAGCGGCTCGACGTCGTGCAGGTCGTCGAGCCGTCCCCCGAGCAGGCGGGCAAGGTGTTCTTCGGCGCGTGGGTGACGATCGAGGACGAGGACGGCAGGGAGTCCACCTATCGCATCGTCGGCACCGACGAGCCGGACAGCGAGCGCGGCTACATCAGCGTCGAGTCGCCCGTCGCGCGCGCGCTCCTCGGCAAAAGCCAGGGCGACGTGGTGACGATTCAGCGACCGAAGGGGCCGACCGAGGTCACCGTGGTGCGCGTCGAGTACCGCGAGTGACTCACCACGCCGACGCGTGCTCGTTCAGCCACGTGCGCGCGAGGTGATAGTTGTCGTTCTGGGCGGGGTGGAAGTCCGGTCGCAGATAGTCGACGAACGCCCCGAGGAACTCGCCGTTGAGCAGGACGTTGTGCTTGCGCGCTTCGGCGAGCTCCTGCCGGGACATCGCGCGCTTGTCGCGCGGCTCCTGCTTCATGAGGTGACGGGTGCCGGCGAGCCAGAAGAACACGAAGAAGCCGGCGCCGGCGGCGAGCCCGGCGATGCGGAGCGCGTAGCTCGGGTTCACCTTCTTGAGCACGTCGAACGCGACGGCCTTGTGCTCGAGCTCCTCGCACGCGTGCCACATCAGCAGGTCGCGCATCGCGGGGTGGGCGTTGTTGGGGAGCACGTCGCGGGTGAGCGCGCGCTCGGCGAACATCGCGGTGAAGTGCTCGAGGGCGACGGTGACCGACAAGTTCAGCTCGGGCGGGCTGCGCTTCTCGATCGTCTCGAAGGCGAGCCGCTCGTACCACGAGAGGAACGACCGGAACTCGAGCCCGTGCGCCGCGAGCGCCTCGAAGAAGCGCTCGTGCTCCATGCCGTGCCGGACCTCCTGGCCCATGAACCGCTTCACGTCCTCGAGGAGCGCCGGGTCGTCGACCCGATCGAGGAAGTGGCGGACGCTGCGGATGAAGAAGCGCTCGCCCGCGGGGAAGAGGAGGTTGAGCGCGTTGGCGAGGTGTGACGCGCGCGCGTTGCCGAACAGCCAGTGGCGCGGCACGTCGCCGAAGGCGAAGCTCGGTTTTCGGACGCGAATTTCGGGGCGTGGTTCGCTGTTGACCATTGTTCAATAGAGAGATAGATCCGTACTGAACAATGGTCAATAGGCTCCGGCTCGGCACCGACGAGCGCCGCGCGCAGCTGCTCGGGCTCGGCCTCCGGCTGTTCAACGAGCGCGCCTACGACGCGATCTCGATCGACGACATCGCCGCCGCGGCCGGCATCTCCAAGGGCCTCCTCTACCACTACTTCTCGAGCAAGCACGTCTTCTACGTCGAGACGGTGAAGGTCGCGGCCGAGGAGCTGATCGCGCGCACCCGCGCGCCGGACGAGCTCCCGCCCGAGCAGAAGCTCACGCGCGCGCTCGACGGGTACCTGGACTACGTGGAGCAGAACTCGCGCGCGTTCCTCACGCTGATGCGCAGCGGGGTCGGCGTCGACGCGGAGGTGTCCGAGGTGATGGAGCGCACCCGGCGCGCGCTGATCAAGCGCATCGTGGAGCAGGGCCTCGGGCTCGGCGCGCCGCGCCCCATCCTCCGGGTCGCGCTCCGAGCCTGGATCGGCTTCGTCGAGGGCGCGAGCCTCGACTGGCTCGAGCACCGTGACGTCCCGCGCGTCGAGCTCCGTGCGCTGCTCGCCTCGGCGCTCGCCAACGCACTCCAGACCGCGGGCGTTCCCTGATAGCGTCTCCGGCGATGATGCAGCTCGCCGATATCGTCCGGGTGCTCGAGTCGATCGCGCCGACCGAGCGCGCCGAGCCATGGGACAACGTGGGGCTCCTCGTCGGCGATCCGGCGCGCGAGATCGACGCGCTGCTGCTCGCGGTCGACGTGACCAGCGCGGTGATCGACGAGGCGATCCACCAGGGCGCCCATTTGATCGTCGCCTACCACCCGCCGATCTTCGCGCCGCTCAAGCGGTTCGTCGCCGGCCACCCGGCCTTCGAGGCGGCGCGCCACGGCATCGCGATCTACTCGCCGCACACCGCGCTCGACGTCGCCGCCGGCGGCACCAACGACGTGCTCGCGGACGCGCTCGGCATGACTGCGCGGCGCCCGCTGCGCGAGAGCGGCGTCGGTCGCATCGGCGGCGTGACCGGGACCGCCCGGCACCTGCTCGAGCGCCTCAAGGCCGGGCTCGCGCTCGACACGGCGCTGGTGGCCGGCCCGCTCGACCGCGCGGTGAGCACCGCCGCGGTGTGCGCCGGGGCGGGGGGCGAGCTCCTTTCCGACGCGCTCGCCGCGCGGGTCGAGCTCTTCGTGACCGGGGAGCTCCGGCATCACGACGCGCTGCGGGCCGAGGCGAACGGCCTCACCGTCTTTGCGCTTCGCCACTCCGAGAGCGAACGCTGCGCGCTCCCCGCGCTCGAGAAGCGCCTGCTCGCCGAGCTCACGGGCGTGCGCGTCGAGCGGAGCCGCGAGGACCACGACCCCTTCGTGTTCGCCTGACGGGCTAGACGACCGCGGTCGCGAGGTACGCGGTGCCGTCGCCGCGGAGCGTGAGCGTTGCGGCCGAGCCGGGGACGAACACGGAGTCCCCCGCGCGGAGCGGCTCGCGCGACGCGCCGTCGTCGGCCTCGAGCGAGCCCTCGGTGCACAGCGCGATGATCGGCGCGCGCACGTCGACCCGCGCCTCGCCGGAGACGCGCGCGCGCGCGAGCTCGAACTCTGCGGCGGCGGTCTCCCACACCTCGAGCGGGCCGCGACGGGTCGGCAGCACCTTGGCGACCGGGCCGGCGCGGAAGTCGAGGACGCGCATGAGCTCCTCGACGTCGACGTGCTTGGGGGTCATCCCCCCGCGGAGCACGTTGTCGGAGTTGGCCATGATCTCGACGCCCACGCCGTGCAGGTAGGCGTGGAGGTTGCCCGCCGGCAGGTAGATCGCCTCGCCCTCGGCGAGCACGACGAGGTTGAGCATGAGCGCGCCGAGCACGCCCGCGTCGCCGGGGTGCTTCTGCCCGAGGCGCGCGCCCCACTCGGCCTCGAGCGCGAACGGACCGCCCGTGAGCTTTTCGCACGCGGCGGAGACCTCGAAGACGAGCGCGGAGACGTCGGTCGTCATGATCGTGCGGAAGGTCTCTCGCAGATCGCCGAGGTCGAGGGCCTGCAGGCCGGGGACCGCGAGCGCCTCGAACAGGGCGCGCGTCGCTGCGATGTCGCGGAAGCCGCACAGCGCGACGAACGGCCCGAGCGCGCACAGGAGCTCGGGCTTGTGGTTTCGGTCGCGGTAGTTGCGGTTCGGGGCGTCGCGCGCGATGCCCGCGCGGTCCTCGCGCTCATAGCCGGCCTCGGCCTGCGCGATCGACGGATGGGCTTGCAGCGAGAGGGGCTCCTCGGCGGCGAGGATCTTGAACAGGAACGGCAGACGCGGACCGAACCGCCGGAGCGCGGCGGTGCCGAGCGCCCGCTCGGGGGCTTCGGCGATCCGAGCGAGGAGCGTGCTGCCGTGGACGCGCGAGGGCGCCGACGGGTGCGCGCCCATCCAGAGCTCGGCCTCTTTCGTGGCCGCGGGCGGGCGCCCCTGCAGCGCGGCGATCGCGGTCGTCGAGCCCCAGGCGTACGGCTGCACGGTGTTGACGAGTCGTTCCATCGACGGCTCCACGCTAAACGCCCACGGTCGCGATTGCCATTGGCCGAGCGCGGACACAGATCAGTGCCCTCATGGTTCGGCCGGAAGACGGTGTCGTCCTCACCCGCTATGCCCGCGCGTCGATCGCAGCGGCGCTCGGCGGCCCGTACCCGTACGCGCCGAAGTTTCCCGGCGCCGATTCACTGCGCGCCACGTTCGTCACGCTGCGCCGCGGCACCACGCTCCATGGCTGCATCGGGACCATCGAGCCGCGCCGCATCCTCGTCGACGACGTGCGCTCCAACGCGGTGTCGGCGGCGCTGCACGATCCGCGCGCCACCCCGCTCGCGCGCGCCGACGTCGACGGCCTCGCGATCGAGATCTCTCTGCTCGGCCCGCTCGAGCGCATCACGTTCGAGAGCGAACGCGACGCCGTCGCCGCGCTCCGCCCCGGCGACGGCATCGTCCTTCGCGGCAGCGGCCGCCGCGCCACCTTCCTGCCGCAGGTCTGGGAGAGCCTCCCCGACCCGGCGCACTTCCTCGACAGCCTGATGCACAAGGCCGGGCTCCGCGCGTGGGCGCCCGACACCGAGCTCTATCGCTACGGCGTCACGAAGTTCTGCGACCGTTAGCGCCCCTTATTGGGGCGCTTCGTGAACAGGTCGCGGAGCGCGACGCGGCGGAGCTCGCCGCGTTCGACCATCGCCTGCATCGCCGAGAGCCGCGCCTCGACGGGGCCGATCGGCCAACACTCGGCGGGCGCGAGCGTCTCGACCGCGATGACGTTGAGCGCGCAGATGTCGCGGAGCTCGCGCCCTCCCTCGATCCAGCGGAGCGGCAGCCCCTGCGTGCGACAGACGTAGGGGCGCTCGTCGTAGACGCGACAGGCGCCCTCGTCGTCGAGGAACGCGCACCGCCCGGGGGGCCCCGGCGCCTGCTCCGCGAGCAGCTCGCCGTGCCGACGGACGATCGCCGCCGCCTCGACCTCGAACACCGTGAGCCCGTCGCTGCAGCAGCCGCTGCACCCGCGCTTGCACTGCAGCCTCGCGCCGTGCCGCTCGGCGAGGACGCGCGCGTTGTCGTCGATGGCGCGATGGAGGCCGTCGACTGCGTCGATGAGCTCGGCCGGAACGTCGGAGACCGCCACCGGAGAACCCTAGCGCGTTGCCGGGAGACCGACCGGGCAGCTGACGCCGGTGCCGCCGAGGCCGCAGTACCCGCCGGGGTTCTTCGCGAGGTACTGCTGGTGGTAGTCCTCGGCGAAGTAGAACGGACCCGCGTCGACGATCTCGGTCGTGATCGGGCCGTAGCCCGCGGCGGAGAGCGAGCGTTGATACGCCTCGCGCGACCCCTCGGCGAGCGCGCGCTGGGCGGCGCTCGTGGGGTAGATGCCGCTGCGATATTGGGTGCCGACGTCGTTGCCCTGCCGCATGCCCTCGGTCGGATCGTGGCTCTCCCAGAACACCCGGAGCAGCTCCGCGAACGAGATCCTGGCGGGGTCGAACACGACCTGCACGACCTCGGAGTGCCCGGTCGCGCCGCTGCACACCTCGCGATAGGTGGGGTTCGGCGTGTGACCCGCCGCGTAGCCAACGGCCGTGGAGTGCACGCCCGAGAGCTGCCAGAACTTGCGCTCGGCGCCCCAGAAGCAGCCGAGCCCGAAGTACGCGACCTCCATGCCGGCGGGGAACGGGCCCTCGAGCGGCGTGCCGTGGACGAAGTGCTCGGCCGGCACCGGCATCCTGGTGGTGCGGCCGGGGAGCGCCTGCTCGCGGGAGGGAATGCTGAGCTTTCCGAAGGGCATCGCCCTCAGAGTACGCCGGCCGCCCCGGTTTGGTTTCGTTCTACTTCGGCTCTCCGCGACGGATCGGCAGGTAGCTCGGTTTCCAGCGACGGGCCTGCACGGTGGTCATCCACTCGGCGAGCGGTCGCTGCGCGAGCTCGCTCACGCCGTCCTCGATCGCACGATGGATGACCCGCGCGGCCACGTGGGTGGAGGCCTCCTCGAGCTCGGCGATCGGCGGATAAATCAGGCCGCGCGCGAGGTGACGGTCCTTGACGTAGTCGGCGAGCGCGTCGGCTGCTTCGAGCACCATGGCGTCGGTGATCTCGCGCGCGCCGGCGACGATCGCGCCGAAGCCGAGGCCGGGGAAGATGAAGGCGTTGTTGCCCTGACCGATCACGAACTCGCGGCCGTCGAGGCGGACCGGCTCGAAGGGGCTGCCGGTGGCGACGATGGCGCGACCCTCGGTCCACGCGAGCACGTCGGCCGGGTTGGCCTCGCAGGCGCTCGTGGGGTTCGAGAGCGGAAAGACGATCGGTCGGTCGGTGTTGAGCGCGAGCGCGCGGACGATGTCCTCGCCGAACGCGCGGAACTGGCCCGAGAGGCCGAGGAGAGCAGTGGCCCTGGACTGCTGGATGGTCTCGAGGAGGTTCGGGACCGAGCCGGACATCGTCCAGCCGTCGGGCACCGCCCGCGCGAAGCCGCGCTTGTAGTCCTCCATCTTGCGGTCGAGGGTGAGCAGCCCCTTCGAGTCGAGGACGAACACGCGCTCGGCGGCGTCCTCGCGCGAGAGGCCGTCGCGGACCATGCCCTCGCGGATCGCGCTGGCGACGCCGATGCCACCCGCGCCGGCGCCGTGGATGATGACGCGCTGATCGCGGAGCCGTTCGCCCTTGAGCCGCGCCGCCGAGATGAGGCCCGCGAGCGCGACCGCGCCGGTGCCCTGCACGTCGTCGTTGAAGGAGGGCAGCCGTTTGCGGTGGCGCTCGAGGACCGCGAACGCGGTGTCCTTGGAGAGGTCTTCCCACTGAATCACGGCCCGCGGCCAGCGCGCCTTCACCGCGTCGACGAACGCGTCGATGAACGCCATGTACTCGGCGTCCTTCAGGCGTTTGTGGCGCACCCCGAGGTAGTTCTCGTCGTCGATGAGGTCCTGCCGGTCGGTGCCCACGTCGAGCGCGACGGGCATCGAGTGGAACGGACTCACGCCGCCGGCGACCGTGTAGAGCGCGAGCTTGCCGATCGGGATCGCGAGGCCGCCGTAGCCCTGGTCGCCGATGCCGAGGATCGCCGACGAGTCGGTGGCGACGATCATGCGCACGTCGTCGAGCGGGTAGCTGCTCGCGACCTTCGACGCGCGCGAGATGTTGTCGGTCGAGAACGACAGACCGCGCGGGTGCTGGTAGAGCGCCGAGAACTGCTGCACGGCGTCGCCGACCGTGGGCGTGTACACGATGGGGAGCATCTCCTCGACGTGACGCGCGAGCAGCGCATAGAAGAGGACCTCGTGCCGCTCCTGCAGCGAGCGAAGAAACTGGTACTTGGCGAGCGGCGAGACCTCGCGCTCGTAGCCGCGGTAGACGCGGGCGAGCTGCTGCTCCTGCGTGTTGATCGCCGGCGGCAGGAGCCCGTCGAGGTTGAGGGCGGCGCGTTCCTCGGCCGTGAAGGCGGTGCCCTTGTTGAGGAGGACAAACCGGAGCAGGGCGATCCCGTCCACGAAGGAGGCGATGTAGTCCTGACCCTTGTCGTCCGTCCGCACGTCGAAAAAGCGGCTGATCATGGCTACAGGGAGGTTACGACACAGTGCGTCGAAGCGCCAGTCATCCGCGCTTGACCACGGGCTCCCCGGCTGCCAACAAGCAGGGCCCACATGTCGTTGTCACCGCTCGCCGGCGCACCGGATCCCGAGGGAGCCGACTGCGTCGCGTGCGGCCGGTGCTGTCACCACGGGCCGTCGACGGTTCAGCTGCTCGAGGACGACGAGCTCCGCCTGGGCGAGGAGCGCGTGCGGCGCCTCACCGTCGTCATGGACCGGCCGCCGTACTTCCGCTTCGTGAAGAACGACGGTGCGCGCTGTGGCGCGCTCGACGTGTCGGTCCCCGAACGCTACCCGTGCGCCATCTACGACGCGCGACCGGAGGGCTGTCGGCTCGTGGAGCCCGGCTCGCCGTGCTGCCTCGAAGCGCGCGCGCTCGGTCACCTCGGGACGAGCGTGGAGTTCAAGAGGACGGCTTGAAAGCTCGCTGGCGGCGGGCACTCGATCGTCACGTTGTCGGGGAGCACCAGCCGGATCGCGTGGAGCATCAGGCGGGGCCACTTCGCCTGCTCGGTGAGGTCGCCGTATCGCGGATCGCCGCAGAGCGCGTGACCGATCGCGTAGAAGTGCACCCGCAGCTGGTGACGACGACCGGTGATCGGGTGCGCCTCGACGAGCGTCTGCTTCTGGTAGCGCTCGAGCACCCGGGCCTCGGTGCGCGAGGGCTTGCCGCGCCGCTCGTCGACGCCCATGCGGCCGGACCCGAACTCGGCGATCGGCTTGTCGATCGTGGTGTCGCCGCGGAGCAGCCCGTGCGCGAGGCCGAGGTAGGTCTTGTGCACGCGGCGGTGCTCGAAGGCCATCGAGAGCGTGCGATGGGTCGCCGCGTCGCGCGCGAACAGGAGGAGGCCGGACACCTCTTTGTCGAGCCGGTGCACGACGAACAGCTTCTCGCCCCGCTCGGCCTCGAGCGCTCGCTGCACGCTCGGCGCAGCGGGGTCGCGCTCCGGGATCGACGAGACGCCCTCCGCCTTCTCGACGGCGAGGACACCGCCCTCGTCGAAGAGGACGCGCGCGACGGGGACGGATGGGGCGATTTCCAGAGGGCGGCCACAGTACCATCGCGCCCGTGAAGCGCGACCCCTCTCGCCAATATTCGCCGCGGGGCCGCGGGCGCGAGCCCGCGGTGGCACCGAAAACGAACGATGAGGTCGTCTACGGACACCGCGCCGCGCTCGCGGTGATCGCCAAGCGCCCCGCAGACATCCTCGCCATCGCGCACGCGCCCGAGCACCGTCGCGAGCTCGAGGGCGCGCTGCGAGGCCGACGCGTGCCGGTGGAGGAGAAGCCCGAGCACGAGCTCGCGCGGCTCGCGGACTCGAAGAACCACGAGGGGCTGTGCGTTCGCACCCGCCCGCGCCGGTTCGCGTCGCCGACCGAGCTCGGAGAGCTGCTGACCAAGAAGCGGGGCGTCGCGATCGCGCTCGACCGGGTCCGAAACCCCTACAACATCGGCGCGATCCTCCGCACAGCGGCGTTCTTCGGCGTCGACGCGGCGCTCCTCGGCTCGCCGGCCCCGCACCCCGCGCTGCCCCCCGACTCCGTGCGCGTCGCCGAGGGCGGCGCGGAGGAGCTGGTCCTCGCGCGCACGACCGATCTCGCCGAGTCGCTTGCGCGTCTGCGCAAGGGCTCGGTGCGGGTCGTCGGCGCCGACGTCACCGCGACCGCGGGCGCGATCGGATTCGCCTTCGAGCGACCGACCGTGCTGGTGGTCGGTCATGAGCGCGAGGGGATGTCCGACCGCGTGCGGGCGCAATGCGACGCGCTGGTGAAGATCCTCGGCACCGGCGCGGTCGAATCGCTCAACGTCGCGGTCGCGAGCGGCATCCTGATCGCCGAAATGACGCGCTGAGCGCAGGCATAAAACGCCCGTTTACCGGGTGGCCGCCGCGCGTATGCTGGCCCGTCCACCAAAGGGGGCTCGCGGATGTCTTTCATCCAGAAGATCATCGATTTCTTCCTCGGTCTGTTCGGCGCCAAGAAGTCGGAGCCGGCGCAGTTGCCCGCGGGGCAGCCCGCACCGGCAGCGGCCTCGTCGTCCTCGTCGAGCGACGACGACGACGACGACGACAAACCGATCGACCGCGAGAAGTACGCGCGCGAGCAGTGGGCCGACGTGCAGAAGGGGATCGCCCGCTTCGAGGCGAGCAACCAGATGCCCGCGGGCCTCTCGTGGAACGATCCGGTCGCGTGCTGGATGAAGCTCTTCGGGGTCGAGGACTCCCAGATGAAGGGCAGGGACCAGGACAGCGCCGCGCGCGAGAACGGCTTCCGCGACTACGAGCACTACACCGACGTGCGCGACTACGTGACCTGGAAGTGGTCGGAGCTCGGCAAGAACTCCGACGGCCAGCCCGACGTCGTCGTGAAGGACGAATACACCAACGCCATGATGAAGGCCCGCATGGGCCAGCATCAGGCCGCGCAGGCCGCCGCCGCCAACGCCGATCCGACGCTCCTCCAGCCGGAGGACGGCGTGACCGTCGAGCAGTGGGCCGGCGCGTCGGCCGCGATGGCCGGGCTCGGAAGCGGCGCCACGATGGCGCAGGTCGCCGAGCTGCTGGCGAAGTTCGGCATGGACAAGGCGAAGTGGGACAAGGCGAACGTCGCGTGGCAGGCCAAGATGCAGCGCGACACCACCGCCGTCATCGCCACCAAGTTCGGCGAAGCCTTCGCCGCGGCGCAGGGGCAGGGCGCCGGCGCCGGCGAGCCCTGCACGTTCGACAAGTTCTGCGAGGTCATGGCCGCGCAGGCGATGTGGGCCGAGTCGGGCCTCGACGTGAACGCGCAGCTGCAGGCGGTCTTCGGCATCAACGCGGCCGAGTACAGCAAGTACGCGTCCTATTGGTCGCCCAAGATGGCGACCGACATCGCGATGGTCCGTAAGCAGCAGGAGCTCGACACCAAGTACCGCGCCAAGTACCAGGGCGCGGCGAGCACCGCCGACGACGACCTCTCGCTCTAGTGCGTTCCCACCGGAGCCGCGACCGTCCTTGGAGCCGCGACCGTCAGGGAGCGGGTTGTTCGATGTCCCAACTTCTCGATCGCCTCCAACAAGTCCGCTCCTGGTTCGCCCACAGCATCGGCGAGGCCTTCCGCGAAGCTCTGGCGATCGCCGAGCCCGCGGGCACCTCGCCGGCGTGGTCGGCGCTCTGCCAGCGCGCCGGTGTGGAGCTCTGCTCCGACGCCGATCGCGCGCAGATCCGCGCAGGCCAGCGGCCCACCCGCGGCGCGCCGCTGATGGAGTTCCAGGGCGTCGTCACCGCGATCGTGCAGCGCGCGCGCTACGAGCTCGCGTCGCTGCGCAATCACATGAACGACACCGCAGATAAGCTCTACGGCCAGATCTCCCGCGCGGTCGAGGAGGCCGAGGCCGACACGCTCAAGGCGTATCGCGCCGCGGTGCTCCCCAAGCGCGCGGGCGGCATGTTCGCCAACGCCACTGCGCACGCGGCGACCCAGTCGTACGCGACCGCGCCCTCCTCCACGGCGCTCACCTGTAAGAGCTGCGGCGCCCCGCAGCTCCAGGCGGGCGCTTTCGAATGCAAGTACTGCGGCAACCGAATGGTGTGATCATGCTCGAGCTCCTCAGCCCGCCGATTCAAGCGAAGGCCCGCGCCGTGAAGACGAAGTGGGACGGCTTCGTCCCCAAGATCGACGCGCGCGTGCAAGAGGTGATCGCCGAAGCCGACGCCGGGCTCGACGAGCTGATCGAGCAATACGCGCTCGACCCGGGGCCGATGGGCGCCGCGTTCAGCGCGCTGCAGGTGCGGTTCCGCGGTCTCGGGCAGAAGCTCGAGGAGGCGTGGTCGAAGATCGATCACGAGCTCGACGAGGTCCGCGAAGAGGCCGACACCGGCAAGGACCACGAGGCGCTCGCCGGGCTGTGGGCGCAGATGAGCGCCACGCATCAGCAGGCCCGAGAGCGGATCGATCTCGCCTACGAGAGCGTGCAGACGCGCAAGAACGCGGCGTGGGCGCGCAACCTGTGGACGCAAGCCCAGCGCGACTCGCAGCAGCCGGTGGCCTGCGTGAAGTGCGGCGCCGGCGTGCAGCAGACGGTGTTCCATGCGTCGTCCAACGTGACCTGCACCCACTGCGGCGCGGTCAACCAGCTCCACCCCGGCATGGCCGCCGGCCTGCTCTATCAGGGCAACGGGCTCCACTCGCTCGCGCACGAGCACGCGTGGAACGAGTGGATGGCCATGAACCGCGCCGACAAGGCGTACAACGACTTCCGCGTCCCGACGACGAGCGACCGCGACGCGATGCTCGCGGCCGCGCGCGCCTATTGGACGAAGTACTACACCGCGATCGCGCAGTGGCACCCCGGCTTCGCCGAGGCGTTCGGGTCGGTCGAGAAGGCGGCCGAGGCGAAGATGGCGCACTCGACCGCGTACGATCCCCCGGTCAGCGTGCAGGAGCGCGCGCGGTTCCAGGCGGTGCTCGACGCGTCCCGCACCGGCGACCGCGCCGCCATCCAGCGCGCGGTCCAGGGCGTCGACATGGACGACGCGGTCCGCTGCGCGTTCGAGCACGGCGACGCGCGCGGTACGATGATCCTCCTCGAGCTCCAGCACCGCGCCGACGGCGAGGACGAGCCGCTCGCCAAGTGGTCGGCCGAGCAGATCGCGCGCATGGCACGCGACATGCGCGCCAAGGGCTGAAACCCGCTCGTAACCTTCGCCGGGCATGACTTCGGTCGATGTCCGAGGCCATCAAGGTGCAGGTCCACGAGCGCGGCGACCGCCGCATCGACGGGATCCTCCGCCTGATCGCCGAGGCCGGCCGGGCGCGCCCGCTGTTCGCGACGCTCCAGACGCTCGTCGCCGAGATCGCCGCGATCACTGCGTGCGACGTGGTCAGCGTGTACCTCCGCGAGGATCCCGAGGTGCTGGTGATGCGCGCCAACGTCGGCTTTCCGCGCGAGGCGGTCGGGCGCGTGCGGCTGCGGGTCGGGCAGGGGATCACCGGCTTCGTGGCCGAGTGCCTGCGCCCGGTGAGCGTCGCCGTCGCGCCGCGCGACGAGCACTTCGCCTACGTGCCGGGGCTCGGCGAGGAGCACTTCCCGTCGTTCCTCGCGGTGCCGATCTTCGCGTCGGGCGGCGTCGAGGGCGTGCTCGTGCTGCAGCGGCGCAGCCCGGACGCGTTCGCCTCGGCCGAGGTCGCCCTCGCGACCGCGCTCGCCACGCCCTTCGGTTACGCGATCGACCGTTCGCGCGCGCGGCTCGGCCGCAAGCCGTCGGCGCGCTCGGCGCGGCTGTCGGGGCGCGGCCTCTCGCCCGGGCACGCGCTCGGCCGCGTGGTGTTCTTGCCCACCTTCCAGGGCCTGCCGATCGGCGCCAAGGGCGACGAGGGCGAGGCGTTCGAGGGGCTCGAGCGCACGGTCAAACGCGTGCGTCGCAAGCTCTCGCTCTCGAAGTCCGACGACGCCGAGCTCGCGTCGTTGCTCCTCTTGTTTCGCGACGATCGCCTACGTCGGCTCGCGCGCGCCGAGTGTCAGCGCTTCGGCGTCGTCGAGGGGCTGCGCGCGGTCGCGGCCACCTACGCCAGCGCCTGCTACGCCGAGGCCGAGGGCGCGAGCCGCGAGTGGCGCATCGCGCGGGTGGTCGAGCTCGAGGATCTGTGCCTCCTCGCGGCGGCCTCGGCGAGCGGCAGCGCCCCGGCCTTGAAGGACAAGCTCCTCATCGTGCCCGATCGGCTCTCGACCCTCGTCGTGCTGACCGCGATCGCCCGCGGCGCCGCGGGGATCGTGGTGAGCGGCGAGGTCGACGACTCGCTCGCGGCGCGCGTGGCGCGCGCGGCTGGCCTGCCGCTCATCGCCGACGTGGTCGGCCTCTACTCCTGGATCCGCGAGGACGACCGCGCGCTGATCGACGGCACCCGCGGCGTGGTCCGCATCAACCCGCGCGTCAGCGCGGCCGCCCGCGCGCGGTAGGCGTCACGCGGCGAGGCGCTGGCCGTAGGTGCGCACGCCCCACGCGACCGAGGCGGCGATCGCGTCGTCCCACGGCGTCGGGGCCACGCCGAAGCGCGCGCGGAACTTGCTGTCGTCGACGACGAACGGCTGGCGCCACTGGTAGGTCATCTCCGCGACCTCGCGAATCAGCGGGCTGAAGACGCCCATGGCGCGGAGCATCCAGTTCGGCACGCTCATCACGCCGATGTCCCGGTTCATCGCGCGCGCGAACCGGCCGATCACCTGGCGCGTCGGCTCCGCCGGCAACACCGGCAGCATCCACACGCCGCGCACGTCGTTCAGCCCGAGCTCCACGAGGCCCGCGGCGACGTCGGGCGTGTAGGAGTAACTGTGCGGCATGTCCGGGTCGCCGAAGACCTCGGCGCGCTTGCCGGCGAGCACGCGCTCGTAGAAGCGCGCGCCGAAGATCGCCGCGAGCGGCGAGGGCCCGAAGAAGTCCGCGGCGCGACCGACCGCCGCGCCGGCCTCGAGCATCACCTCGGCGGCGCGGACGCGGAGCTCGCCCTTCTTCGAGCGCGGCGTCAGCGGCGAGTCCTCGTTCATGTGCGCGGTGTCGCCGTACATGTAGAGGTTGTCGAGCGCGACGAGCCGCGCGCCCGCGCGCTTGGTGCCCTCGACGATCCCACGCGCGATCGGCACGAGCAGCTCCGACCACTCGGTGTAGAGCGGGTTGACGCAGTGGTAGACGACCTCCGCGCCGTCGGCGAGCCGCGCGACGGCGTCGGCGTCGCGCACGTCGAGCGAGACCTCGCCCGGCTTGCGCGCGGTGCTCCGCCCGATGCGAACCTGTTTGCCGCGCGCGACGAGCTGCTCGGCGACGAGGGGACCAATCTGACCGGCTCCGAGGATGACGTGCATGAGCTGCAGGATGGGCATTGCGTGAATGCATGGCAATGGCGCCGAATGCAAGGTATCGTTGCGTGTTTGCAACACATGGATTGGGACCAGATCCGACTGTTTCTCGCGGTCATGCGCGGGCGCTCGCTCGCCGCAGCCGGGTCGCGGCTGACGATGGATGTGTCGACGGTGAGCCGCCGCCTCGACCGCCTCGAGGAGGGGCTCGGCGTCACGCTGTTCGATCGCACGCGCGAGGGAACGCGCCCGACGGCGCTCGCCGAGCAGCTCCTCGCGGACGCCGAGGAGATCGAGCTCGGGGTCACCCGCTTCGCGGCGGCGGGCGAGCGCGTCGAGACCAAGGTCGAGGGCGTGGTCCGGCTGACGGTGCCGCCCGGGATCTCCGACGTCTTCGTCGCGCCGCACCTGCTCGAGCTGCGCCGCCGCCACCCGGGCCTCTCGCTGGAGATCGACGCGACCATCTCCTACGCCGACCTCACGCGGCGCGAGGCCGACGTCGCGATCCGCACCACGCGCCCGACGAGCGGCGACCTGGTGGTCACCAAGCTCGTGACCACCCGCGAGCTGCCGATGACCTCGAAGGCGTACGCGCGCGAGCTCGGCAAGCTGAAGCGCCTCGAGGACGCGCGGTGGATCGCGTGGGGCAACGACCTCGCGCACCTGCCGGGCGCGCGGTGGCTCTGCGAGCACGGCCCGTCGGTGGTGCCCGTCCTGCGCACGAGCCACTTTCAATCCCAGATCGCGGCGGCGCGGGCGGGGCTCGCGGTGATGCTCGCAGCTGAGCCGTACGAGTCGGTGGGCCTCGTCCCGGTGGAGCACGCGCGTTCGCTCTCCGAGGCGTGGGCCGCGCTGCCGACGGGTGACGTGTGGTTGGTCGGGCACCGCGCGCTCCGCTCCGTCCCGCGCGTGGCCGCGGTGTGGGAGTTCGTGCTGGAGAAGTTCGGCGCGCTACGATAGGCGCCGCATGGATCGTCGCACCGCGCTCGCCACCCTCACCGCCGCGCCGCTCATCGCCGCGTGCCGCAGCGAGTCGCCCCGGCCGCCCGCGGCGATCGTCGTGCCGGACCTGGTGAAGAACGTCGTCCCGCTCGGCTTCCAGTGGAAGACGCAGGACCCGTTCCTCTTCTGCGTCCACCACGACGACGCCTACCCCGCGGGCAACGCGCAGCTCGGCCCCGCGGTGTCGCTCGCCGGGCACGCCATCGGCAATGACTTCGCCGGTAAAGACGGCTTCCGCATGTACCACGGCGACGTGGTGCCCGGCTTCCCGTCGCACCCGCACCGGGGCTTCGAGACGGTGACCATCGTGCGCCGCGGCCTCGTCGATCACAGCGACTCGCTCGGCGCCGCCGCGCGCTACGGCGGCGGAGACGTGCAGTGGCTCACCGCGGGCCGCGGCATCGTGCACGCCGAGATGTTCCCGCTCCTCGATGCGAGCGCCGGCAACCCGCTCGAGCTCTTCCAGATCTGGATGAACCTCCCTGCGACCGACAAAATGGTCGACCCGCACTTCTCGATGCTGTGGCGCCAGACGATCCCCAAGCACACCCTGCTCGACACGGCGGGGAAGGCGACCGAGATCACGGTCATCGCGGGCAAGCTCGGCTCCGTCACGGCGCCGTCGTCGCCGCCCAAGTCGTGGGCGTCGCGGCCCGGGAGCGACGTCGCGATCTGGACGATCAAGATGGCCCCCGGCGCGCGCTTCACGCTCCCGGCGGCGGGCGCGAGCAGCAACCGCACGCTGTACTTCTTCCGCGGTGCGAGCGCGCGCGTCGGCACGCGCGACGTGCTCGTGCGCAACGGCCTCGAGCTCCGGCCCGACGCCGAGGCGCCGATCGAGAACGGCCCGATGGAGAGCGAGCTCCTGCTCCTGCAGGCGCGCGCGATCGGCGAGCCCATCGCGCAGCACGGCCCGTTCGTGATGAACACGCAAGCCGAGATCCAGAAGGCCTACGCCGACTACCGCGCCACGCAGTTCGGCGGCTGGCCCTGGCCGAGCGACGCGCCGGTGCACGACCGCGACGCTCGCTTCGCCCGCCACGCCGACGGCCGCATCGAAAAAGCCTAACGCGAAGAAACCCGACGCGAAACCTGACGCGAAGAAACAGGCGCGCGCGTAAGCGAGCGCCTAGGACGCCGTGTCGGAGATCCAGGCGCAAGCACGTCCAATAATGCAGTGCGTCGAAGGAGCGTTAGACTGGCGACGTGGAACCGACCGTCTACCAGCACGCGGGCATCACCATCCTCGGCAAGCACGATCCCGCGCGACGCGCCGGTCGGCCGAGTCGCATCGCGCTCGTGCTCGCCGGCGGCGCCATCACCGGCGGGGCGTTCAAGGCCGGTGGCCTGCGCGCCCTCGACGAAATCCTCCGGCGCCGCGCGGCGACGAAGTTCCGCCTCACCGACTTCGATCTCTTCGTCGGGCTCTCGGCCGGTTCGGTCCTCGCCAGCGCGCTCGCCGCCGGCATCGAGGCCGACGAGCTCTTTCGCATCACGCTCGGCGAGTCCGAGCGCTTCGCGCCCATGCGGCCGCTCGACTTCATGCGCCCGAATGTGCGCGAGCCCGCCGAGCGCGCGGCGCTGTTCGTCGCGAAGACCGCGGAGATCCTCGCCTCTTACGTCTCCGGTCTCGAGGATCCTCGCACCGGCGTCCCGTGGAGCGCCGAGCAGACCGTGCGAAAGCTCGCCAGCGTCGTGGTGCGGCTCGTGCCGACCGGGCTCTTCGATCCCAACGGCGTCCGCGACTACCTCCGCCGGCAGATCGCCGAGCTCGGCCTCCCCGACGACTTCCGCGAGCTCGAGCGCATCCGCAACAAGCAGCTGTTCGTCACGTCGGTCGACATGAACACCGGCACCCAGGTCGTGTTCGGTCCCGGCGAACGCTACGCCGGCGTGCGCGTGTCGGACGCCGTCGCGGCGTCGTGCGGGCTGCCGATCTGGTATCGCACGGTGCGCGTGAAGAACCCGCGCTATCGGGAGCACGGGGAGCGCCGCTGGCTCGACCTCGCAGACGGCGGCATCGTGCGCACCGCCAACGTCGGCCTCGCGCTGCGGCGCGGCGCCGATCTCGTCGTCGTCTACAACCCCTTCACGCCGATCAAGTACACCGCGCCCGACCGCTCGCTCTACGAGCACGGCGCCTACGCGCTCAGCAGCCAGCTCTTCCGCACCGTGCTCGGCTCGCGGCTCGACATCGGCAAGGACAAGATCATGCTCGATCCGAGCGTCACCGCCGACGTCGTCTACATCGAGCCGAGCAGCGAGGACCTCGACTTCTTCATGATGAACCCGCTCAACTTCTGGTCGAAGCG
The DNA here is from genome assembly GCA_022843175.1 of Deltaproteobacteria bacterium. Lineage (GTDB taxonomy): Bacteria > Myxococcota_A > Polyangia > Polyangiales > JADJMO01 > JALHOE01. The sequence goes on from JALHOE010000066.1 coordinate 25,102, forward strand.
GCGCGCCGCGCAGCACGGCTACGACAGCGTGCGCGGCGCCCTCGGCGAGAACTACGACCCGCTCCGCGCCGTCTTCGCGCGCCACGGCATCGAGCTCGCCGACGAAGATCTGCGCGCCTCGAGTTCGGCTATTTCGGTACGAGCGGCGTGAGGAAGTCGCGTGTCTCGCGCAGCGCGAGCTCGTCGACGCCGTGCGCGAGATCCGGGTGGACTCGGGTCATCACCTGGACGCCGTAGCCCTCGAGGGTCTTGGCGGACGAGAACGCGAACATGACCGGGATCACCGGATCGCGCGCGCCGTGCACGATCAGCACCGGCGCGCTCGCGCCCGCCGCGGGCTTCTCGTCGTCGGCGTAGCGCCCGGACAGCGCCGCGACCGCGAGCGGCGCGGGCCGTCGGTGGGTGGCGAGCCACAGCGAGACGATCGCGCCCTGGGAGAAGCCGACGAGCACGACGCGATCGCGCGCGAGCTTGCGGGCGTCGAGCTGCGCGTCGAGCCACAGCGAGACCCGCTCGCCCGCCTGCTTCACGCGGCCGGGCCGATTGTCGTCGTCGAGCCCCTGCCGGCTGAACCATTGGCGGCCCCCGCCGCCTCCCTCGAAGGGATCGAACCCGTCGGGGACGAGCAGCTCGGCGCTCGGCATCGATGACCGGAGCGCCCGCGCGATCGACGCAAACCCCGCGGCGTTGTCGCCGATGCCGTGGAGGAAGACCGCGAGGTACTGCGGGGGCGTCGTGGTCGCAGCGATGGAGACCCCCTGAAAACTGGGCGCAGCGGGCAACGGAGGGGACTCCTTTCGCTCGGCGGGCGCGCGCGTGCAGCCGAGGGCGATCGTGACGACGAGGCAGCGCAACACCGCCTCACGATAGCGCGTCGTGGAGCCGCGCCTCGTTTGGTCATCGCGCCCGGGCTGCACTCTCCGGCACGGCGATTGAAGGCCGTAGCCGGCATGAGTCACATCCAAACGATCCTGGTGCCGATGGACGGATCACCCGCCTCGATCGCTGCGCTGATGCAGGCGGTCGCGCTCGCCGAGCACCTCGATGCTGCGATCGAGGTGCTCTCCGTGAACGCAGCCGACGCGCTCGAGCCCGATCTGGAGCTCGAGGATGCGGTCGCCACCGCGCAGAGGAGGCTCGGCACGCGCCTGAGCCGGCGAACCGTGACCGGCGATCCCGTCCGCCAGATCCTCGACGCGGCCGAGGTCGGGAGCCACGGTCTCATCGTGATGGGGACGCACGGACGCGTCGGCCGGCTGCACGCGCTGATCGGTAGCGTCGCCGAGAGCATCGTGCGCAACGCGCCCTGTCCGGTGTTGACGGTGCGGGCGGCGGGAGCGGCCGAGGAGTCGTTCTCCGAGCGTGTCCACCACCGCGCGGGGATCGCCCGGCCCACGCACTGAAGCGGCCGCCATGGCCGCCTGGCTCGTCCTCGTGCTCGCGATCGGCGCGCTCACGCTCGTCGCCGCGGCGCTGCTCGCGCGCCGCGTGCTCCGCGCCTCGCCCGGGCCCGACGAGCTGCAGAGCATCGCGGCGGCGATTCGGGTCGGGGCCCACGCGTTCTTCCGCCGGCAGTACCGCACGGTCGCGGTGCTCGCGCTGATCGTGGCCGCGCTCGTGTTCGCCGCGCTCGGCGCGAGATCCGGCGTCGCCGCGGCGACCAGCGTCAGCTTCCTCGTCGGCGCGATCTGCTCCGGCCTCGCGGGCTACTTCGCGATGTTCGTGTCGCTTCGCGCGAACGTCCGGGTCGCGCACGCGGCGGGGGCGTCGATGCGAGAGGCGCTGCACCTCGCCCTCCTCGGAGGCGCGGCGGCAGGGCTCGCGATCGTCGCGAGCGCGCTCCTCGGGGTCGCCTCGTTGTTCCTGCTGTTCGGCGGGCTCGCCGCGCCGACGACGGTGCCCTACCAGCTGGTGGGCTTCGCGTTCGGCGCGAGCTTCGTGGCCCTGTTCGCGCAGCTCGGCGGCGGGATCTACACCAAGGCCGCCGACCTCGGCGCGGATCTGGTGGGCAAGGTGGAGCAGGGCATCCCGGAGGACGATCCGCGTAACCCGGCGGTGATCGCCGATCTCGTGGGCGACAACGTCGGCGACTGCGCGGGGCGTGGCGCCGACCTCTTCGAGTCGGTGGCGGCGGAGAACATCGGCGCGATGATCCTCGGGGTCGCCCTCTACCGACGCTTCGGCGTGGCCGGTGTCGTCTTTCCGCTGGTCGCCTCCGCCCTCGGGCTCCTCGCGTCGATCGCGGGGCTGCTCTCGGTGCGCACGCGACGCGAGACCGACGATCCGCTCAGAGCGATGACGCGGGGGTACCTCGTGACGACGCTCGTCGCGGCCGTGGGCCTGTTCTTCTTGGTGCGCGAGCTCCTTGGCGGAGACGGCTTCCTGCTCGCGGCCGCGCTGCTCGGCCTCGTCGCGAGCGCGGCGTTCGCGACGCTCGCGCGCTACTACACCTCGGGCCGGCGCCGGCCGGTGCGCAGCATCGCCGAGAGCTCGGTCACTGGCGCCGCGACCAACGTGATCGCCGGCCTCGCGGTGGCGTTCGAGTGCACGGCGCTGCCCGCGCTCACCATCTCGGCGGCGCTGCTCGGGTCCTATTACTGCGGCCTGGAGAGCATGCCGGGCGTCCCCGGCGCGGGGCTCTACGGCACCGCGGTCGCGACGGTGGGGATGCTCTCGACCGTTGGGTTCGTCCTCTCGATGGACATCTTCGGTCCGATCACCGACAACGCCGGCGGCATCGTCGAGATGTCGGGCCAGCCGGCGCACGTCCGCGCGCGCACCGACCGCCTCGATGCCGTCGGCAACACCACCAAGGCGCTGACCAAGGGCTACGCGATCGGCTCGGCCGCGCTCGCGTCGTTCCTCTTGTTCTCGGCGTACCTCGATACGGTGACGCTGCTCGTTCGCGACAAGCTCCGCGCCGCTTCGGATCCGGCCGCCGCGAGCTACGACTTCGTCGCGGTCGACATCGCCAAGGTCCCCGTGTTCGTCGCGGCGCTCCTCGGGGCGACCGTGGTGTTCCTCTTCAGCGCCTTCGCGATCCGCGCCGTGGTGCGCGACGCCAACGCGTTGATCGAGGAGGTGCGCCGTCAATTTCGTGACAAACCGGGGATCCTCGCGCGCACGACGAAGCCGGACTTCGGGCGGTGCGTGGACCTCGCGACCGCCTCGGCGTTGCGTGGGATGATCGCGCCCGGCTTGCTCGCGGTGGGCGCGCCGGTCGCGATCGGCGTGCTGTTGCGTCTCGCCGCGCCGCGGGCCGACGCCACGCTCGGCGCGGAGTGCGTCGCGGCGACGCTGATGGTCGGGACGATCGCGGGCGTGCTGCTCGCGCTGCTCATGAACACCGGCGGGGGCGCCGAGGACAACGCCAAGAAGCTGATCGAGACCGGCCGCTTCGGCGGCAAGGGCTCGGCGGCGCACGAGGCCGCGATCATCGGCGACGCGGTCGGCGATCCGTTGAAGGACACCGCGGGACCCTCGCTCCACGTCCTCGTCAAGCTGCTCGCCGCCGTGGCGCTCGTGGCGGCTCCGCTCTTCGTGTGAGCTCACGGCTCGGCGATTGATCTACGTTGGAGCCATGCACGCCCGCGACGCGATGACCGAGCATCCCGAGACCGTCACCGGAGACCAGACCCTCGCCGACGCGCTCCAGCGCTTGGGCGCGCTCGACGTCCGGCACCTGCCCGTCGTCGACCGGGGCGGTCGCCTGATCGGCATGCTCAGCGAGCGGGACGTGCTCGGCGCGCTCGGCCCCCCGGGCACACCGGTCGAGCTGATCGACCGCACCTTCGCGCGCACCGTCGACACGCTGATGACGCCGGACGTCCTCGCCGCCGAACCCGACAGCCCGCTTGTCGACCTCGTCGACGCGATGATCCACAAGAAGGTCGGCGCGATGCCGATCATCGACGCGGACCGCGTCGTCGTCGGGATCGTGAGCTACGTCGACGTCCTGCGCGTGGTGCGCGATCGGCTCGCCTAGGCTAGATCCAGAGGTTGCGTCGACCGCTCACGGCCGAATAGGCGCGCGCGTAAGCGAGCGCCTACCGGTGCGAATGGTGCGAATGGTGCGAATCACCGAGGCGCTCGCTGACGCGCGCGCCTACATCCGGCTACGCGGGAAGCACCCACTGGCCCGCGGCCGCCATCCCGAGCACGACGAGCCACGGCGGCGCCTTCCAGTGCTCGAGGAGACCGAACGAGACGAGCGCGGCGACGACGTCCCTGCTGCCGCGCACGCCCTCGGTGATCACCGGGCTGTAGAGCGCGGCGAGGAGCACGCCGACGACCGAGGCGTTCGCGCCCGCGAGCGCCGCCTGTGCCCAACGCTTCGCTCGCAGCCGATGCCAGAAGGGTAGGGCGCCGCCGATGAGCAGCCACGCCGGGAGGAAGATCGCGAACAGGCAGAGGACGCCGTTCACCCACCGGTGCCCGTTCGGGCTCATCGCGGCGCCGAGGTACCCGGCGAACGCGAACAGCGGCCCGGGGAGCGCCTGCGCGGCGCCGTAGCCGGCGAGGAACTGATCGTTGGTGAGCCACCCCCTCGGCACCACCTCCGCGCGGAGCAGCGGGAGGACGACGTGTCCGCCGCCGAACACCAGCGAGCCCGCGCGGTAGAAGCTGTCGAACATCGCGAACGCGCGGCTCCCGGTCGCCGATGCGACCGCCGGCGACGCCACGAGCAGCGCTGCGAACGCCACGAGCGCGAGCGCGGCGACGAGGTGACGGCGGCCCTCGACGGCCGGCACGACCGCCGCGGGCTCGTGGCGATAGAGCCAGAACCCCGCGAGCCCGCCGGCGGCGATGACGGAGACCTGCGCGAGCGCACCCGGGACCGCGAGGAGGACTCCGGCCGAGAGCAGGCACAGCGACACCCGCGCGCGATCGGTGCAGAGCTTCTTGCCCATGCCCCACACCGCCCGGGCGACGACCGCGACCGCGGCGAGCTTGAGCCCGTGCAGCCAGCCGGCGCTCCGCAGATCGCCGGCGATGGCGACGCCATATGCGAAGGCGATCATCAGGAGAGCCGAGGGGAGCGTGAAGCACACGGACGCGACGAGCGCCCCGAGCAGCCCCGCGCGCTGCATCCCGAGCGCGAAGACAACCTGACTGCTCGCCGGGCCGGGGAGGAACTGGCAGAGCGCGACGAGATCGCCGTAGTGCGCGTCGTCGACCCACGCGCGCTTCTCGACCAGCTCCGCGCGGAGATAGCCGAGGTGCGCGATCGGTCCCCCGAACGACAGGCTCCCGAGCTCGAGGAAGACCCCGGCGATCTCCACGAGCCGGCTCACGGGACCCACGAGGCGACTCTACACTGCCCGCGACCGAGGATTGGTTGCCCCGTCACTCGAGTACGGGCGAGTGCAACTCTGAGATAATCTGGCTGCACCGGATGGAATCGACAGACTTCGGGCTCCTCGTGTCACTCGACGCGCTTCTGCAGGAGGGCAGCGTGACGGGCGCGGCCCGTCGGGTCGGCCTCTCGACCCCGGCGATGAGCCACGCGCTCGCGCGGATTCGCGAGCGACTCGGCGATCCGATCCTCGTGCGCTCGGGGCGCGGCATGCTGCTGACGCCGCGCGCCGAGGCGCTCAAGCCCCGGGTTCACGGCGTCGTCAATGAAGCACGACGAACGCTGGAGCCCGAGCGCCCCTTCGTCGCGAGCGAGCTCTCCCGAACGTTCGTGGTGCACGCGACGGACTATGTCCTGGCGATCCTCGGCGCCGCGGTCGACCGCATCCTCCGGGACGAGGCGCCCGCGGTTTGCGTGCGCTACGTGCCGAACACGCCCGACGATCCCGCGCTGCTCCGCGATCGAGGCTCCGACCTCGCCGTGGGCATCTACGGCGAGCTGCCCGCCGAGATGCGAAACCGACGGCTCCTCACCGACCGCTTCGTCTGCGTCGTTCGCCGGGGTCACCCGGCCACCAAGAAGCGCTTCACGCTCGAGCACTTCATCGGCCTCCGCCACATCCAGGTCGCGCCCCGAGGCAAGCCCGGTGGTTACGTCGACGACGTGCTGCGCGAGCGCGGCCTCACTCGCACGGTCGCGCGCGCGGTGCCGTACTTCATGACCGCCCTCCAGCTCGCCGCCGCGACCGACTACGTCCTCACGATCTCCGAGCGGATCGCCGCGCGCTTCGCAGAGTCTCTTGCGCTGGAGCTGCTCGAGGCGCCCGTGAAGCTCCGCCCCTACGCGCTGAGCCTTGTTTGGCACCCGCGGGTAGAGGGCGACGCCGGCCATCGCTTTCTTCGCGAGGTCTTCCTGCGCGCGTCGAAGGAGGCGGCCGGTGACCGCCACGACGAGCCGCGCACTCGTCTCGATCCGACCGACCCCACCTCGGGGCAGGCCCGCAAGCGCGTCCGCCGGACTCGATAGTTGCACGCGATGCAACTGTGAATTCATTGGTGCTGCATTGCCTGCACACCATGCAGGCTCGATATTCGTTCGCGCAGGAACATCCCGTCCTCGACCAGGAGCGAACGACATGAGCCTCAGAGACCCGAACCGATCGAACAAGAACAAGCCCAAGCGCGTCGCGATCGTCATCGCCAACCCGACGACCTCCAGCACCACCGGGTGGCCCGTGGGCTTCTGGTGGTCGGAGCTGACGCACCCGTACTACGCGTTTCACGAGGCGGGCTACGAGGTGGAGGTCTTCAGCCCCGCCGGCGGCAAGTGTGAAGCGGACGGCATGAGCGATCCTCGGGACGCGAGCGGCTACTCCGCCTCCGATCTCATCAGCATGGGCTTCATCAACACGCCGAGCCTCGCGGCGTTGGTCGAGAAGACGAAGCCCGTCTCCGAGATCAACGTCGCTCGCTTCGACGCCATCGTCGTCGCTGGCGGTCAGGCGCCGATGTTCAGCTTCGAGCAGGCCACCGACCTGCACAAGAAGTTCGTCGAGTTCTACGAGTCCGGGAAGATCGCCTGCGCGCTCTGCCACGGTGTGGCGTTGCTCCGCTACGCGAAGCTCTCGAGCGGCGAGCTGCTCGCGAAGGGCAAGACGATCACCGGCTTCGCCAACGTCGAGGAGGACTTCGCCGACCGTGCCGTCCGGAGCATGGGCGCGCTGCCCGCGGACAAGCACCTCATGCCGTGGCGCATCGAGGACGAGCTCGAGAAGCTCGGCGCGAATTTCGTGCAAGCGGGTATGTGGCGCGGCTACGCGGTTCGCGACGGCAACCTCATCACCGGCCAGCAGAACTTCTCGGGCACCGAGACCGCGAACCTCGTCATCGAGACCCTCGGCCGCTGAGCGCGGATCCCGACCACAGGAGCCCGCGCATGCCGCACGACAAGAAGGTGTTCATCGACGCGTACTTCGACGGTTGGAACGCGCACGACCCGAGCGCAGTCGCCCGGGCGTTCGCGCCCGGCGGTACGTACACCGATCCGACGACGGAGCGCCCGATCCCTGCCTCCGAGCTCGACCGGGTCGTCCAGCCCCTCTGCGTCGCGTTCCCCGATCTCGCCTTCGAGCGGTCCGAGGCGATTGGGGAGGGCGGTCGCTACGTCGTCGAGTGGATCATGCGGGGGCACAACCGAGGCGCGCTCCGGGCCGGCATCAACCCCACCGAGAAGGCCGTCGAGCTCCGGGGCGTGGACGTCTTCGAGCTCGACGACGACGGCATTCGCGCGGTCCGCGGGTACTTCGATCAGAAGGCCTTCGTCGAGAGCCTGGGGCTGATGGCGCTCGTGCAGCCCGTCGAGCAGGGGGCCGCGAAGTACGGCTACTCGATGCGCGTCCCGTCGGGCAACACGAAGCCCCCGAGCGTCATCGCGCTCACGTGGATCCAGGGCGCGAACGAGGCGGAGAAGGAACGCATCCGCGCTCACTCGCGAGAGAACGTGAATGACTTCCTGGCCGAGCCCGGGTTCATCTCGATCGTCACCGGCTTCACGGGCCCAAGGGGCTTCACCGTCACCGCCTGGGAGGACGAGGCGTCGATGAAGCGGGCCCTCGGCAAGCACCACGCGGTCGCCATGAAGGAGCTCTTCGGAGAGAACTTCGTCGCCTCCGTCTGGACGAGCGTGTGGACGCCGACGCGCATCAACCGGATTTGGGTCCGCTGCGCCTCCTGCGGCTCCCTCGAGGACGTCAACGACGACCACAGGAGCTGCGCCAAGTGCGACGCGACGCTCCCCGAGCGTCCCGCGTTCTGGTGAGTCGTGTCGAACGCACCCTCGTCCGATGTCGAGAAGGAGCCGGTCACGGTCGTCGTCACGCGGCAGGTGCGCGTCGGCTCGGAGGCGGCCTACGAGGTCTGGCTCGAGCGCCTGATCGAGGGCGCGAAGGGGATGCCCGGATATCTCGGCGCCAGGGTGCAGCGTCCGGGTGCCGGAGCGCCGCCGGTCTACACGAGCGTCTTTCGCTTCGACAGCGTTGAGCACCTGCGCGCCTTCGAGGTCAGCGACCTGCGCCGCCGGGCGCTCGTGGAGGTGGCTGATCTCGTCGAGGCGGACGCCGTGTGGAGCCGCCTCACGGGCCTCGAGCTGTGGTTCACGCCACCGGCTGGGACGATCGTCCCGCAGCCGTCGCGGCTGCGCATGTCGCTCGTGATGATCGCCGTCGTGTACGGGCTCGTGCTCTCACTCGGGCAGCTCGTCGGCGCGGTGCTCGGCGCGGCGCCACAACCCCTGCGGCTGCTGATCACCATCGTCATCGAGGTGTTCCTCATGACCTATGTGCTCATGCCCCGGCTGACGCGCTGGCTGGCGCGTTGGATCTACCCGCGGAAGGAGCCACCATGAGGAAGGCTCGCGGTCAGCGTTCTCAAGGAGCATCCGCTGCGCGAAGATGCCTCGTCGCGCAGGCGTCGGAGACCTCGTCGACGAAGGTGTGGTGAGGCTGTTCATGCGGGTCCTGCGGCGTTTCTGGGCCGCTCGACGCTACCGCTTCAGCAGGACGCGCCCTTTCGCCTTGCCGCTCTGCAGGTGATCGAAGGCCGCGCCGAGCGCCTCGAAGGGGAAGACCTCGTCGACGGTAACGCGCAAGCCGGAGCTCTCAGCGGCGCGGGTGATTCGCTCGAGGCCTGCGGCGCTTGGCACGCTGAGGATGGGGACGAGGCGCGCTCCCGCCTTCGCGGCCGCGGCGTGTGCGCCGCGCGTGACCAAGGGCAGGAGGAGCCGCAGGATCCAAGGCGCGCGGAGCCCGGCGGCGATCAGCGCATCTGCCCGGGGAGGCACATGGAGCGAGGCGACGACGCCTCCGTGCTTCACGACGCTCCACGATCGCTTGAGGGTGTCACCGCCGACGGTGTCGAACACAAAGTCCAGGTCGCGTGCGGCGTCCTCGAAGCGCTGCGTGCGGTAGTCGATCGCGTGCGACGCGCCGAGCGAGCGGGCTCGCTCGAGGTCGCTCGTCCCGACCGTCGCGAACACCTCGGCGCCACGCTGGCTCGCGAGTTGGACCGCGATTCCGCCGACGCCTCCAACGCCACCGTGAACGAGCACGCGGCTGCCCTTGTCGACCTTGCCTGCGTCCAGTGCCGCGAGGGCGCAGAGGCCCGCCAGAGGCAGGCATGCCGCTTCCTCCACGCTGAGCGCGCCGGGACGCCGGGCCACGCGGTCTGCAGGGAGCACGACGTGCTCGGCGAACGCGCCCATCCGGTCCATCCCCGCGTACGCATAGACGGCGTCGCCGACGCGCAATGTCGTCACGTTGCTGCCGGTCGCCACGACCGTGCCCACGAGGTCGCTGCCGAGGACGAAGGGCGGGGCGAACGGCAGCAGCATCTTCGGCTCGCCTTCGCGAGTCTTGAGGTCCACGGGGTTCAGCGCGGCCGCCTCGACGTCGACGCGCACCTCGCCTGGCGCAAGGGGCGTCTCCGGGCGTTCGTCGAAGGCGTGAACGGCGTTGCTCTTCCCGTACTTCTTGAGGACATGGGCACGCATGCGGGCTCCGTGAGGTTCCGGTTGCCACCATGCGCCTTGCGATGGGATGCAGGAAACAAATAGTGTGCATGGCGCATGCACGCCATCGATATCGCCGCCACCGACCTCAACCTCCTCGTCGTGCTCGACGTGCTGCTTCAGGAACGCAACGTCACACGCGCCGCGAAACGCCTTCACCGGACGCAGTCGGCCACGAGCCACGCGCTCGGACGCCTGCGCGAGCAGCTCGGAGATCCCATCCTGGTCCGCGTCGGCGGCGAGATGCGACCGACGCCGAAGGCTGAGCGTCTCGCGGGTGAGGTGTCGCGAATCCTCCGCACCATCGGGCGCGTGTTGGCGCACGAGGGAGCGTTCGACCCGGCCACGACGGATCGCGTCTTCACGCTCGCCGGCCCCGACTTCAGCGCTGCGACGCTGCCCTTCCTGCTCGCTCACATGGCGAAGGTGACTCCCACCGCCGGGGTCGAGCTGGTGCCCGCTGGGCCCGGCATGCTCCGTGACGTTGCAGACGGACGCTTCGACGTCGCCATCGCACCGACCTCGGTCCCCAAGCTCGATGGGTTGCGGAGCGCCCACCTCGTCTCGCTCGACTGGGCGGTGTACGCGCGACGCGATCATCCGGCAGCTCGAGCATGGGGTGCGAAGGCCTGGGCTTCCTACCCGCACGTCCGAGTGCGGACGTCGTCAGGTGGTGAGAGCCCTGTCGATCTCGCCGCTCGCGCGCAAAAGCTCTCTCGCCAGACGGGTCCGTACCTGCCGCATTTCCTCCTAGCGCCACCCCTGCTCGCGCGAACCGATCTGCTGATGACCGTGCCGCGGGCCGTGCTGGCGGACGTGGCGCCGCGTTTTGGTCTCGTCGCCTTGCCGTGCCCCGTGAAGCTCGCGGCGATCGAACTCTCGATCTTCTGGAGCGCGCAGCTCGATCGCGATCCGGCAAACACGTGGTTCAGGCAGGCGCTGCGCGCCGCGGCCGCCGAGGCGTTCGCGGCGCCGTCTGGGATCTCGCGCAGGGCGGAGCTGGCGGGCACACCGCGCCGAAAGGCGCACACGAAACCGTGAGGTTGACGGGCGGAGCCCTGACAGCTGGTCGTGCGCGTCAGCGCACCAACAATAGCTCCGGAGGAAGGGCTCGCGTTGGCGGACGGCCGGAGTGCAGCTTGCTGCACGGAGGCCGTTACGCCGCTGAGCCCTGACGGCTGGTGATGGGAGCGCAGCTCCCACTCACAATAGCTCCCCGTACGACGCCGAAGGCGAACGGATCTTTGTCGGCGCTCTTAAGAGGAACGAACGATTCCGAGCAGAGAAACACGTGTCCCTGTGAGAAGACGTCCAGCTCTCGCGCCGCTCACGATTGCTGCAACGCTTCGCGCGCGACCTGGATGGGCATGAACATCCGCCGCGGCCACTCTTCCTCTTCGGTCACAGTGACGAAGTCGTATCGTTCGTAGAATCGTGCCGCGGACTCGTTCTTCGCGTCGACGATGATCCCGATGCAGGCGACGAGCGCCGCGGCGTCGACCACGCGGCGGAGAGCGTCGACGAGCAGTGTCTCGCCGAATCGTCGCCCCTGCGCGCGCCGCTCTACGGCCAGCCGTCCGATCAGCGCGACGGGCATCGGATAGCGGGGCAGCTTGGAACCGACAGCCTCCGCGACATCCGCGGACGGCACGCTCGCCATGCTCAACGTGTAGAACCCGAGGACCGTAGGGAGCGCCGCATCGTCCCCCGCGGCGCGGCGAAGGACGTACGCGCGCGCGATCCCGGAGCGATCGTTCGACAGCGCGTGGCGTGCGAAGTAGTCGTCGAGCGCGTGCGTGCCCGACTGGAAGCCCTGCGTCACGTCCGCGGCTTCTATGCCGGTCGTCGCATACGGCGGCGTGGACGTGACGGAGGTGGTCATCGCGCGTGACGCTTCGCAGCCGCGCGGAGCCGCGCGCCGGGGGTGGGGGGCTTCTCCGCGAGCGCCTTCACCTTGGCGACCGCGCGCGGCGACAGCTTCAGTTCCTGCGACTGCAACGCCCACTCGAGCGCCGACAGCGTCGGCGTCGCCAGCTCGCAGGCAGGCTCCGAGCTGCCCGGCTCGACCGTAACAAGACGGTGCCCACGCCGGATCTCGACGACGGCCTTCAAGAAGAGGGCGAGGGCCTCGTCGACGATCTGGCTGCGGCTGAGGCCGAGCTCTTCCGCGAGCTGCACGATCGCGGCGCCGCGGCTGTCGGGGACGGTTGCTTCGAGCCTCATCGGAACCTCCAGGTGCTTCCCTCAAAAGTGAGGGACATCTGAGGGATAACGCGTCGTCGCCGTCCGAGCAAGGTCGCGAAGCCGATCCGCAGCCGCGATGAGCGCAGCCGCATTCGCGCGCTTCTTGAACCTGAGCACGGTGCCGGGAACCTCGCCGTCTTCGCACGCGAGCGATTCGTCGACACAGACGACGAGCGGTCGCGACGCGGCGCCGCGCAGCGCCTCGAGCTTCGAACGTAGGTACTCGGGCGTGTAGAACCCGACGACTTCGACGAGCACGACGAAGCCGTCCGTGTGCCGGAGCGTGAAATCGGGGAAGAACGCGCGTCCGTTGATGGCGATCGCGTCGGCCTCGCGCACGAGCGACCAAGGGGAGGCCAGTCGTCGTACGTCTCGAGCAAGCGCCCGTTCGATCGCGCTGTCCGCGTCCTTCGGCAGCTTGTGCGTGCGCGCGATGCGATCCGTTGCGTCGATGTGGACAACGAGCGGTTCCCCTTTGAGCACGCACCTGGCCTGCAGACGGAAGCCAGTCGTCGCGACCACGGCCGGAAAGAAGGACGCGAGCGCAAACCCGTACTTCGTGGTGTGCCGCAGGATGGACAAGGGACCGGAGACCTCGAGCCGAGTGCCGTTCTCGCCGATGGCGTAGGTGCAGAGGAGCCCGGAGAGCTTGGCGAATCGGACGACAGCGCGAACGTGCTCGCGGACGTCCACGGTGACGCGCTCACTTCGAACGAGGAGACCTTGGACGAGCGCGAGGTTGTAGCTCTCGACGATTTCGGCGGCCGTTGCCGGGGAGGGCGGTGCGACGATGCGACGGCGCTCGGGGCGATCCGCGAACAGCGCGTGCGTCAACTCCTCGACGGATACCGTGAGTCGTGCCGCCGCGCTGCCGAGTGCGGAGTCTCGGTCGAACTGCTCGTCGCGCGCAGCCTCCTCGAACGTGAGCGCACGTACGCTCGTCGGGTCGAGCGGTGTCGCGACCTCGGACTTGAACCGACGCGAGAGCACGTGCGCGACGCCGTCGGCCGCCCGCGACGAGACTCCGTGCTCGCGCGCGATCGCGCGAACTCGGTCCGGAAGTTCGCGGTCACGTTCGCCAACGGAGCGTCCGACGAAGGCGTCGAACGCATCGACGACCGCACGGACCCAGACCTCGTCGCGCGCGCTCAGATACCGCGGCGACGCACGACCGGGCCGTCCCTCACGCGACGTGACGAGCAGCTGATCGGCCGGCAGCAAGGCGCCTCCTTCGCGCACGGGTGCGCGCTTCATCGACGGTATCCATCGTCACGAGCTCGTAGGCGATCGCCCGCTTGTCCTCGTTCGGGCGAAGGATCCGCCCGATACGCTGCACGTGCTCGCGCGCGCCGAGCGCGCCTGCGACGATGATCGCGACGTTCGCCTCGGGGACATCGACGCCCTCGTTCAGCACGCGCGCGCTGCAGACGGCGCGCACGCGTCGATCACGGAACGACGCGAGGATGGCATCGCGCTCCTTCCGGGGCGCCTCGGCCGTGATCACCGGGATGAGCGCCTCCTCGGCGATGGAGTACGCGTCGTGGGCAGTGGCCGTGAAGAGCAGCGTTCGATCCGGCCGATGCCGCGCAAGCAGTTCGCGCACGGCCGTACGCTTCGCGCTCGGGAACGCGGCGAGCGCGCCAGCACGGTACATCGCGGAGAGGACGGCCGACCCTTCGGGCATGCGAGCGATCGCCCGAACGCAGGTCAGCCAGTCGGCGTCCGGATTGGAGCGCAGCACCTCGCGGCGGAGCGCGGTGAAGCGCTCCATGTCAGCCTCGTACTGGCGCCGTTCGTCGGGTGTGAGCGAGACGTGGATGCGCACCATCTCGAGCGGCGCGAGATCCTTTCCGGCAAGATCGGCGATCTCCATCTCGAAGACGACGGGACCGATCAGGTCGCGGAGGCGCTCCGCCCCGAGCGAGCCCGGAAGCGGCGGTGTTGCTGTGAGCCCGAGTCGTATGGGAGCCGGGCACATCTCGAGCGCCTCGGCGCGGATCCCGCCCGCGAAGTGGTGGGCCTCGTCGACGACGACCATGCCGAAGCCGTCCCCGAAGCGGTCCAGGCACCGATAAGCGCTCTCGAACGTCATCGCCGTGATGCGCGCCAGGTTCTTCATCCCGTCGCCGACGGCGCCGATCGGATCGCCGAAGTGCGTGCGCAGAGTCGAGACCCACTGGTCAAGGAGCACGCGGGTGGGCACGAGCACGAGCGTGCTCTCGCCGGCGCGGGCCATCGCGGCGCAGGCGACACGCGTCTTCCCCGCGCCCGTCGGGAGCGCCACGATTCCGCGCTTGCCGAAGGTGTCGAACGCGGCGAGCGCCTGCTCCTGATAGGGACGAAGCGATGGCGGCGCGACCGGGTGGCGGACGGCGTTCCATGCGGGGGCGATCTCGTCGGTGACGGTGACGCCGGCACCTGCGGCGGCGCGAACGAGGGCTGGGTATCGGTGAGCCGGCGCGCGATGAAAGCCGGTGCGCCCGTCGTACCGAACCAGGTCTCCGAGCGAGGCAACGTCGCCGTCGACACGCAACGTGCCGCGGTCAAACGAGAAGCGCACCGATCCCATGCCGACTCCCGGAGCAGTCGGCGTGCCAGCCGTGGTCGTCGTGAATGCATCGAGAAATCCGCTGGTCGGGACGCGCGCAGGGGCGGCGGCCGCCGGCGGATGGGTGGCGGCCGCCGGACGTCGACGGCGCTTTGCCTCGGTGGCGGGTTCGAGCCCGCGACGGAGGAGCATGACCAAGGAACGGACACGCAAACGCGCACACGTAGCAGTCCAAGGCGAGCTGCCCATCGAGGAGCGGATCCCTCGCTGGGAGCTCGAGCTTCTCGTCGCCGCGCTCGCGCGCATCGAGGTCGCGACGCCGGTGGAGGACCGTCATGCATCGCGGTGATCACCGCTCGGCGTGGGTCGCGTACCTGCGTGTGAGCACACCGGAGCAGGCGGAGCGCGATCTGTCACTGCCTGCGCAGCGACACGCGATCGAGATGTACGCGCAGGCACACGGCGCGACGGTCGCGCGCGAGTTCGTCGAGGAGGGGTACTCGGGCACCGACGAGCATCGCCCGGCCTTCCGGCGCATGCTCGAAGATGCGATGCGACCGGGCAGCGACGTTGGCACGATCGTCGTTCACCACTCGTCGCGCTTCAGGCGGAGCGCGCTCGAAGCACGCGTCGTGAAGACGAAGCTGCGTCGTGCCGGCGTTCGCGTGTGCTCCGCGACCCAGGAGCTCTCGGACGACCCGATGGGCAACCTGATGGAGGGCTTCTTCGAGTGCATCGACCAGTACGAGTCGGAGCTCAACGGCCTTCGTACGTCGGCGGCGATGGCGGAAGCGGTGCGGCAGGGGTTCTTTCCCGGGTCGCGTCCTCCCTTCGGGTTTCGCACTCGCGCAGTGACGATCCGTGAAGGAGTCGTTCGTCACGTGCTCGAGCCCGATGACCGCGAAGCGGAGATCGTTCGGGAGATCTACCGGCAGTACGTCACGCACGGCGGCGCCAAGGCTGTCGCCCGCACGCTCGCCCAGCGCGGCCTCCGCTACCGAACAGGACTCGCGTGGAACAAGAACCTCGTGCTCGACATCCTCGACGAGGAGGCCGTCGCCGGCACGTACTGGCGGGGCAAGCATCGTGACGGGGTCTCGCGGCCACGGAGTGAATGGCTCGCGATTCCGGTCACGCGCATCGTCGACCGCGAGGTCTACGCGCTCCATACCCAAGAAATACCACGCGCCGTACCGGGCTCACGGGGGCGCGTCGATGCGAGAATCGGCACGCATGACGACAACCAAGCTCACCCGTGCGGACCTGTACGAACTGGTCTGGCGAACGCCGATGAGTCGTCTCGCCGCGGAGTTCGGGGTTTCTGGCCGACGACAACTACATTCTCGCATCAACGACAATTACATCTGAGCATCCGTCTCCTTGGTTGACTGCTTCGGCTTCGTAGTTGTCGTCGTGCTCGT
The DNA here is from genome assembly GCA_022843175.1 of Deltaproteobacteria bacterium. Taxonomy (GTDB): domain Bacteria; phylum Myxococcota_A; class Polyangia; order Polyangiales; family JADJMO01; genus JALHOE01. The sequence goes on from JALHOE010000066.1 coordinate 41,234, forward strand.
AGTTGTCGTCGTCCCTTCC
>JALHOE010000067.1 GCA_022843175.1 Deltaproteobacteria bacterium
GGCCGTCGAAGGTCGCGCGTCACCAAACGCGAGGCGGGCCCGCAGCTCACGTTCGATCGCCTGCGCGCGATGCGCCTGCTCGGCGTCGCGCCCTCGGCGGACGAGGCCGCGATCCGCCGCGCGTTCCGCAGCGCCGCGGCGCTCGTCCACCCCGACCGCCACCCCCATGCGCCGGCGGCCGAGCGCGCGCGTCTTCATGTCGAGCTCGCGGAGCTCAGCGCCGCCTATCACTTGCTGTGCGCGTGACCGGGCACTAACTGTCCTCTCTTGATGCAGGTCGTCCTCCCGCACGGCCGCGCCATTGCCGACGAGCTCGCCCTCGAGCTGGTCCGTCGCGGTGCGCGGGTCGAGGTCGTGGGCGATTTGCGCCGAGGTCACGAGCTCGTCGACGAGCTCACGATCGTGTGCGATCTCGCGCCGAGCGAAGCAGAGTCGGTGCTCCACGCGGAGGACCTCGAGCTCAGCCGCGCGCCGGGCGGCTTGTCGGGCACGCTCAAGCTCGACCACGGCCCGGTTCCCGTGCGGATCCGCTGCACCACCACCCGGGGCTTCGTCGACGCCGTCCTACGCGAGAGCGCGAGCGACGCGCACCTCGCCGCGCTCGAGGCCCGCGCCGAGGCGCGCGGCACGTCACTCTCCTCGGTGACCGGCGATGCAGCCACCGAGCACGCGGTCTACGTCGCGCTCGACCTGCCCTACGTCCCGCCCGAGCTCCGCGACGACGGCTCGTTCGAGGTGCCGTCGCTGATCACCGGCATCCGCGGCGTCTTCCATGCCCACACCACCTGGAGCGACGGCGTGCTCGGCGTCGCCCCGATGGCGCGCGCGGCCCTCGAGCGTGGCTTCGAGTACCTCGGCATCTCCGATCACACCCGCGCCGCGTTCTACGCCAACGGGCTCGACGTCGAGCGCCTGCGCGAGCAACGCCGCGACGTCGCGCGCGCGCGCCGCGAGGTGCCGGGGATCACCCTCTTCCACGGCGTCGAGTGCGACATCCTGGAGGACGGCACGCTCGATCTGCCCGACTCGGTGCTCGCGGAGCTCGACTTCGTCATCGCCTCGGTGCACAGCCACCTCGACCTGCCGCGCGAGCAGCAGACCCGCCGCGTGGTGCGCGCGCTGTCCCACCCGCTCGTGGTCACGCTCGGCCACCCCACGGGCCGGCTCCTGCTCGGTCGCGATCCGATCCAGCTCGACCTCGACGCGGTCGCGGGCGCCGCCGCGCAGCACGGCGTGTTCCTCGAGATCAACACCACCGCGCAGCGCCTCGATCTCTGCGCCGACCACGTGCGCCGCGCGGCCTCGTTCGGCGCCAACTTCGTCATCAACCCCGACGCGCACGAGCCGCGCGGGTTCGACACGCTCCCGTTCGGCGTCCTCCTCGCGCGCCGCGCCCGCCTCTCGGCCGAACAAGTGCTCAACACCTTGTCGGCCGAAGAGGTCCGCGCGCGCCTCGCCTGATCAGCGGCGGCGACGCAGCAGCGCGAGCGCAGCGAGGCCGAGACCGAAGCCGAGCAACGGCGCACGGGTGGGGCTCGTGCTGCAGCCGGCGCCTCCGCCGTCCGTCGCGGGGTCGGTCGCGTTGTTCTGCGCCGGCGGCTCGGTCGTACCCGGCGGGCAGTCGACGTACGTCGTGTGGTACTCGGTCTCGCGCTGCTCGGCCGGCGGCACGAGCTTCAGCTGCACGTCCTCGCTGTCCGCCTCGCTGAACCACACGCTGAGCTTGGTGAGGCGATCGCCCTTCGCCGCGAGGCCCGCGAGCGACGGCACGTCGGCGTCGGCGATCGCGCCGCCGAACTGCTGCTTGCGCGAGTAGCCATCGGCGCTCGCGAAGCCGACCTGCTCCTTGCCCTCGGTGATCGCGAACACGCGCCACGAGAAGCCGGACGCCTTGGCCGCGGTCGCCATCTTCGAGGGGACGATCGGCGCGGGGGTCTTGAACGAGAGCTTGATCGGTCCGAGCGACTTGCACGGCGTGGTGCCGGTCGGCACCGCCCCCTGCGACACCTTGAACGCGACGAAGAACCACTTCTTCGCGACGTAGTGGTCGAAGGTCGCCTTGGCCCGGGCGTCGTAGGGATACCCGTTGGCGTCGAGCCAGCTCGTGAACGACGCCTCGTCCTTCGCCTCGAGCTGGACCCAATCGAGGAACCCGACGGTCCCGCTCGCCACGACGGTGGTGCCGCCCGAGGTGCCGGGCGCGCCGGCGTCCGTCGAGAAGTCGTTGCCGCGCGTGCGACACTCCGTGCGCTCGACGATCTTCGGCTGGCTGATCCGCTCGGCTCCGCCGAACGCCCGCGCCTCGGCGAGCGCGGGCTCGCTGGTGAGCATCGACGGGACCGGGAGGATGACGCCGAAGTTCTCCGCCGCGCCGCAGAACGTGGGCTGGAAGACGTAGGTCTCCACCCCGGCCTTGTGCACGAGGATGATGTCCTGGTTCGGATCGACGTTCATGCCCGGGCCGAACGGCGCGCCGCACGGGAGGGCGGCGGGCGCAGCGAAGAGCGTGGCGGCGGCGAGACCGAGAGAGAGCAGCTTGTTCACGACGCACCTCCGTACACGCAACGGAATCCGACGTTCGGCGCCCACGAGTCCGGGAGCTCCGCCTTGCGGCAGGTCGTGCGGAGCGAGCTCGCCCCGCTGACCCAACAACCGCCGCGCATCACGCGCAGCTTGCCCGTAGAGGGCCCCTTGGGATCCTGCGCGGGGCTCTTCGCGTAGAAGCCGGGGTCGTAGTAGTCCGCGGTCCACTCCCAGACGTTGCCGGCCATGTCCATCGCGCCGTAGGGGCTCGCGCCGGCCTCGCGCCGCCCGACGAGGTCGGTGTCGCCGACGCAGCCGCTGAAGTTCGCCTTGCTGCAGTCCGCGGCGCCGTTGCCCCACGGATAGGTGCGCGGTCCCTCGGTCCCCTTCGCCGCGCGCTCCCACTCGGCCTCGGTCGGGAGCCGTCCACCGGCGTACGAGCAGTATGCGCTCGCCTGCGACCACGAGACGAAGATGACCGGATAGTCGGCGAACCTTGCGTCGGTGAAATACTGCGGACGGAGCTTCGACGACGACAGCGAGGGCGGCGTGCACCGACCCGCCGTGACGCACGCGGCGTACTTGGAGTTGGTGACCTCGTAGCGATCCATCTCGAAGGCCGCGCCGCTCACGGTGTGCACCGGCTTCTCGTCGGGCGCGCCGTCGTCGGCGCCCATGCCGAACGTCCCCGCGGGCACCTTCACCCGCGCGGGGTTGAGCTTCGGCGCCGCGCACGACGGAGCTTCGTCGGCCAGCGCGTTGCAATTGTTGTCCTTGAAGTCGCACACCTCGACGGCGCCGGGGTGTACGCCCGGATCGTGGTCGTTGCAGTCGGGGCCCTTGCTGCATCCCTGGCCGTAGCCGTCGCCGTCCTCGTCGAGACAGCTCGCGGACGCGGGCGTGGGTGCGGCGGTCGCGGGGCGATCGCGGAGGAGCGCGGCGCCGGTCACGGCACCGGCGGACAACAGGGCGAGGGCGAGGAGGGGGAGGTTTCTCATGGCAGCATTCGGCTCAGCACCCCGCGTGCCACCTGCGCCATCCACACCAACTAGCCAAATTCATGGCTCGTCATGACCGGTCACGATGTGCCAGTGGCACACTCTCGGCGCAGGCTAAGATGCGCGCGTGCCCAAGCTCCGCGCCGATCAGCTCGTGGTCGATCGCGGGCTCGCGCCGTCGCGGACGCGCGCACAGGCGATGATCATGGCGGGCGCGATCTACGTCGGCGAACGACGCGTCGAGAAGCCCGGCGATCTCCTGCCGAGCGACGCGGCCATCGAGGCGCGCGGCGAGGACCACCCATGGGTGTCGCGCGGAGGCGTGAAGCTCGCCGGCGCCCTCGACCAGTTCAAGATCGATCCCACGGGGCTCGTCGCCGTCGACGTGGGCGCCTCGACGGGCGGATTCACCGACGTGCTGCTCCATCGCGGCGCCGCGAGGGTCTTCGCGGTCGACGTCGGGTACGGCCAGCTGCACGACAAGCTGCGCCGCGATCCGCGCGTGGTCGTGCTCGAACGCACCAACGCGCGCACCATGACCACCGAGACGCTCGGCGGCGCGCCCGTCGACCTCGCGGTGGTGGACGCGTCGTTCATCGGGCTCGAGAAGCTGCTGCCGGCGATCGCGACGGTGCTGCGACCCGGCGGCGTGCTGGTCGCGCTCATCAAGCCACAGTTCCAGGTGAAGCGCGAAGAGGTCGGCAAGGGAGGGATCGTGCGCGACGACGCGCTTCGGATGCGCGCGAGCGACGAGGTCGCCGCCGCGGCGCGGGCCGCGGGCTTCGAGGTTCGCGGCGACGCCGAGTGCGTGATCGCCGGCCCCGGCGGCAACCGCGAACGCTTCCTCCACGCCGTAAAATCCGGCGCGCCGCGCTAGCCCTCGGCGCTACTCGGGGATCGCTTCGCCCGTGGCCAGCTTGTGGTCGCGGAACTCTTCGATGGCCTCGAGGAACGCGAAGGCGACGTTCTTGTCGAACTGCGTGCCGCAGCAGCGCTCGATCTCGGAGATGGTGACCTCGTGCGGGAGCGCGCGGCGGTAGGCGCGGTCGCTCGTCATCGCGTCGTAGGTGTCGGCCACCGCGACGATGCGCGCGATCAGCGGGATGTCGTTGCCGCCGAGGCCGAGCGGGTAGCCCTTCCCGTCCCACCGCTCGTGGTGCAGGTGCACGCCGGGGATGAGCGGCTGGAGGAACTTGATCGGCTCGAGGATGTCGCGGCCGTACGCCGGATGGCGCTTGAAGGCCTCGTAGTCCTCCTGGGTGAGCTTGCCGGGCTTGTTCAGGTTGAGGACGCAGCCAATCTTGCCAATGTCGTGCATCAGCGCGCTCTGGCGGACGATCTCGATGAGCTCCGGCGGGAGGGCGAGCTTGATCGCCAGCATCGTGGAGTACATCGCGACACGATCGCTGTGACCGGAGGTGTAGCGGTCGAGGCGGTCGAGCGCGCGCGCGAGACCCTGAATGGTCTGCTTGAAGGTGGCCTTGAGGTCCTCGTACAGACGGGCGTTGTCGATCGCCGCGGCGGCGCGCGAGCCGACGATCGAGAGCAGCTTCCGCTGCCCCTCGTCGAAGCGGCGGCCGGTGGTGAACGACGCGGCGAGGATCCACCCGATGAGGCGCGGCGAGGCGCCTCCCGCGCGGAGCGGCACCGCCATCACGCTCTGCGTCGGCTTGCCGGGCCCCTCGCGGAAGAAGCGCTGCCCACGCGGGCCGTGCTCGAGCAACGTGGAGTCGACGGCGAGGTGGGCGCGCACGGCCTCCGGGTCGACCTCGTTGAGGATCGGCTGGGTCGTCGCCTGCTCCTCGCTCTGCGGAACGGGCGGCGCTTCGGGCGCGAGCGGATCGAACGCGGGCGGGATCACCGACGTGCGCGGCGGCGCGACGACGCGGTTGCGCTCGAAGTACCCGCCCTCGCCGTCGTCGAGCCAGGTCGACACGAAGTCCGCGCGGATCTCGTGGAGCGCCGTGTCGCAGACGGTGGCCATCACCTCGTCGAGCGAGAGCGACGCCGCGATCGCCTCGGACACCTTGTAGAGCGAGACAGCCTCGCGGAGGCGGAGGTTCTCGGCCGACAGCCGCTGCTTCTCGAGCGCGCGCTGGATGATGTGCACGACCTCTTCGACCTTGAACGGCTTGAGCACGTAGTCGTAGGCGCCGCGCTTCATCGCATCGATCGCGGTCTCGACCGTGCCGAAGCCGGTCATGATCACGGTCAATACATTTGGGCTTCGTTTGCTAATTTCGTCGAGAAGCTCGATCCCGCCCATCTTGGGCATCTTGAGATCGCTGATCACGACGTCGTACGGGTGGCGCTGCATCTCGTGGAGCGCGTTGACGCCGTCCTCTGCGGTGCGGACCTCGTAGCCCTCCATGCCGAGGAAGTCGGCGAGGATGTCGCGGATGAACTTCTCGTCGTCGACGACGAGAACGCGCGGCCTTTCCTGCACCGGCGGGAGGATCGAGAACGAGTTCGATCGCGGCGGCTGCACCAGCGTGATCTTCGGCTCACTCCCCGTGAGCGGCGGTATCAGGATCGGCGGCAGATCGTCGCGCATGAGGAGGGAGGGAACCTTCGAATGGGCGTTTGGGAATTTTCGCGACGCCCGGCGCCGAGTATACGGTCGTCCACGGCGTAACCGTTACCCCTAACGTCCCCCCCGCGTGACACCACCGTTTTGACGGTTCGAATCCCAGCTGTCCAGCGCAGCCGTGGAAAAGCCGGATAAACGGGCGGAGCCGCCGGGCTCGACCGGCGGGGAGCACAGCTGGAGAGTTGTCGACATCCACCGAACCGAAGTGCCGGCGATCCATCGCTACGAGATGAACGCCTTGGTCTTCGTCTCGTACTCGTCGAGGACCTTCTCGGCGCTCGCGAGGGCGTTGTCGATCGACTCCTGCACGATGGAGTTCATCGTGGCCGCCGACCCCTTGAGGGCCTCGTAGTACTTCTGCCGCTCGGTGTGGTGGACGATGGCGGGCGGGTAGCCGGCGCGCAGCAGCAGCAGGTTCATGAACAGGCGCGAGACCTTGCCGCTGTCGGTCTGGAATGGGAAGCAGCGGACGAGATCGTAGTGCGCGCGCGCGGCGATGCGGACCGGCGAACGGGTGCGCTTGGTCTCCGGCTCGGCGAGCCAGTCCATCACCTGCTTCACCTTGACGGGGATTTTGTCGGGCTGCGCGTACTCGTGGAAATAGAGGCGGTGCTGCGGAATGTCCTTCCGGTACTTCACCGTCTTGATGTCGCCCTCTTCGGGGTGGAGGATCAGATAGATCTTCTTCAGCGTGTCGAGGTTGATCGGCTGGCGCTTCTTGCTCGCGTAGTCGCGGATGTAATTGAGCGCCTCGCGGTGGCGGCGGATCTCTTCGCAGATCGGCTGGAGCGACGAGTCGGGGACGACCGTGATGTTCGGGTCGATCGCGGTCTTGAGCTCGTTGAAGGTGTAGACCGTGCCCTCGAGCGCGCTGTCGTGGAAGATCCACGACATGTCGAAGTTCTCGTTGAAGTTGTGCCGGAACGCGTGGTCCGTCTTGGCAAGCCGAGCTTCGATCCTGGCCCACCGCTCCTCGATCGAGCCCTTCGCCGTCGCCATTGGCGCGGAAGGTAGTGATCCGAGCAAAGACAGGTCAAGCGAGTTTTTCTGCGTGAATCGTAGGGGAGCAGCGCAGTGTGAAGGCTGGACTGGCGCTTACGGGATACACCCGTCGCCGGGCCGTCTCGGGCTGGGTCGGTGAATCGCGGGAAAGCTCGTCGGTACCAATCGTGCTAGGGCGGCGCCCGAGATGTCCGCGCGTCGCTGGATTCTGGTCTCGGGGGTGGTCGCGCTCACCGGCCTCGTCGTGCGTCGTGCCCACGCCGTCCGCGATCCGAGCGAGCTCTCGGTCGGGGGTTCGGCGGGCGCGCACGACGCGCACATCGCCTGCGGCCCCGATGTCCGGGTGCGGCACGCGAGCGGTGGCGTCCACTACGAGCGGCTGTTCGAGCAAGAGCCCGGGCGGGGCGCGACGCTCGACGTCCGGGCAGGCCTCGGGAGCACCGCCATCACCGCGGTCAGCGACACCGACAGCAGCGCCAACGCCAGGATGCTCGAGGCGAACGAGAGCGGCCGCACCCATATCCTGGTCACCGGACAGGCGCTCGGCGGCTGGGACTGGCGCACCTTCGCGATCCGCGGCGGGGTCGGCTTGTTCGGCCTCTCGGCGCTGACCGACCAGAACCGCCGGTTCCAGTCGAAGTACTACCCCCTGCCCGCCCTCGACATGCGCATCGGCAAGCGCACCGGCTTCCGCGGCAACCTGGGGGTCGGTGCGCCGCCGGTCCCGGGGCTCATCCGCTGGTACTCGGTCTACGGCATTCTCGCCTATCGCTTCAAAGAGGGCGGCGACGTCTCCGTCGGCAACATCACGACGTTCGGCGGCACGCTCGATCAGCGCAATGGCTTCTTCTTCAGCGGCATGTTCCCCATCACCGAGAACGTCCACGTGGGCGGGTTCGCCCTGATCGGCCCCGACGAGTACTCGAAGCTCAACGGCTTCAACTGGACGGCCGGCGGCGCGGTGCGACTGATGCTCGACGCGCCGGAGGACTGAGGCTCCGCCCCCTTCAGTTCGGGCAGGGCGTACCGAGCGGCGCCGGGGCGGGGACCGTGGCCACGCCGGTCTTGAGGAACGACTCGAAGAAGCAGCCGTACTGGTACTGCACCTCGTCGCGCTGCGTGTAGATCGCGTGCGGATCGTAGACGCCGTCGCCCTCGTATTGCACGACCACGCCGGTGTACGGCGAGAGCGACTTGAGGTTGTTCCTCACCGGATACCCGATGATGCCGGACAGCCCGTCGAGCGCGAGGACCTGCTGCATCGTCGGCCACACCTCCTTGCCGGCCTGCTGGTGGCCGTAGGCGAGCGCGACGCTGTCGTAGACGAGGGTGGTGAAGTAGCTGTCGCCCTTGGCCACGGGCTCGTAGATCGGACGCACCGGGTGTTTGTCGAGCGGCCTGCGGGCGAGCCGCGGCATGTAGACCATCGGGTCCGAGGCCTCGATCGCGTGCTCGAGCACGTTGAGCATCGGGTGCATGAAGCTGAGCGTCGGCGCGCCGCCGATCAACCCCGCGACCAGGCCCGCGCCGTCGTCGTAGAGGCTCGTCTTGGTGATGAAATAGGACCAGTAGCCGCCGGCGCCGGTGGGGACGACAGCGCGGATGCGCGGCTCGATCGCGCCGATGATGTTGGTGTACATCCCGCCCATCGACTGGCCCATCGCCAACACCGGCTCGGCGCGGAACCGGTGCGCGGCCTCGCCGCTCGGGAGCGCCATGCCGGTGCAGGCCGCGACGACGTCCGGTGCGATCGCGAGCTCGAGGAGCGCGCTGAGGTAGAGCCGTTGCTCGAGCGCGCCCTGGCGGAATAGATCGCGCATCACCGCGAGGTTCGCGAGGTTGATGTACGCGATGTCCGACGCGCCGGGCAGACGCTCCGGGTTCACCGGGAACGCGCTGCCCGCCATGGCGAAGCCGTGCGCGGCGACGACGTGGGACGGCCCCTCGCCCTTGGTGTTGCAGCCGGTCTTGCCCTCCCAGGTGTCGCGATGGCCGTCGGGACACTTGGTGGGGTCGGCCTCGGGGCGCCAGCGGCCGCGATCGACCGGCGCGGTGCTGAACCCCCCCGAGCCGTGGAAGTACATGACGAGCGGCCAGCCACCCGCGGGCATGGTGCCCTTGGGAATGGTGACGGTGATCGGGAACGTCTCGTCGCTCTGCTTCTTCGGGACGTCGCCCTCCATCACGAAGTAGCCGCCGGTGTCGTAGGGCGCCTTGCCGGGCTGGAACTGCGGCACCGTGAGCGTGCCGCGGAGCTCGCAGTAACGCGGGTGGGCGGCGCCGTCGTCGGGGTCGACCACGAGCTTGTCGATCTTCGCCTTGTGCGCGGCGAGCACCTTGTCGCTCATGGCGCCGAACTCGGCGGCGACGTCGCCGGTGGTGAAGACGGTGGCGGCGGCGACGTCGGCGATGCCCTTCTGCGCGAGCGTCTCGAGGAGCGGCGCGTACAGCGCCTTCATCTCCGCGCCGCGCGCGCCCGCGGGGGTGCCGCCGCTCGCGAGCGTGGTCATCACCTCGCTCGCGTCGACGCCGAGCGCCTTGGTGATCACGAACGCGTATTTGCGGTTGCCGTGCAGGACGAACCCCGGCCGCGGCGCGACGCCGAGCACGTGGTCGGGCACGTAGTCGTCGGTCGGGAGCACGCTCGCGACCACGGGGAAGAGCCGACCGCGCTCGCTCGACGTCGGGTCGACGTCGATGAGCAGCACCGGCGACTTCGGGTCGGCGGCGATCACCTCTTCGACGTTGCGCGGCGCGAGCTCCTTGTCGAAGCGGAAATAGCCCGTGGGCATGACGGGGAAGCCCTTGCGCTCGGACGCGGCGACGCGGAGGTTCGCGACGAGACTCTTGTTGAGCGGGTTCGGGAACGACGCGCCGACCGGCTTGCCGTCGCGCAGGCGGAGGTCCGAGGGGTACGGGAAGTCCCAGAACGCAGCCTCGGTGGAGAGGTCTGCGTCGAGCTTGAACACCGCGCGCGGCTTGCTCGCCGCGGGCTGCTCCTCTTGGGAGGAGCACGCCATCGCCATCACCAACACCACGGCACTTCGGTAGTTCACCCCTGCATTCTACTTGATGATCGGATTGCAGTTCGTGAACTCGATGTTGGTGTCGATGCGGAAGTGCGAGCCGTCGGTGTGCCGCTCGGCCTGAAAGACGCTGAGCGGGTAGGTCTTGCCCTTCTCGATCCCGAGCTCGGACGCGCGCATATCCAGGTTCACCGAGCCGGTCTGGGACGGGTGCACGCCGCCGAGGTCGATGGCGAGCTTGCCGTTGATGAACGTCCACAGGTCGTCGTCGCCGCTGAAGGTGAAGACCTCGCCTCCGCGGTAGACGAACTCGGTGTGCAGCTCGAACGTGAAGTGGAAGTTGTGGGCGCGCCCCTGGTTGCCGAAGCCCGAGCCGTCGATCGGGAAGAAGTCCGCGTCGTCGAAGGTGGAGATGCCGCCCGCGCCCTTCGTCATCGTGAGCTTGAAGCTCGACGCGATGTTCACGTCGGTCACGGTGCGGAACCACTGATCGAACGTGGCCTTGGAGGTGACGAACATCGCGCCGGTCTTGACGAACACGGGCTTGCTGTCGGCGCCGAGGTTGACGGCGACGATGCCCTTCTCGCCGTCGCCGGTGTACTTCTCGAAGTCGGGGTGGTCGTCCTTGAAGTCGCGCACGGTGCCGGTCAGGTTTGGACCGCAGCCCGCGTCGCCGTCGGTGCGCGCGGCGACGTCGTCGGCGTTGCCGTCGAGGTGGAAGTCCGTGTCCCCGCCTCCGGAGCCGGAGTCGGAGGCGGAGTCGCCCCCCATGGAGCTGTCGGCCGTGCCGTTGAGGTCGTCGACCTGGCCACCGTCGGCGGAGCCGCATCCCGCGGCGGCGTAGAGGACGAGCGCGAGCATGCTCCGCATGCCGCCAGTCTACGGGACCGGCGGCGCATCGCACCCCCCCCGTTCGCTCACGGCGAGGTTGCGAGCAGGTGCACGTGGGTGTCGACGACGTGCTTGAACCCCCGCACGCGGCCGCGGCCGTCGAAGCTCCACACGTGGATCTCGTAGTCGCTGAAGTGCTTCCCGGTCGGCCGGTAGGTGGCCTCGACCCTCAGGATCGCCGCGACCTGATCGCCCCCCACGAGGAGGTTCTCGACCTCGAACCGGGTGAACTCGGCGTCCCTCCCGATGCGCTGGAAGAACGCGAGCACGTGCTCTCGGCCGCGGCCCGGCTTGAGATAGGGAATGCCGTGGTCGACCGAGTCGTGCTCCCACTCGATGTCCTCGGCGAGCCGCTCCATGATCGCGGGCACATCGCCTCGGCCAAACGCTCCGTAGATCTCCTTCACGACGTCCAGATTGCTCATCGGGGTTCTCCTCCCTGTCACCCCCCTACGAGGCGGCCGTCGAAACGGATCGGTCGCGCTCAGGGGCAGCCGCACCCTGCGGTCTTGCACGTGAGCTTCACCGAGAACGTGTAGTCCCCCTCGTCGTCGAACGCGCTCGAGCCCTCGACGGTCACGACGTACCAACCGTCGCGCGGCGCGGTGTACGACTTGGCGTGCGAGGTCTTGTTGTAGGCGCAGAAGGCGAGCGTGGAGCACGCGGTGACGTCGCAGCCGCTGTTCTCGATGATCTTGAGCGTGCCGTTCCAGCTGAAGCCGGACGAGCTGCACGGCGACGCCGTGGTGAGCACGAGATCGATGATGTCGCCCGCCTGGAGCCATATCCGGTAGGCGTGGTCGGCGTTGGCGTCCCAGCAGGCAGAGCCCGACTCGTCGAACTTGTTGCTCGCGCTGCACAGGTTGTCGCTGATCCGGTAGCCGGTGCCGGTCGACGCCGGGACACGGCCGATCGTGCGCGCGTTGGCGCAACCGCTGCGGTTCTCGGTGCCGGTCGCGCATCCGCGGACGGCGCAGGAGCCCGCGTCCACGCTGGTGTCGACGACCACGCCCGTGTCCGCCGTGCCCGTATCCACGGGAGTCGTGTCGGCGACCGCGGTGTCGGCGACCGCGGTGTCGGCGACCGCGGTGTCGGCGACCGCGGTGTCGGCGACCGCGGTGTCGGCGACCGCGGTGTCGGCGACCGCGGTGTCCGCGCCGATCGTGCTGTCCGCGGCGCCGTCGATCGTGGCGTCCACCGCGCCCTCGGCGGCGCTCCCGCTGTCGTCGCTCGCGACGTCGGGCGTGCTGCCCTCCTCGATCGCGGAATCGCCGCCGCCGCTGTCCCTCGCCGCCGATCGCACCGGCTCGTCGACACCGACAGCACACCCACCGATCGCGGCGCAGAGCAGGACTGCTGCAAATTTCACGGCTCGCATCTTCACACGCGATCGGTCGCAAGCAACGCGCAGTACGTCCACACGTGTAGAAGGCCGCCCGCGCTGTCGCACGAGACCTGTCTCGGTCTTTCGCGGTCTTTCACCGCGACGCCGCGTGCAGCGGGCTGAGGTAGCGTTGTCGACATGAAGCGGCTCGCGCTCGTGCTCCTCGTCGGCCTCGCTCTCGCGCCCGCGTGCAAGCACTCGGACGGCTCCGACATCGAGAAGGACTCGCCGAAGCCCCCGAAGAAGAAGAAGGAGCCGGAGCCGGAGAAGTCGCTCAAGGAGCCGAAGAAGCACCGCGCGTCGCACGCCGCGTGCAGCAGGGCCGACACGCCTCCGAGCGGCGCCGTCACGTTCGGCCCGAAGTTGCCGACGCCCAAGGGCCCCGCCTGCAAGAGCAAGGCGGACTGCACCGACAAGGCCAACGGCCGCTGCGCGGTCGGCTTCTGCACCTACGACCACTGCTACGAGGACAAGGACTGCGGCAAGGGCTCGTGCGAGTGCGTCCAGGAAGGCGTGCGGGGCTATTTCTGCAAGGCGGGCGACTGCGCCGTCGACGCCGACTGCGGCGCCGGCAACTACTGCTCGCCCACCTGGGGCATGTCGTGCGGCGCCTTCACCGGCGTCATCGGGTACTACTGCCACACCAAGAAGGACGAGTGCACCGACGACGACGAGTGCACGGAGAACGGCAAGGGCTACTGCGCCTACGACAACGACAAGGGCCGGTGGCGCTGCGGGTACGGCCATTGCGTCGGCTGATCGCCCCGGGCGAGGAGCGCGGTGCGATCGTGTCGTACCCGGGGAATCACGAACGGCCCAAGCTCGTTCCCGAGCCGGGGTCCAAAGGGCAGTGCGCGTCCTCTTCGCGATCATCCTCCTCGGCTGCACCTCGCCGCCGGCCCCGGGGCCGAAGGCCGGAAAGTCCCACCCGCCCCGCGTCCTGCCCGCCGCCGCCACCGCGGCCGCCGAGCCCTCCAAGCCAAGGAGCCCGTTCGCGTACGCGAACATCGACCCCGCCGACGACTACACCGTCGGCCCGCCCGACGTGCGCTCGACCTGCGAGGCCGACCTCGCCGCCGCGGGGATCAAGTTCACCACCGCGTCGCTCCCCATTCACACCGCGAAGAAGATCACCTGCGGCGCGCCGCAGGTCGTGATGTACCGCGGGAGCCCGGCCAAGATCGCGTATCAGCCCTCGGTGATGATCACCTGCACGATGGCGCTCGCGCTCGCGCGCTTCGAGACGATCGTGCAGGACGAAGCGCAAAAGACCTTCGGCAAACGCGTGGCGAAGATCCAACACGTCGGCACCTACGCCTGCCGCGAGATGGCCGCCTACAAGGGCTGGGTCAGCGAGCACAGTTACGCCAACGCGATCGACCTCACCCAGTTCGTGCTGGAGGACGGCCGCACGGTCGACGTGCTCAAGCACTTCATGAAGGAGGGCACCAAGCAGGCCACCTTCCTCCGGGCCGTCACCCGTCGTGCCTTCGACGAAGAGGTGTTCTCGAGCGTGCTCACGCCGTTCTTCGACAAACTGCACGCCAACCACTTCCACATCGACCTCGCGCGCTTTCGCACGGACGGCGCTCAGGGATCGTGAAAGCGGAGCTTGCCGGTGGCGGCCTCGTAGACGTGCACGTGCTCCACCGACGACTCGTGCCCACGGAGGATCACGGCGTCGGCGCGTAGCTCGAGCTCCACCCGGTTGTGATACTTGCTGTGCGCGATCGGCGGCAGCTTCGTCTCGCCGGTCCACAGGAGCGAGCCGTCGCGCTTGTTGAGTCCGAGCACGTCGACGCCGGTCGCGATGATGTTGTGCCGTGCGACGATCAAACGATCGCCGCTCGCGACGGCGACCGCGAAGTGCTCCGGCCACTTCGGCTTGTGCGACCACTCGAGCTTGCCGCTCGGCGCGTAGAAGCGCACCTCGGGCTCCGCCGCGATCAGCCCCGCGAGCGCGCCCGACGCGTCCTCGATGAAGTCGGTGAGCTCGTCCTCGATGCGCGCGACCTCCTTGCCGTCGGAGAGCCGCACGACGACGGCGCGCCGCGGGCGCGACCCGACGCCGAAGGAGACCGAGCCGAGCATGACGTGGTGGCGCGAGGCCGCGATCAGGGAGAAGCGCGAATACGGCGGATCGGTCGGCTTCGCGAGCGTGACGACCGCGTGCATCGTCTCGACGCCGGTCGGACCGTGGCAGCGCACCTCGTAGTCCGGCGGGGAGTGCTGCGCGAAGCAGAACCCGCCGGCGATCGGGAGGAGCGCGCGGCTGTATTCGTTGGCCCGCCCCTCGAGGGCCCCCTTCGCGGTGTACCTCCCCGACGTCGCGAGGGCCGCGAGGTCGAGGATGATCAGCTCGCTGCCCGAGCGCAGCACCGCGTGGTCGTCGACCCCGAGGACCTCGTCGATCGCGACCGTCGTCGTGAGCTTCCGCGCGACCCCGTCGGACTTGGTGACGACGACGACCTCGGACCCCTCGATGAGCACCACGTAGGTCTTGGTGGTGGTCAGCACGCGCGACGCGGTCTTCCGTGACCACAGCGTCTTGCCGGTCGCGAGCTCGAACGCGTGGAGCTCGGCGTCGTCGTAGAGCACGTACGCGGCGCGGTCGTCGGTCGCCTCTTCGCGCACCTTGTTCGGCCGCAGCGGGAACACGACCTCGCCGGTCCGCGCTTCGACGATGCGCCCGTGCAGGCTCACCCGCGAGCTCGCGACCGTCGGGGTCGGCGCTGCGTCGACGGGGGGCGTCGGGTCCTTCTTCACCGTCACCGGCTCACGCTTGCACGCGGCGAGGAGGGCGAGCGCGAAGAGGACCCGCACGGCTACACGTTGAACCGGAAGTGCATCACGTCGCCATCGCGGACGACGTACTCCTTGCCCTCGATCGCGAGCTTGCCCTTCTCACGCGCCCGCGCCTCGCCGCCGAGCTGGATGAAGTCCTCCCACCAGATGACCTCGGCCTTGATGAAGCCCTTCTCGAAATCGGTGTGGATGACGCCGGCCGCGCGCGGCGCCTTGTCGCCGCGGTGGATGGTCCAGGCGCGGACCTCCTTCTCGCCGGCGGTGAAGTAGGTGATGAGGCCGAGCAGATCGAACGCGGTGCGCGCGAGGATGTTGAGGCCCGGCTCGGTGAGCCCGACCGACGCGAGGAAGTCCGGCCGGTCTGCCGGATCGAGCTCGGCGATCTGCGACTCGATCGCGGCGCAGATCGGGACGACCTTGGCGCCCTCGGAATCGGCGTAGGCCTTGATCGCCTGGTAGTGCTTGTTCTTGCTCGGGTCCCCGATCGTCGCCTCGTCGACGTTGGCGACGTAGAACGTGGGCTTGATCGTGAGCAGCTGCATCTCCTGGATGATCTGCTGCGCGGTCTCGTCGTCCGTCTGCATCAGGCGCGCGGGCTTGCCCTCGTCGAGGTACTTGGCGAGCGCCTCGCACACCTCGATCGCCTTCTTCTCGAGCTCACCGGCCTTGCCGGGGACCTTGCTGTTCTTGCGCGCGCGCTCGATGCGCTTCTGGACCGTGTCGAGGTCCTTGAGGCAGAGCTCGGTGGTGATCGTCTGCACGTCGGCCACCGGGTCGACCCGGTTCTCGACGTGGACCACGTTGGGGTCGTCGAAGCAGCGGACGACCTGCATCACCGCGTCGACCTCGCGGATGTGCGCGAGGAACTGGTTGCCGAGCCCCTCGCCCTTGGACGCGCCACGAACGAGACCCGCGATGTCGACGAAGTTGATGGTGGCCGGCAGGACTCGCTCCGGCTTGACCACCTTGGCGAGCGCGTCGAGGCGCGGGTCGGGGACCAGCACCACGCCGACGTTGGGCTCGATGGTGCAGAACGGATAATTCGCCGCCTCCGCCTTCGCCGACGACAGCGAGTTGAAGAGGGTGCTCTTGCCGACGTTCGGCAGCCCAACAATTCCGCAAGACAGGCCCATGGCGCGCTCCGGCTAGCACTGCGCGGAGGGATACGAAAGAGCGGGTCGGCCCTTGTGCCGCGACCGAGGGCGGTGTTTTCTTTCGTTCATTCCGGGGGTTGTTCGATGACGAAGTCCGAGATCGTCGCCGCCGTTTACGGCAAGGTGGGCGGGTTTTCGAAGAAAGAAGCGGCCGACATCGTCGAGCTCGTCTTCGAGACCGTCAAAGAGACGCTCGGGCGCGGCGAGAAGATCAAAATCAGCGGGTTCGGCAATTTCGTCCTCCGAGACAAGCGCCAGCGCCGCGGCCGCAACCCCCAAACGGGCGAGCCGCTCACCATCACCGAGCGCCGCGTCCTCACCTTCAAGGCCAGCCAAATTCTTAAAGCGATCCTCAATCCGGACGATCTCGAGGAGCACGAAGCGTTGCTCGCAGAGACGCGTAACGCACGCACCAACGGGCACTCCAACGAAGCGGAGTAGAAATGGCGACGGTTCGATTTCTGGGGGGTTCCCCGGGGTCTCGGGAGTCCAGGGAACGAGAGCGCGAGCGCGCGCCGGTCCCCACGCGCAGGGACAACGCGCAGAAGACGGTCGTCGAGCTGCCGGCGATCCCGGACAAGCTCTACTTCCGCATCGGCGAGGTCGCGAACCTCGTCGGCGTAGAGCCGCACGTGCTCCGCTACTGGGAGCACGAGTTCCGCTCGATCCGCCCCACCAAGTCGCAGCGCGGCCAGCGGGTGTACTCGCGTAAGGACGTCGATCACCTGCGCAAGATCCGGAGCCTCCTCTACGAGCAGGGCTTCACGATCGCCGGCGCCAAGAAGGCCCTCCGCGCCCGCGGCGTCGAGCCGCGCGAGGACAACGACCCGACCCTCGTCGCGGGCAACCGCGCACGCGAGGCGCTGGTCGAAATCAGACACGACGTCGAGGCCTTCCTCCGCGAGCTCGGCGGCTAGCCCACTTCCGGGGCGCGCCGAAACGCGTCGAGCGTCATCGGATGCGGCATGGTCGCCGTCTCCACCGTCGCGATGCCGCGCTGCGGGCTCTACCGGACCACGCGTCCACTCGGCGAGGACGTGCCCGCGGGCATCCTCGTCAACTTTCACAACCACTCCGACCTCGACCAGCCGGTCGTGCACCTCCCGGTGTTCTCGAGCTTCAACCGGTGGCAGTGGGACAAGCGAGGGCGTCCGGTCCCCGCGCGCAGCGATCTCGAGTCGCTCCGCGCGCTGCCGCCCGAGGGCTACTACGTGCTCCGGCAGGAGGCGCGCTTCGACGACGCGAGGTGGCCCGCGGGGTCGCTCGTTCAGCTCGGATACGACCGTGCAGCGACGCCGCTCCTGTTCCTCGCGCAGCGGCGCTTTCACCTCGCGGAGAACACCCTGTTCTTCGCCGCGCGCGGGATGCCGTTCGAGCCCGCGAGCCTCGAGGGCGCCCTCGAGCCGCTCGTCGTGCACGAGGAGCCCGATCCCAACGCCGCGGGCGGCGAGGCGCCGGTGGCTAGGTGAACGTGCCGACGATCGCGTAGCCGACGCCGACGCACGAAAGGAGCAGCAGCAGCGCCATATACGGGACCGTCGCCCGGTTGACGCGCCTCGTAGCGCCCTCGACCCCGTGCACGTCCCGGAGCCACACCGCCGTGGCGTCGCGGAACAGCCGGCTGTTGCCCTGCATGCGCGCGCGCGCGCCGGCGAGGTTGCCGACGAGCAGCGGGGCGAGGACGCCGGCGGGGCCGGTGGCGAGGTCCCAGCCGCACGCATAGAGACCGGCGCGGAGCACGGCCGCGCGCGAGATCGACGTGCCGAGCTTGCTCCCCTCGCGCGCGACCACCCACTGGTGCACGAGGTGGATGACGATCATCGTGGGGACGAAGACGAGCGAGATGCGGCCGACGAGGCCGAGCACGGTGAGGACCGCGTGCGCGTCGTGGGTGAGATACCAAGTGACGGCGCCGCCGAGGAGCGCGAGCGGAACGCACGTAGCGGCCACCGCGACGAGCTCGCACGCGAGGGCGAACGTGAAGGCGGGCCCGACGCCGTTTCCGGTGGAACGGCTGGCACGAACCCACAGCTCGAGGTCCGACGCGCTCGTCATCGCGGTGCGCCAGAGCGAGCGGACGGGAGGGGTCTCGCCGTCTTCCCAGGAGAGGAGCCGGTGGATCGGGCGCTCGCCCGACTGCTCGTAGAGCTCGTGGCCCGGGCACGACGGATCGCCGCATTGCGCGCACACCGCGATCGCGGGCACGTCGCGCATATCGGAGGGATCCCGGAGCGCACCCATGGCAGGGCCGATTTTGACGCCGAAAGCCCTCGCGCGCCACCCCAAACCCACGAAAACTTACACGGCGGCCTATGATCGCCCCATGAGCAGCGGCCCTGCCTCCGAGCGCGGCACCGCACTTCCTCGCGCGCGGGGGCATGTCCTCGTCGTGGACGACCACGAGGCGCTCGCCGACAACCTGCGCGAAATCATCCTCGAAGAGGGGTCGATCGACGTCACCGTCCGCGGTAGCGGTGAGGCAGCCCTCGCGTTCGCCCGCAACCACGGCTTCGACGTCGCGATCGTCGACGTGAAGCTCCCCGACACCTCGGGCGTGGAGCTGTTGCCGCGCCTTCGCGAGGTCGTGCCCGACGCCGAGATCATCCTGATCACTGGCTTCGCCACCATCGACGCCGCCATCGCGGCGCTCCGCGGCGGCGCCTTCGCGCTCCTCCTCAAGAGCTTTCGACCCGAGGAGCTGAAGTCGACGGTCGAGCAGGCGATGGTGAAGGTCGCGCTTCGCCGCGAGCGCGACTGGCTCGAGCGCCGGTATCGCGCGCTCGTCGAGGTCGCCGACGTCATCGTGCTCGGCATCGACCGGCGCGGCGAGGTCGTCCTCGCGAACCCGAAGTTCACCGCGCTCACCGGAGTGCCCCCCACCACCGCGCGCGGCGAGAGCGTCGAGCGCTGGATCGGCGAGCGCGATCGCGCCCCCTTTCTCGCCGCGCTCGACGACGTCGCCGCGCGCGGTCAGCCGCGCGAGCTCGAGGCCTCGTTGATCTCGGACGGCGCGTCGCGCGTCATCCGCTGGCACCTCAGCGCCGAGCACGAGGGCCTCATCTTCGCCATCGGCGTGGACGTCACCGAGCGCCGCGCCCTCGAGCGCCGCGCCGCCAACGCCGAAGCGCTCTCGACGATGGGCACCCTCGCCCTCGGCCTCGCGCACGAGATCCGCAACCCGCTCAACGCCGCGGTGCTGCAGATGCACCTCCTCGGCAAGCAGGTCGAGCGCGAGGTCGCGAGCGACACCGCACGCGCTTCGATGCGCGATCGCGTGCAGATCGTGGTGGGCGAAATCAAGCGGCTCGGCCGGCTGCTCACGGAGTTCCTCGAGCTCGCGCGCCCCCGCGGGCTCGCGCGAGAACGGGTCGCGATCGGCGAGGTGATCGACGCAGTCATCGAGCTGCACGCAGCCGAGGCCTCGCAGCGCGGCGTCACCGCCGAGCGGCTCGACCAGGGCGTGGTGCCGCCGGTGCTCGGCGATCGCGAGAAGCTCCGCCAGGTGTTCGTCAACCTCTTCGTCAACGCGCTCGACGCGACGGCGTCGGGGGGCACGGTCCGCATCACGACCGAGCAGCTCGGCGACAAGGTGATGGTCGACATGAGCGACGACGGCTGTGGCATCGCCGAGGCCGATCTGTCGCGGCTGTTCGACCCCTTCTTCACCACCAAGCCCGGCGGTACGGGCCTCGGGCTCTCCATCGTCCGCAAGATCCTGGAGCAGCACGGCGGCGCGCTGTCGGTTCGCTCGCGCGTCGGCGAGGGCACGACGGTCCGCGTCGAGCTGCCCGTCGCGCCGCCGGACTCGGCTACCATGACCCCGCCATGAAGCCGTGGATGCGATGGTCGCTGTGGGGCATCCTGTTCTTCGGAGCGCTCTTCGGAGCGCTCCGCTACTGGGTCATCGACTTCTACACCGTCCCCGAGACGGCGACCGAGCCCGCGAACTGGGCCAACGCGCCCAACCTCGAGCCGGGCGATTTCGTGCTGGTGTGGCGCATGGGTAAGCCGCACATCGGTGACGTCGTGCGGTGCCCCGATCCGTCGGCGCCGCCCGAGGCGCCACGCTGGCTCGTCGCGCGCGTCATAGGCATCACCGGGGACAAGATCGAGATGCTCGAGGGGCAGCTTCGCATCAACGGCTTTCGCGTGCCGACGGGCGCCTGCACGGGACAGCCCCGCAAGGTCGTCGACGAGTCGGGCACCGAGGTCGACATGGTCTGCTACTCGGAGGAGCTCGGCGGCGGGAAGCACGACGTGCAGGTGCTCCCCAACGCGCCGGCGGCCGCCGCGCTCGAGCAGGTCATCGCGCCCGGCAAGCTGTTCCTGCTCAGCGACAACCGCTCGCCGCCGTGGAACCGCGACTCGCGCGAGGTGGGCCAGGTCGATCTCGACTCGTGCACCCAACGACTGGCGGTCCGCCTCGTGAGCAAGCAGGGTTGGAAGGACGCCGATCGGCGCATGGGGTTCCTCTTCTAATGATCCGCGCCGTCATCCTCGCCACGGGCTTCGCCCTGCTCCTCGCGCCGAAGGCGCCCCCCAAAGAGGCCGCGCCCGCGCTGCCCGCGCCCGACGTCAAGCTGCGCGTCGAGCCGCACGCCAACAAGCCGTGGCGCCTCGAGGTCACCAACAACAGCAGCACGCCGCTCCGCGTCGTCGCCGATGCGCGCCTGCTCCGCATGACCATCGAGCCGCCGCCCTCGACGACGCCGCTCAAGAAGGGGCAGAAGGCGCCGGCGCCCGCCGAGTGCGCCCTCCCCGGCTCGATGCGCAGCGACGAGCGCACGCTCACGCTGCCGCCCGGCGGCAAGTGGGCCGAGGACTTCGACCCGCGCCTCTACTGCCTCGACCGCACCGACAAGCTCGTCGACGGCGCGATCCTCACCGCGCGCCTCGGGTGGGCGCCGCCGAAGGGAGGCAAGCTCTCCGCGCCGTTCGCGGTGGTGCCGGAGTCGGCAGACATCGCGTCGGCCAAGGAGATCGCCGCCGCGTCGATCGTGCTCGACGCGGACATGTACCCGCTCAAGAACAACACCGGGCTCGGTCCGATCATCGCGGCGCCCGGCGGCGCGCGCTCGGTGGGCAACGGCAAGGACACCGACGTAACCCTCGTGCTCCGCAACATCGGCGCCGAGTCGCACACGCTCTACCCGCGCCCGCAGCTCGTCGACGCGATGGTGCTCAACCCGCGCGGTCAGGTCATCCCCTGCCGCGGCGCCGCGATCGTCCCCGCGCCGATCGCCGAGTTCATCACCAAGCTCCCGCCCAAGGGTGTGTGGCAGGCCACCGTGCCGCTCGCCGCGCTCTGTCCGAGCGGCACGTTCGATCGCCCCGGCCTCTACCTCGTGACCCCGATGATCCACCTGCCGCCGATGCCGCAGGTGCAGAACGAGGTCAGCGGCGACATCAGCGCCGACCGCCCGCAGCTCGTGCGCGTGGAGACGGGGAGCAAGCCGTTCTACGACGCGCCGCCCGCCGCCGCGAAGCCCTGAGCGCTCGGCGCTACGCGCGCCGGCGAAACGCGACCACGTCGGGGGCGAGCTCGAACGCCGCGAGCCCCTCGACCCGTCGGGCGAGCGGGATCTCCGCGCGCGCGACGAGCAAAACGCCGTCGCGCGACAGCGCGCCCGCGAGGCGCGTGAGCAGCGCGAGCGCCTCGGCTTCGTCGAAATAGATCACCACGTTGCGACAGAGGATGGCGTCGAACGGACCGAACAGCCCCGTGCGGCGCAGGTCTCCGTGGAGGAACCGACAGCGCGCGGCGACGGCCGGGTCGACGACGTCGCCGGTGAGGTACCGCTTCAACCGCGGCGGCAGCTCGGCCCCCGGGTAGCGGGCCGCGCGCGCGGTCGCGATGTTCGCCGGATCGAGGTCGATGCCGACGACCTCGCTCGCGGGCAGCATCATCGCCAGCGTGTACACCTCTTCGCCGGTGGAGCACCCCGCCGACAGCGCCCGCACCCGCGGTCGCGCCGACAGCGCCGGCACGAGCGCCTCGAGCTGCTCGGCGTCGCGGTAGAAGCGGGTGTGCGGCGACGGCTGATTCATCTATGACGATCCGGTGAAGATCTACACCCGCACGGGCGACGACGGCACCACTGGGCTCTTCGGCGGCGTGCGCGTCAAGAAGGGCGCGCTGCGCGTCGAGGCCTACGGCACGGTCGACGAGACCAACGCGGCGATCGGTCGCGCCCGCGTCTCGCTCGCCGGCTCGCCGATCGACGCCGTGCTCGCGCCGATTCAAGAGGAGCTCTTCACCCTCGGCGCCGAGCTCGCGACGGTGCCGGGCAAGGAGGGGTCGCTGAAGATGACGCTGATCTCCGCCGACGACGGCGCGCGCCTCGAACGCGAGATCGACGCCGCCGAGGAGGGCCTCGCGCCGCTCAAGTCGTTCGTGCTCCCCGGCGGCACCGCCGGCGCGGCCGACCTCCACCTCGCGCGCTGCGTCGCACGCCGCGCCGAGCGGCTGCTGGTCACGCTCGCGGACCAGGAGCCGGTCCGCAGCGAGTGCATCGTGTACCTCAATCGCCTGAGCGATCTGCTGTTCACGCTGGCGCGCCGCGCCAACCACCTCGCCGGCGTCCCGGACGTGCCCTGGATCGGCCGCGAACGCTGAGGTAAGCCAGCGCGCATGTTCCGACTGGGTGTGATCGGCGGCTCCGGGCTCTACGACATCGACGGCCTGCGCGACGTCCGCGAGGAGCGCGTCGACACTCCGTTCGGTGCGCCGTCCGACGCGGTGATCCGCGGCTTCCTCGGCGACGTCGAGCTGCTGTTCCTCCCCCGCCACGGCCGCGGCCACCGGGTGTCGCCGAGCGGGGTGAACTACCGCGCCAACGTCGCCGCCCTCAAGCTCCTCGGCGCCACGCACCTCGTCGCGGTGAGCGCCGTCGGCTCGATGAAGGAGGAGATCGCCCCCGGCGACTTCGTCGTCGTCGATCAGTTCATCGACCTCACCAAGCGCCGCGCGTCGACGTTCTTCTCGCTCACCGGCACCGACGACCTCGGCGCGCCCGTCGCGCACGTGCCGTTCGCCGAGCCCGTGTGCAAGGACCTGGCGAGCGCGCTCGCCACCGCCGCCGAGCAGACCGGCGTCCGGGTGCACCGCGGCGGCACCTACGTCTGCATCGAGGGCCCGCAGTTCTCCACCCGCGCCGAGTCGCTGCTCTATCGCTCGTGGGGCGTGTCGGTCATCGGCATGACCAACGCGACCGAGGCCAAGCTCGCGCGCGAGGCCGAGCTCCCGTTCGCGACGCTGGCGCTCGCCACCGACTACGACTGCTGGCACGGCGAGCACGAGGACGTCTCGGTCGACGCGGTCATCGCGGTGCTCAAGGCCAACGTGCAGAACGCGCGCGCCACCGTCCGCGGCGTCGCCGCGCACCTGCCCGACCCCACCCAGTCGATCGCCCACGGCGCGCTCACCCACGCGGTGATGACCGACCGGTCGCTCATCACCGCCGAGGTGCGCGAGCGCTACAAATTCCTGCTCGGGTGATCGCATGAAGAAGATCCAGTTCCTTTTCGACTTCATCTCGCCCTACGCGTACCTCGCGTGGACGCAGATCCACGCGCTCGCCGAGCGCAACGGCGCCGAGGTCGAGCCGGTGCCGATCCTGTTCGCGGCTCTGCTCAACACCCTCGGGCAGAAGGGCCCCGCGGAGATCCCGCCCAAGCGGGTCTACGTGTTCAAGGACGCGTACCGCAAAGCCCACGCCCTCGGCGTGCCGCTCGCGCCGCCGGCGACCCACCCGTTCAACCCGCTCCCGGCGCTGCGCGCGGTCACCGCGTTCCCCGAGCGTCGCCTGATCGACGCGCTCTTCCGCGCGACGTGGGTCGAGGGCCGCCGGGTGGATCTCCCCGAGGTCGTGCTCGACATCGCCTCCGAGGCCGGTTTCGCCGTGGAAATCACCGACGCGGTGAAGGCGCAGCTCAAGGCCAACACCGAGCGCGCCCTCGCGAGCGGCGCGTTCGGGGTGCCGACGATGCTGGTCGAGGGCGAGCTCTTCTGGGGCGTCGACTCGCTCCCGCACCTCGAGGCCTTCCTCCAGGGACGCGATCCGGTCCCTGCGGACGCGTTCGCCAGGTGGGGGGGGATCCTCCCCTCCGCCTCGCGTATTTGACGCCCCGCGCAAGCTACGGAACGAGGCGCGACGCATGTCCCGCCTATTGATCGTTGGCTCTGTCGCGTTCGACGACCTCGAGCTCCCCACCGGAAAGCACGACAACGTTTGGGGCGGGTCCGCCTCCTATGCGAGCCTCGCGGCGTCGCTGTTCACACCGATCGATCTGGTCGGCGTGATCGGCGAGGACTTCCCCGACAAGCACCTGCAAACGCTCCGCGGCCACGGCATCAGCACCGAGGGTGTCGAGCGCGCAGCCGGCAAGTCGTTCCGCTGGGCCGGTCGCTACGACGCGACGCTCTCGAGCCGCACCACGCTCGACACGCAGCTCAACGTCTTCGCCGACTTCAAGCCGAAGATCCCGGCGTCGGCGCGGCGCGCGCCCTTCGTCCTGCTCGGCAACATCCACCCGTCGTTGCAGCTCGAGGTCCTCGAGCAGGTCGAGAAGCCCCGCCTCGTCGTGGCCGACACGATGAACTTCTGGATCACCGGCGAGCCCACGGCGCTCAAGAAGCTGCTCCATCACGTCGACGTCCTCGTCATCAACGACGAAGAGGCGCGCCAGCTCGGCGAGCACCACAACGTCTCGCGCGCCGCCGCCGCCATCCGCAAGATGGGCCCGAAGCACCTGGTCGTGAAGCGCGGCGAGTACGGCGCGCTCCTGTTCGATCCGGAGGGCACCTTCTTCGCGCCCGCCTACCCGCTCGAGGACGTCCTCGATCCCACCGGCGCCGGCGACACCTTCGCGGGCGGCTTCCTCGGCTACCTTGCCCACGTCGACGCCAAGGGTGGGTCGGTCGACCGCGCCGCGTTCCGCCGCGCGATCGTCGCGGGCAGCGCGATGGCCTCGTTCTGCGTGGAGGACGTCGGGCCGAACCGGCTCTTGACGCTCAGCGGCACGCAGCTGCGCGACCGGCTCGGCCAGTTCAAGCAGCTCGTCCACGTCGAGCACGAGCTCGACGCCCTCTCGCTCCTCCGTTGAGCCCTTCTGAGCACGGCAAACGTGCTAGGGTCTGTGATTCCTTGACCTCGTGCTCGGAGGGACTGCGATGAAAGTTTCGATCGTCCTGGCGCTCGCCGCATCGTGCGGCTTCGGCGTCCTCGCCCATGCCGGCTGCAGCAGCAGCGATGACACCACGCCCGGCAAGACGGACACCGGCACCACCGGTGGCGCGTGTACGCTGACCGATCCGCTCAACCCGCCGGTCTCCTGCGGCCCGACCGAGGGCGGCGCCACCGAGTGCAGCACGACGACCAAGGTCGAGACCTGCCCGAACAACGAGTGCATGTCCCAGGTGGACCAGCCCGGCACCACCAAGGACTTCCGCATGGGGCGCATCCGCCTCTGGTCCCCCGACGCGCTCCTCTCGCTCGTGAGCATCGCGGTCGACCCGAACGTCAACGCCAAGTGCGCCAATGCGGGCAGCGAGTCGTTCACCTGGCTCATGCAGATCGACACCGCCGCCAAGACGATCAAGACCGGCGGCTCGCGCTCCTCGACCGACAGCAAGACGTTCGCGTTCCTCAACGAGAAGGTCAACGCGGCGGACGTCGGCGCCATCTGCCCCGGCTTCAAGGGCCCGTCCGAGCCGGTCGACCTCTCGCCGGTCTCCACCACGATCACGCTCAACGGCGACACCTTCGAGACGCCGTCGATCGCGCAGATCAACGTGCCGATCTTCGACTCGTCGGGCATCCCGATCATCCTCCCCCTGCGCGAGGCGACGCTGAAGAACGCCACGATCAAGGGCTCGTGCATCGGCAAGTACGAGAAGAAGTTCTGGTGCGACGGCGACTCGCTCGGCTGGACGACCGGCGGCGCCCTCGTCGCGAAGATCACCGCAGAAGACGCCGACACGGTCCCGGTGAAGAGCGCCGGTTGCCAGTCGCTCTGCGCGATCCTCGTCAACGACGCCACCAAGACGGACGGCAAGGTCTGTAAGCGCGGCGCCGACGGCAAGATCCCCGAGATCGGCACCCACTGCGTGGGCGGCGCCAACTGCAAGAACGCCTTCCTCCTCTCGGCGACCTTCGGCGCCTACGGCGTGAAGATCTCCGGCTCGGCCCCCCCGCCCCCCGCGGACGCGGGCACCGACTCCGGCGGCACCGAGACCGGCCCCTCCGACGCCGCCGGCGACTGACCACGCCCGCCTGGAGCCGCGACCGTCAGGGAGCGGGTTGTCACGCAAGACACCCCGCTCACTCACGCTCGCGGCTCCATTCGTTTTGTGCCGCCTACACCTACATTGGGCGGCGCCCATGGAATCGTCCGTCCGTCACACGCAAGTGAACGTCGTTGCTTGAGCCCCCCCCCCGCGGGCCGTAGGATTTTGGAAACCTTCGCTCGCTGCAGCTGCCCAACTCCATGAGTGGGCGGCCCGGGAGGACTCCATGTCTCGCTTCGCTTCTTGGCTCGGGCCCGATCTCGCCTTCGCCCTCAAGAACACCGCCATCGCGGCCGGTTTCCTCGCCGCGGCCAACGCGTGTGGCGGCGGAGGCTGCGGGAGCAGCTGCGCAGGCTCGAGCGTCATCCCGGGCGGTTTCAACAAGGAGATGCGCGTCACGAACGCTGCGGGCGTTCGCATCACGCGCCCCGGTCTCGACTTCCTCGAGAAGAACCTGCCGACGGTGATCCAGAAGGTCCTCGAGGGCGGCGGCAGCGCCGTGAAGGACGGGATCATGACCTTCGAGATCGGCGAGTCGAAGGGCTCCACGAAGATCCTCTTCTTCGACATCAACTACACGATCTGCCCCGGCGGCCCGAAGCCCACCGACAAGCCGCCGAAGTGCGTCGTCGAGCTCAACATCGCCAAGATCTCGGCGATCAAGATCGACTCGGTCACGCCGAAGAACCTCAAGGTCCACGCCCGCATCCCGATCCGGCTCCAGCGCCTCGGCATCACCGCGAGCGTCATCGGCAACGTCGAGGCGACGCTCGGCAAGCCGCCGGTCGACTGCGGCGCGGTCAACTTCCAGGACGTCGACATGGACGTCGACATCGCGCTCGAGGAGATCCCCAACGACGCGACGCACGCGGTCCGCGCGGGCTACACCAAGATCAACATCGACCCGTCCAAGTTCAAGTTCAACGAGACCCAGGTCAAGGACGGCTTCAAGTTCTGCGGCAGCGGCTTCAACGACACGATCGCCAACTGGTTCAAAGACCTCATCGCCGGAATGATCGTCGGCCAGATGGGCTCGCAGCTCGCGAAGCCCCTCTCCGACGCGACGTGCATGAAGGCGCAGAAGCTCCCCGACGGCAGCGAGCAGTGCCCGACCGGCACGTTCAACAAGAGCGGCACCTGTCGCTACACCGACAAGGCCGACGGCGAGTGCGTGCCGATGCTCCTCGGCATCGAGTCGCGCTTCGACCTGAGCGGCCTGCTCGCGTCGATGTCGCCAGGGACCAGCGGCGGCCTCGACTTCATGCTCGCGAGCGGCGGCAACATGACCCCCGCGCCGAGCACCGGCGCGACGGTCAACGGCGTCACGCTCAACATGCTCGGCGGCGCGCAGCCCACCGAGGTGAGCAGCTGCGTCCCCAAGGTCGACAACCCGCTCCCGATGGGGCTCCTCCTGCCCGACGTGCTCTCCGCCAACGAGGTCCCGGACTGGAAGGGCACCTCGCCGCCGCACCTCGGCATCGGCCTCGCCGAGAAGTACCTCAACCACGCCGCCACCGGCGCCTACAACTCCGGCGCGTTCTGCATCGGCATCTCGAGCGAGCAGATCAACCAGCTCAACGCCGGTCTGTTCTCGCTCCTCCTGCCCTCGATCCGCGGCATCTCCGACAAGTTCAACCCCGGTGAGACCTCGCCGGCGATGGCGCTCGCCATCCGGCCGCAGAAGGCGCCGAACATCACCGTCGGCGACAACACCGCGGACTTCACGAGCCCGCTCCTCGACCTCCAGCTCAAGGACACCGATCTCGACTTCTACATGTGGTCGCACGACCGGTTCATCCGCATGTTCACCGGCCGGATCGACATCAAGGTGCCGATCAACCTCGAGGCCGGCAAAGAGGGCATCGGCCTCAAGTTCCCGCCGAAGAACCCGCTCTCCTTCACCAACCCGCGCATCAGCAACAACACGCTGCTGCTCGAGAAGGACGCGCAGGTCGGCAAGCTCGTCGAGTCGATCGGCGGTCTGATCCCCGCGTCCACGTTCTCGAACATCAAGCCGATCAAGCTCGACTCGGCGCTCGCGTCGTACGGCCTCAAGCTCACCATCCCCGAGGGCGGCATCCGCAAGGTGCTCAAGGGAGAGGAGCGTTGGCTCGGCATCTTCGCCTATCTCGAGCCGGCCACCGCGGCGATCCCGGCCACCAAGACGTTCGCGCAGATCGTCAAGACCGACATCGACCCGAAGAACTTCGACCTCGCCACCGTCGGCGACGCGCCGCCCAAGGTGCTCGTGCACGCCTCGGCCGCCGAGGACAACGGCAGCAACAAGGTCGAGTACGCGTATCGCGTCGACAAGGGCCTCTACACCACGTTCTTCCCCGAGCGCGATTTCACGGTCACCTCGCCGTTCTTCGTCCTCCAGGGCAAGCACACGATCCAGGTCGTGTCGCGCATCGTCGGCCGCCCCGAGAGCGAGAGCGAGCCGGTCAACCTGCCGGTCGTCATCGACGTGCTCGCCCCGGTGATCCGGGTGAAGAGCGACGTCGCCGGTGTGGTGACGATCCTCGCGTCCGACATCGTCAGCAAGGGCTCTGACCTCCAGGTCGAGGCTCGCGTCGACGGCGGCGCCTGGATCCCGGTCCCGCTCGTCGACAACAAGCGCATCGTCAGCGTCCCGCTCGAGGGCACGCAGATCGAGGTCCGCGCCACCGACGAGGGCGGCAACGTCGCCTCGACCAGCTCCGCCCTGATCCGCGGCCGCGCCGACAGCACGGTCCCCGGCGGGTCGGGCTGCGGCTGCTCGGTCCCCGGCAACGACACCACCTCCACCACCGGCGCGGTCTTCGGCGTGCTGGCCGTCGTCGGCGCGGTGCTCGAGCGTCGTAGGCGCCGCGCGCGCGAGGTCGCGGCGGCTTCATTATTGGTCGCAGCGAGCGGCGCGAGCGGCTGCACCTGCGCGGGCGGCGGCGAGGACGACGCGCAGATCACCTGCAACAGCAAGCCCGACCTCGTCCCGTACGTGATCGGCTCCCACACCAGCGTCGCCGTCGCCGGCGACGGCACCGTCTGGGTCGCGGGCTACGGCGAGGGCGATCCCTCGGGCGGCAGCTCCGACGACTTCCAGGGCGATCTCGTGATCGGCAAGTACAACAAGGAGAAGGGCGCGGTCGACTGGCAGGTCGCCGACGGCGTGCCCGCTCCGCAAGAGGGCACCGAGCTCTCGTTCAACAACTGCGGCTACCGCGGCGGCGTGAGCGATCCCGGCGACGACGTCGGCCAGTACACCTCGATGGTGCTCGACTCGGGCGGCAGCCCGATCGTCGCGTACTTCGACCGCACCGGCGGCCAGCTCAAGGTCGCGCGACCCAACGGTAAGAAGTGGGGCACGCACGTCATCGAGACCCAGGCCAAGGGCTGGGCCGGCAAGTTCACCTCGATGGTGCTCGTCTCCGGCAAGCCGGTGATCGCCTATCAGACCCTCGAGGCGGGCAGCGGCGGCTACGCGAAGGCGCGGGTCCGCCTCGCCAAGTCGCAGACCGAGCAGCCGAGCAGCCAGGGCGACTGGTCGCTCGAGGACGTCGCCGTCGACGAGAAAGCGCCCTGTATCCAGGCGATCTGCGGCGCGGGGCAGAAGTGCCTCAACGGCGACAGCGCCGCGATGATCGAGCCGGTCTGCACCGCCACCGTCTCCGGCTGCATGCCGGTGTGCGGCGACGGCGAAGCGTGCGTGAAGAACAAAGACGGCGCCGTGTCGTGCCAGAAGACGCGCGCCCAGCTCGGCATCTACGTCAACGCGCTCGGCGCGGGCCTCTCGCTCGCCGCCTCGTCGTCCGGCGAGCTCGGCGTCGTGTTCTACGACCGCTTCCACGGCAACCTCCGCGCGTCGTCCAACAAGGGCGGCAAGTGGACGACGACGCCCACCACGGCGCCGCTCGACGGCTGGACCGGCGACGTCACCAAGAACAAGCTCACCGGCGACCGCGGCTTCAGCCCCAACCTGGCGATCGACTCCACCGGCAATTGGCACGTGGTCTACGGCGACGGCATCAAGGAGTGGCTGCTCTACAAGTTCGTGCCCGGTGGCGACGTCACCAAGGCAGCGCCCGCGGTCGCCATCGACGACGGCACGAGCGCCGACGGCAGCGCGTCCAACAAGTTCACCGACGGCCAGCACGTCGTGGGCGAGAACGCGCACATCGTCGCGGACGGCAGCAACCTCAAGATCGTCTACCAGGACTCCACCGCCGGCACGCTGCGGTGGGCCAAGGGCCCGGGCGGCCCGACGGCGAAGTTCACCCGGGGCGTCATCAAGCAGGACGGGTTCGCCGGCTTCTGGCCGCGCATCGTCGGCGGTGAGGCGTTCAACTTCTTCCGCATGAAGGGCGAGACCAACGGCGGCGATCCGGTCATCCTCGGCAACGTGCGCTCGGTCGCGCTGCCGTGAATGCCCCGTCCCGATGAGTGAGCTCTTCGACCTCATCGATCGCGAGATCAACGCGATCGAGGCCGTGCAGACCAAGAAGGTGATCGACCTCGCGAGGCGGTTGCTTCCGAACCTCACGGCCGAGGACATCCGCAATCCCCACGATTTCCCCGAGCTCGGCGATCCCGATTGGCAATACGAGGACGGCGTCCTCGCCGGCATCCAGTCGGTGCGCATCGCGCTGAGAGCGATGAAGAACCGCCATGAAGAAGAAGAAGGAAGAATCCCCCAAGCCCCAAGCGGCGCCCAAGTTCCGCCCGCTGGAGGCCCAGCTCAAGGAGCTGCAGAAGAGAGCCGCCGCAGATAAGGGCGCGCCCGCCCAAGCACCCGCGCAGCCTCCTCCGCCGAAGCCCCGCGAGCCGACCCTCACCAAGCAGGAGCGCGAGGAGCTCGCCGCGCTCGATCGCTCCCACACCGACGAGTTCTACTTCCGCCGGTTGATGGGCGGCGTGCAGCCCCTCGGCGACGACAAGCGGGGCCGCGTCACCACCGCGCCGAAGCTACCGAAGCGAGAGGCCAAGCCGCCGCCCGCGCGCGATCCCGACGAGGACGTGCGCGATCACCTGATGAACCTCGTCGAGGGCGCGGCCCGCTTCGAGGTCAACGACGACGGCCGCCACCTCGAGGGCCGACGGATGGACCTCGCCGACGGCACGTTCCGCAAGCTTCGGCGCGGCGAGCTGCCGATCGACGCGCGCCTCGATCTCCACGGCAAGCGCTCCGACGAGGCCCGCGACGCGCTCGAGAAGTTCCTCAAGGAGAAGCGCACCCGGCGCGATCGATGCGTGCTCGTGATCCACGGGCGCGGGGAGCACAGCCCGGCCGGCATCGGCGTGCTGCGCGGCGAGATCTCCGCCTGGCTCTCCCAGGGCCGGTCGTCCCAGCACGTCGCCGCGTTCGCGACCGCCCACGGCGAGGACGGCGGCGAGGGCGCGCTCTACGTGCTGCTTCGCCCATAGCCCCCCGCGGGAAGCATCCGCCCGGCGGGGGCGTTCGTTCGGACGATGGCCCGCCGTGAGCTCATCGCCGCCTGTGGTCTGATCGGCGCGCTCGGCGGCGCCCTGTTCGGATACGCGCTGCAGCGGCCGCACACCTACCGCGGCTCGTGGGACCTCGTCCTCGCGCTCACCGGATGCACCGCGATCAGCGCGACGCTGCTCGGCATCGCGCTCACGCGAACGCCGCTGGCCGACGCGCACCGCGCCGGCGCGCGCGCGACCGCGCTCTCGTTCGCCTTCGGCGCGCTCAACGGGGTGCTGATGGTCGCGGCGATGGCTTTGCTCAAGGGAGCGCCGGGCACCGTGCTGATCGGCATCGCGCTCTTCGCGGCGATGTTCGGGGGCGTCTGCGCGCTGCCGTTCATTCCGGCGATGGTCGCGGTGGCCGTCACCGCCGCGCGCGTCACCGCCCGGCCGGGCTCGATCGCCGACGCCGCGCAGCGACGCCGGATCCTCCGCGTCGCCGCGCTGAGCCTCGCGATCGCGTCCGCCCTGCTCCCCCGCCGCGGGACGACGTCGATCTGGCTGCACCTGCCGATGCACGTCGCCAACGTCGCCCTCGCGCTGATCGTCGCGCTGCTGTTCGCCGAGCTCGCCGCGCTCGCGCGTCTGAAGAAGAGCGCGCTCGGGCCGGAGTGGGAGCCCTCGACGATCGACGCGCCGCCCGACGTGGACTTCGGGCTCGGCTCCGAACGCTTCATCCGCCGCGCGCACGACGAGACGTACCGCCATGAGCTCGGGGTGAGCGCGATCGTGCACGGCGACCGCGACCGCGCGCTCGACGCGGTGCGCACGTCGCTCCGCGGACACTCCCTCGCCGGCGGAATCGCCGCGCTTGCGCTCGCAGTGCAGTGCGCGCTCCGTTGACAGGCGCGCGCGTCAGCGAGCGCCTAAACGCCGCAAGCGCGCGCGTCAGCGAGCGCCCAGTACCCGGCGGCGGAGGTTCCGCCAGAGGTTGCGTCCATGGTCGTGCGCGTGATCCGTGGTCGTGAGCGGGCACGGGCACGGGCACGGGCACGGGCACGGGCACGGGCACGACAGCAGAACCTCTGGCCAAACCTCCGCCGCCCGGTACCAAGCGCAGGCGCACGCGTCAGCGCCTAACGCCGCCCAACACCGCACGCGAGGACGGGCCCCTACTTGAGCATGTCCTTGAGGAGATCGTCCTCGCCGGCCGGCGCGGAGCCGGAGGGGGCGGGAGCCGCGGAGCCTGACGGCGCGGCCGAGGCCGAGCCGCCGCCCAGCATCGACTTGAGGAGCTCGTCCTCGTCGACGCCCGAGGGATCGCCGCTCCCCGCGGGAGCTGCGCTGCCCGCGGGCGACGGCGGAGCAACGCCATTCTTCGCGTTGCAGCGGCTCTTGTTCGCGGACCACCGCTGCGACCACGGCGTCCCGCAGACCTCGTCGCGGAACTTGTCCTTCCATGCGTTCTGCACGCACGTCTTCTCGAAGGCCTTCACGCAGTAGTTCTGGTAGTCGGCGTCGTCGCTGTCGTTGGTGGACGCGGCGAGGCAGTGCACGAGCTCGCTGCGGCCGTCGCACGGCTTGCGGTTGAGCGGATCGCTCTGCACGCACTGCAAGCGGTCGTATTCGAACGTGGGACGCTCGCAGTCCTCGATCGACTTGAGATCCTTGAGCCGCTCCGTCTCGACCTGCTTCTCGAGCAGGAAGGTGGAGATGCGTGGGATGTACGTGACGAGCCCGAGGCAGATCACGAGCAGGCCCACGAATGGCAAGACGATCTTGTAGAGCGAGACGACCGGCCGCTCGAAGCGGAAGCTCGAGATGTACAGGTTGAGCCCGAGCGGCGGGCACACGTACGCGATCTCGAGGTTGAGGAGGAAGATCATCCCGAGGTGGAACGGGTTCATCCGGAACGTCGTCGCGATCGGGATGATCAGCGGGACCGACACGAGGATGGCGGAGAACCCGTCCATCAGCATGCCGATGACGAGCAGGAAGATGTTGAGCCCGATGAGGAACTTCCACGACGTGTCGAGCGACGTGTGCGTCTCGAGCCAGTGCAGGAGGTGCTCCGGCACGCGCACGAAGTCGACGTAGTTCATCAGCGAGTTCGCCATCGCGAGGATCAGGATGACCGCTCCGGCGAGCGACATGCTGTTGCGCGCGATGCGCGGGAGATCCTTCTTGAGGTCGAGGTCCTTGTAGACCCACACCTCGACGACCAGCGTGTAGAGCGCGGTGATCGCGGCCGACTCGTCGAGGCCGGTGAAGCCGGTGGCGAGGCCGCCGAGGATGATCACCGGGACGAAGAGCTCCCACTTGATGAGCCACAGCGAAGCGCCCATCTCCTTGAGATCGAGCGGCGTCGTCGGGAGCTTGGTCTTGATGCCGACGTAGGCGCTGTAGATGCCGAGCACCACCATGACGAGGAAGCCGGGGAGCAGGCCCGCCTTGAACGTCTCGTTGATCGGGACCGCGGCGACGAGGGAGTAGACGAGGATCGGCAGCGACGGCGGCAGGAGCAGACCGAGGGAGCCGCCGGTGGTGACGAGGCCGAGCGAGAACTCGTCGGGGTATTTCTGCTGGCGAAGCGCCGGGTAGAGGAGGCCGCCGATGGCGACGATGGTGACGCCGCTCGCGCCGGTGAGCGTGGTGAAGAACGCGCTCGCGCAGATGCAGACGATCGCCAGACCGCCCGGCATCCAGCCGAAGAACGCGCGCGACGCGCGCACGATGCGCTCGGGCGTCTTCGACTCGGCCATGAGGTAGCCGACGAAGGTGAAGAGCGGGATGGTGACGAGGATCGGCGAGCCCGCGAACTTGTCCTGGAGGACATCGCCGGCGATGAAGCGCACGAATTGGCGCGTCGGGTCGTCGATCGTGACCCAGGCGAAGGCGGCGCCGCCGCCCATGATCGCGAACAGCGGGATGCCGAGGAACGCGAGGAGGACGAACGCACCGGCGGTGCGGCCGAAGACCAGGAGGAGGATCGCGACCAGCGCGGCGATGCCCTTGGGGATCGGTCCGAGCTTCGGCGTGATGTCCTTCGGCGTGGAGGCGGGGCCGCTCATCCCTTGCCTCCCTTCTTCTTCTCGTCGTCCTTGATCTTGTTCTGCTGCTCGATGAGCTCCTGCGCGCGCGCGAGCTCGGAGAGGTCACCGACGAGGGTGCGCTCTTCCTCCTCTTCGGCGGCGATCTTCTCGGCGATCTCGAGCCGCTGCGCGGTGGGCACTTCGGGTGGGATCGACGACTTGCGAGCGGGTGGATCGCTCGCCTTCTTCTCGGTGGCCGGCACCGAGGCCCACGAGTCGAGCGGCGGCTCGGACTTCTTGGTGGGCTCCTTCGGCGCGTCGGACACGTCCCTGACCTCGTGGTGCGGACGCTCGCCGCCGAGATCCTTGGCGCGGTTGTCGGCGTCCTCGGCGCCGGCGTCGACCTTGGCCTTGGACGCCGAGAGCGCGTCGAGGGCGTTGGTGTCGTCCGCCGGGAGCGCGTCCTGCCCGACGTGCGCCCTCGCCTCCTGGTCGACCCGGGTCTCGACGATCGGCGGCTCGACGGCGGTGTCGCCTCCGTGCATCGGCGCGTCGGCGCCGTGCGCGGCGTTGGGATCGGTCGACACCGCGCCGCCGAGTGCGAGGGCGCCGCGAAGGAGGAAGCGCAGACCGATCATGAGGAAGCCCCACGGGAAGATCAGCGAGAGGTCGGCCTCGAGCGGCGTGCGGTCGTCGGGCTCGGGCGCGGTCGCGAGCGGAGCGCGCGTGCCCGTGCCGTCGCCGACGTCGCACGCGCCGGTGAGGCGCCAATCGGGGTTGATGCTGCCGCCCTTGGCGCCGAGGTCCTCGATCTCCTTCGGGGTGAGGCACGGCTTGGCCGGATAGGGAACGGCGGGAGCCGGCGTGCCGGCGGCCGGAGCGGTGGGCGGATAGACGTCGGCCCAACCCTTCTCGTTGAGCTCCTGGTTCCACTCCGCGCCCGTGTACCACTTGTCGAACGGCTTCCCGTTGATGACCACATTGCCGAAGCTGCGGATGTCGAGCGCGAGCTGACGCCGCACGAGGAACGTGTGCCGGCCCACCGACTTGGAGACGAAGGCGATCTTCTCGCCCTTGGTCGAGGTCTTGGCCGCGCCGAAGCGGGTGATCGCGAGGTAGTCGACGAAGCCCCAGGCGATGACGAAACAGGCGAACGCCGAGACAATATAACCAAACAATGCAACGATCAGGCGCGGGCGCGGACCGATGAACCGCATGACCACGTCGATGTTGATCTGCCGGCCGGCGCCGGTGGCGAGGGAGCCGCCGAGCAGCGCGACCCAGATCGTGAACAAGCGGGCGGAGACGATCTGCGGCGTGCCCATCTGCTTGATGAGCGACGCGTCGGCGAGCCAGCGCGAGACGTTGGCGAAGTAGTCGTGCTTCTTGGCGACGAGGAGGAGCAGCACGCCGGCGGCGAACAGCACGCCGGGGACGATCAGCTTCTTCGGGAGTCGCTCGCGCGCGGGGATGCGCGTCCACGACGCGGCCGACGCGAGCCCCGCGAACGTGAGGATGATGCCGGGGAAGTTCGCGAGCTTGCCGCCCTTGGTGTGGAACGCATTGAGCGTGACCCACCCGGTCATGTAGAGGATCGCGGCGATCAATACGCCGAGGACCAAGTACGTCTCGATCTTCGTCCAGACCGCGTCGAGCCTCACGAGCGGCTTCGTCCAGCGCGCGGGCTGACCCTCAGCGGGGCGAGCTTCCATCGTGCGCGAGGGTATCAGGCGCGCACGACGCATCGGGACAAAACAACGAGCCCCCCACCAAGGAGCGGCGAGGGGCTCGAAAGCGGCGAGCGCCGCGGTTTCCGGGAAACTACGGGTTGGCGGCCGCCGTCGACTCGATCTTGCCGACCAGGGCCGGGTCGAAGGTGCCGGCCTTGAGCGCGTCGCGCGAGGCCTTGAAGATCGCATCCCACTTGGAAACGTCGTCCGCGGTGGGCTTGTAGATCGTGACGCCGGTGCGGCTCTTGAAGCGGGTCCAGGCCGCCGCGTCCTCGTTGCGAATGCGCTGTTTGAGGCCGGTGGACGACTCGGCCATGACCTTGCCGGTGTCGATCACGGCCTGCTTCTGGTCGCCCGGGAGCTTGTCGAGCGAGTCGGTGGACATGACGAGACCACCGACGACGATGCCGTTGACCTGGTCGACCGCGTTGTCGAACTTGCTGTTCCACTGGAGCATCTCGGCCGCGAGGGCGGAGACGCTCATGCAGTTGATCTTGCCGTTGTCGATGTTGGGGAGCACCGACATGAGCTCGGCCGGGAACGGGTTCACGCCGCCGATCTTGCCGTAGACCGTCTTGAGGATCGGGTCCTCGGCGTAGACCCACGGGCTCTTGCCCTTGACGTCGTCGGGGACGTGGACGGCGAAGCCCTTGCTCAGGAAGTGCGACTGGCCGACGTCCGCCCAGGCGATGGGGGTGAACTTCTTCTCGGTGAGGAACTTGTCGTAGTCGGCCTGGATCGCGCCGCGGACCGCGTCGACGGCCTTCCAGGAGCGGATCGCGCCGGGGACCTGGATGGCGAGGAGGCGTTTGTCGATCTTGCCGAGACCGACGGAGGTGACCGCGGCGCCGTCGAGCTGGCCCGCCTTCATCTTGTCGATCATCGTCGATTCGGTGCCCTGGGTGCTGTTGAAGAAGAAGTCGAACGAGACCGCGTTGTTGGTCTTCGTCTCGACGGCCTTCTTCCAGGTCTTGAAGACCTGACCCCACGGCGAATCCGGCGCGGCGGGCGTGCCGACCTTCAGCTTGGTCTGCGCGTTGGCGCTGCCAGCCGAGAGCGCGAGGAGCGCGGCGGCCGCGCTGACACCAATAAGGACCTTACGAACCATCTGACTCCTCCTCACGAGATGAAACAGCCCCGCGTCGTAGGACGGGCGGCAGCGTTCCTTCTTCAAACGACTGCCGCTGCACGGCGGGAACGACGGGGCGGCAGGCTAGCGCGAACACAGCTGTGCGCGAAGACTAACGCGATGCGTCACCAGGACGCGAGGGCTCACAGCTCCCAGCCGCAATCCTCGCGGGCCACGTCCTCGATCCACTTCTTGCTCGTGTAGCGGCGCGCCTTGCGCTTGGCGATCGCGTTGGTGAGTCGCGCCTCGGGGAGCGGATCGTCGGCCTCGAGCACCTCGTTGAGGAGCTTCATGTACATGTCGAACGAGGCTTTGCGGCCGGGCGACTCGTCGTGCATGCGGCAGGCGTAGCTGCGCGCCATCTGCACCCTGCCGAGCAGGACCTTACCGCCGTTGATCTGGAAGGCCTTGTCGAAGTGCGCCTTGGCCTTGTCGAACGACTCCTGGCCGAGCGTGTTGAAGCCGGTGCGCGCGTAGTAGGAAGCGAGGATGACGTGACCCGAGCCGCGCTCGATGCCGTCGTTGAGCTCGACGGCGCGCTCGACGAACGTGCGGCCGATGAACACCTGACCGATCGCGCCGATGTCGCCCTTGTCGACGTTCACGCGCGACATCCACGCCTGACCGGTCCAGAAGAGGAAGTCGGCGTCCTCCTCGTCGGTGAACTTCTTGACGTACTCCTGAATCTCTTTCTCGGAGCCGTGCTTGATCGCCTCGTGGATGCCGGCGTTCTTCGACTCCATCCACTCGAGGCCGTAGTTCACCGAGCGGGTGTACATGCTCTTGGCGCGAGCGCGGTGGTAGGCGATCTGGTCGTCGTCGCCGGCGAGGATCGCCTGCTCGAGGTCGTCCTCGACGAACGCGAAGGCGAGCGAGGCCCAGCCGCGAATCAAGAGGTAGTAGGCGTTGTCGTCGTCGG
Organism: Deltaproteobacteria bacterium; assembly: GCA_022843175.1. Lineage (GTDB taxonomy): Bacteria > Myxococcota_A > Polyangia > Polyangiales > JADJMO01 > JALHOE01. Next base: position 38,875 of record JALHOE010000067.1, read on the forward strand.
GCACGAGCATGTGCATGCCCTCGAACTGCGCGATGCCCGCCGAGGCGGCGATGCGCGCGGTCTCGAAGTCCGCCGTCGTCTGGAAGGCCGCCGAGCCCTCGCGGGTCGACTTGATCTGACCCTTGGCCAACGTCTTCTTGATGCAGCCCGAGCTCGCGAGCGCGGCGCCGAGGACGAGCGGAAGTGCCAGACGAGAGAGGAGGCTCATGGCCCCGTTGCGTAACGGGCCGCGGGCATTCGGGTCAAGAGCTTCGCGGGGTCAGCCCTTCGGTGTCGACAGGACCGCGCAGGCCGCTCCGTCTCGAACGTCGATATCCGTCGAGGCCAGGAGGGGCCGGACCTCCCCCGGGGCCCCGAGCCGGACCAGGGCCGAGGCGACCCGGAACCGCAGGGAGGACGGCGTGGATAGGTCCGCGATGAGACGAGGCTTTGCGCGCGCGTCGCCGGCGCCCGCGAGGGCGACGGCCGCATCGGTGCCCACCTTGTCCGGACGGGCCATCAGCCCGAGGAGCGCCTCGATCGCCTTCGGGGTGTGGGTCGGCGCGTGGAGGAGCGCCTCGGCCGCCACGACCTTCACGGACGGATCGTCGGCGGGGCTCTTGCTGGCGAGGATACCGAGCAGGACCTCGGCGTGCTCCGGGCGGCGCGCGTCGAGGAGTCGGATCGCGTGCGCCCGGACGGCGGGATCGTGCTCGTTGGCGAGCCGGGCGAGCATGAGCGCGCCGTTCTGACCGCCCGCGCCCATCATCGCGGAGGCGGCGTCGACCGTGGCGTGGCCCTCGTCGCGCCCGAGCACCCGGTCGAGCAGCTGCCGGCCGCCGGCGTCGAACAGCACGGGGACCGCGAGCGCGCGCGCGATCGCGCCGCGCATCGCCTCGTCTCCGCCGGACCACAGGTCGTTGAACCGGTCGACGAGATCGGCGCGCGGCGAGCCCTCGTCGAGCTTCGGGGCGATCTTCGCGAGGGCACGCACCGCGTCGACCTGCACGATCGCGATCGGATCGCGGCGCGCGGCCTCGAGCAGCAGCGGGAAGTCGCTCGCGCAGCCGGCGTCGCCCGCGGCGGCCACGGCGGCGCGGCGGACGTGCTCGTCGTCGTCGATCGCGCGCTCGGCGCGCAGCGCGGCCTCGCCCGAATCGAAGAGCCCGCGCGTCGCCACGGCGCGCCACCGCGGGCGCTTGTCGTCGCGATGGGCGTCGGTGAACGCGTCCGGGTCGGCCACGCCGCTGTCGACGAGGACCCACGCCGCCGTCGCAGCGATGTCGTCGTCGCCCTTGGCCGTGCTCTCGAGCGCCGAGGAGATCGGCTTGGCGCAGGTGGTCAGAGCGAGGAGGCGGCGGACGCCCTCGTCGCCCGCGAAGCGCTGGAGGTCGTGCTCGAGGATCGCCCGGGAGACCGCGCGGATGTCGCCGTCGTCGAGATCGTTCTTCGCGGCCCGGTCGTCGAGCTCCTTTTTGAGCGCGGGAAAGTCGCCGTTGTGCGCGTGACGCACGGCCGGCGCCCGGCCGCAGCCGAGGGCGACGATCATGACGACGGAGCACAGAAGACGCTTGCGGACGGGGACCATCGCGGGGAGTGTACCGCGCGATGGCCGGTGGGATCGAACCGCGTGCGGGCGACGTGCTCGTCGTGGTCAACGCGCACGCCCGACGCTTCGTCGAGAACCGCTCCCTGCTGCTCGATCTCGATCGCCTCGTCGAGCGCCGCGCTCGCCTGCGCGTCACCCGCACGCGGGCCGAGCTGCGCGCGGCCGCCCGCGAGGCGCGCGAGACGAGCACCCG